>NZ_LZMP01000046.1:0-222805 GCF_001691435.1 Gordonia sp. UCD-TK1 | reverse complement strand
CTGCCGCCGACCCGTCGTCATCGGTTCCGACACGGAGCCGCAAGGCACTGCTCGCCTCGGTCGAGTACCTGCAGGCGGCGCGGACCGTCGTCTCCGTGCGCACCGACGCCGAAACGATCGACAGCGGTTCGGACATCCTCCCGGCCGAGCCCGCCGACCCCGCGGCCCTCGCGGAGCTCGTCGAGGAGCTGGGTATCGGAGCGTCGGTGGGGAGGCTGGCCAAGGCTCTCGGCTGGCCCCAGGCCGGCTGAGGCCGCATGTAGCAGCCGGCTGAGGCCGCATGTAGCAGCCGGCTGAGGCCGGACGTCACAGCCGGTCGAGTCAGCTGGGGCGCGAGACCTCGTAGCGGCCGTCGTCGTCGATGAACGTGACGGTGACCTGCTGCTGCTGCCCGCCGACGGTGACCGAGCACGTGAACGATGCTCCGGTCTCCACCCGCTGCCCCGACGGGCACTGGACGTCGGAGACGTCGCTGGCCTGGTAGTCCTCGGTGAGGATCTTCTGCACGCCGTCCTGCGCCGCCTGCTGATCGAGGTTCTTCGGTGCCCATCCGGGGAAGAGGAATGCGGTGATCAGCACGATCGCGGCGATGAGGAGCAGCGCGCCGCCGACGACGAACATCAGCGTCCGGGCGGTCTTGTTCGACTTCCCGGTCGCCATTCCGCTGAACTGGTCGCCGCCCCCGTACTGCCCGTATTGGTTCTGCCCGTATTGGTTCTGGGCGTACGGGTCCTGGCCGGCGGGCTGCTGGCCGTACTGTCCGGGTGCCCCGTACTGACCCGCCCCGTACTGACCCGCCCCGTACTGACCCGGTCCCCCGTACTGACCGGCTCCGTGTTGCTCGGCGCCATACTGACCGCCGGGCTGCCCGTAGGGCTGACCGGCCGGTTGTCCGTACTGCCCCGGTTGTCCGCCGGGATGACCGACCTGAGTCGGCTGGGACTGAGACGGGGCCGACTGGGGCGGCTGGCCCGTCGGCCCACCCGGCTGCTGGTACGGGTTTTGCTGGTAGGGATTCTGTTGGTACGGATTCTGTTGCGGCTGACCATAACCCGGGTTCTGTGACCCGGGGTTGGCGGAGCCCGGGTTGGGGGCCATGGTGGTCGGGTCGGCCTGCGGGGCGCCCGCCGGAGTGGCGCCGGGGAGGTTCACGATCTCGGTCTTGCCGTCGGGACCGGACTGATCACCGGAGGGATTCGGCTGGGACGGGTTGGGGTTGTACGGGTCGGTCATGAGTCCCTCCCACTCGGCCGTTCACCCGGACGGGTGCCGGCGAACTGTGACGTCGCGGCAGTATCGGGGCAGGACACGCCGACACCGAATGCGGGATGAACGTTACCTCAGCGGCCTGGCACTATCAGCGAACATCGCGCGTGGCCCGGCGTCGCGTCGTCCGGTGAACCGACACCGGCCCACACTCGTCGGCGGAGGTCGACGGCGCGGTTCAGCCGAGCTCGGCGGCGACCACGCCGCGGCGGATGGCCTTGACCGCTGCCCGCGCCGTCCCACCGAGGCGCGTGTCGGAGCCCACCCCGAGTCGGATCTGTTCGAGCAGGTCCACGACCTGCCGGTTCCACCGCACGAAGTCGCCCGGAGAGAGCAGCTGTCCGCGTTCGCCCGCCAGCAACAGGGCCTCGCCGAGCGAACGACCCGACGCCCACGTGGCCACGGCGACCGAGAAACCGGTGTCGGGTTCGCGTGTCGGACTGACCCGATGACGCTGCTCGACCGCGGTGACCCGCGACCAGATCTCGACGGTCGCGGCCATCGCCGCACGCATCGAGCTGCTGCCGGGCAGGGCGTCGACCCCGCTGTAACTGTCGCGCCGGCTCTCGTAGACGAGTGCGGCGACGACCGCGGCGAGGTCGGGGGGTGACAACTCGTCCCAGACCCCGGCTCGGATGCACTCGGTCACGACCAGGTCGCTCTCGCTGTAGATACGGCCGAGCAGCTTGCCCGAATCGGTCACCATCATCGTGTGCCCGGTGGACTCGGTCGACTCGGCGACGCGCTCGAGATATCCCAGCTCGCTGAGGACGCCGACGATGTGATCGAAGGTGACCCCGAGGGTGGACGTCCGCTCCCCGATGCTGCGCTCGGCGTTGACGATGTCGCGCACCAGCCGGTTACGGCGTTCGGCGAGCCGGAACAGCTCGTCACCGTTGGACAGCTGATGTGCCGGGTGCGCGCGCAGGGTTCGCCGAAGGTTCGCGAGTTCGGTGTCGTCGGCGGCGTCGGCGCGCTTCTTCTGACGTCCGCGCGGCATCTCGATGCCGGTCGATCGCAACGCCGACGCCAGGTCGCGGCGGCCGCGCCCGGTGCGTCGGTCGGCGTTCTTCGGCATCCGCATGTTGCCCAGCACCTCGGGCGGGTTGACGAAGTCGCGGGTACCGACGCGTCCGCACCAGGCGTCCTCGGTCAGTACGAGCGGCTTCGGATCTTGTGCTTGCGTGGCCGGTTCGATGATGACCGCCAGACCGCGGTGCCGGCCGACGGGTACGCCGATGACATGACCGCGTTTGAGCGCGGCCAGGTCGGCGGTGATGGCGTCGTGTGTATTGACCCGCTTGCGGTACTTGAGGTCTCGTTCACGGCGGCGGATGTCCTCGCGCAAAGTGATGTAACCGAGGAAGCCCGCGTACGGACCGTCGTCCGAATCCGATTCGGCGCCACCGGGTTCCAGCCCCCGCGCCTGCGCGGCGCGGGCCAGCTCACCGTCGAGCTTGCGCAGCGCCCGTTGCGCCTCGTCCAGCTTTCGCGCCTGACCGACGACCGATCGATCGGCCTGGAATTGGGCGAACGACCGATGGAGCAGCTCACGCGCGCCGTCCAGGCCCAATCGGCCGAGCAGGTTGACCGCCATGTTGTATTCCGGGGAGAACGAACTCCGCAGCGGGAACGTCCGCGCGCCGGCGAGGCCGGCGACCTCCTCCGGCACCACCTCGGGTGTCCACACCACGACGGCGTGACCCTCGACGTCGATCCCGCGACGGCCGGCGCGACCGGTCAGCTGCGTGAACTCGCCGGGCGTCAGGTCGACGTGCGATTCGCCGTTGTACTTCACGAGACGCTCGAGAACCACCGAGCGAGCGGGCATGTTGATGCCGAGCGCGAGCGTCTCGGTGGCGAACACCATCCGGACCAGGCCGCGCACGAAAAGTTCCTCGACCGTGTGCCGGAAGGTCGGGAGCATCCCCGCATGGTGCGAGGCCAGTCCGCGTCGCAGCCCCTCACGCCACTCATGCACCCCGAGCACGTCGAGGTCGGCCGGCGCCAGTTCGGTGAGGTGGCGGTCGACGATCGCGTCGACCTCGCCGATCTCTGCGGGAGTCAGAAGCGAGATCCCGGATCGCAGACACTGCGCCAGGGCGGCGTCGCACCCGACACGGGAGAAGATGAAACCGATCGCGGGGAGCAGCCCCTCGCGGTCGAGTCGCGTGACGAGGTTCGGCCGGGAGAGCGCGGGTCCCCGTCCGTCGCGTCGACGGGGCGCGCCGCCACGTCCTCGGCCACGGCCGCGCGACGACTCCCGCTCGTCGTCGGCCATCAGGATCCGGTGCCGGATCTGGCGTTTGAGCTCCGGATTGACGCGCGGTCGCGTGCCGGCCTTGCGGGCCGGACCGGTGTCGGCCGGATCGAACAGGTCGAACAGTCGCTGCCCGACGAGCATGTGCTGGGACAGCGGCACCGGACGGTGTTCGTCGACGATCACCGAGGTGTCACCGCGAACCGTCTGGATCCAGTCGCCGAACTCCTCGGCGTTGCTCACCGTCGCCGACAGACTGACGACCCGCACCGACGGTTCGAGGTGCAGGATCACCTCTTCCCACACCGCCCCGCGGAACCGGTCCGCCAGGAAGTGGACCTCGTCCATGACGACGTGGGACAGACCGTCCAGGGCCCGTGATTCGGCGTAGATCATGTTGCGGACGACCTCGGTCGTCATGACGACGACCGGGGCATCGGGATTGATCGAACTGTCGCCGGTCAGCAGCCCGACCGACTCGTGCCCATGGACGGCCACGAGATCGTTGTACTTCTGGTTGCTGAGCGCCTTGATCGGCGTGGTGTAGAAGCACTTCGAGCCACCGGCCAGGGCCAGATGGACGCCGAACTCGCCGACGATGGTCTTACCCGCGCCGGTCGGTGCGCACACCAGCACACCGTGGCCGCCCTCGAGCGCCTCACACGCGCGGCGCTGGAAGTCGTCGAGGCGGAAAGCGAGTCTCGACGTGAACGAGTCGAGTTGGGTCACAGGACGTCGTCGAAGGTCTCGCGTGCCCGCGTCGACGTACGGGTGGCGTTGGCGACCGCGTTCGCCGGCGCCGGGATCGGCGATGCCGGGGCGATCGGTTTCGTCGGCGGCAGTGGGCTGGCCTCGTCATCGGAGAGGCCCGCCCATGCGGGCGCCTTTTTCGCCTTGCGTCGGTCGAAGATCCGCGCGAACTGGATCGCGAACTCGAGCAGCACGGTGAGCGCGAGGGCCAGTGCGAGCATCGTGAACGGATCCTGGCCCGGTGTCGCGATGGCGGCGAAGACGAAGACCGCGAAGATGAGCCCGCGGCGCCAGCTCTTCAACCGGGCGTAGGTCAGCACGCCGACGACGTTCAGCGCGATGATCAGGAGCGGGAGTTCGAAGCTGACGCCGAAGATCACCAGGACGTTGAGCATGAAGCCGAAGTACTGGTCACCCGCGAGTGCCGTGACCTGGACCTCGTTGCCGACCGTGAGCAGGAAGTCGAAGGCCTTGGCCACCACCAGATAGGCAAGCACCGCGCCGCTGACGAACAGGGTCGTCGCCATAGCGACGAACATGATGCCGTAGCGACGTTCGTGGGCGTGCAGCCCCGGCGTGATGAACTGCCAGATCTGGTAGATCCACACCGGACAGGCGAGAACCACACCCGCGGTCAGCGCGACCTTCAACCGGAGCATGAACTGGTCGAACGGACCGGTCGCCAGAAGGCGACACGAATCATCCGGGGTCAGCGTCGCGCGCGACGACGCAGGCAGATCGCAGTACGGCCCGCGCAGCACGTCGCCGAGCGACGGGATGCCCAGGAAGCCGTGGCTGTACCAGACGAACCCGAAGATGGTGGTGGCGATGATGGCCAGCAGCGAGATGACCATACGAGTGCGCAACTCGTACAGGTGCTCGACCAACGACATGGTGCCGTCGGGATTGAGTTTTCGCTTGCGTTGCCGCGGGTCGAGGCGTCGGGGAATCGGGAGAGTGCGCACTGGCGATGCTCCGACGCGCCCCTAAGCCGATTTCTTGGCGTCGGCGTCGCGCTGCGTGGCCGGCTGGGTCGAGTCACCCACGGGCAGCTCACGTCGTGCCGGATCGTTCGCTGCCGCGTCGGTGGTGGCCGGCGCGTCCTTGTCGTCGTCCTTCTGCATCTCCTTGACCTCGCTCTTGAAGATGCGCAGCGACTGTCCCAGACCACGGGCGGCGTCCGGCAGCTTCTTCGAGCCGAACAGGATCAGCAGCACGATGGCGACGATCGCCCAGTGCCACCATGACGTGAAGCCCATGAGATCACCCTTCAGTTCGGAGCAGACAGTGTCCAATGCTACCCGACACACGCCGAGCCGGAGGGGCCCAGCCGTGGCCGGTCTCAGCGATAACGTCCGCGGGCGGCCGCCGCGGTGTCGGCGACCGCGGCGGCGACCGCCGGGTCATCGACGACCCGCACGGCGCCGGCGAATCCGAGCAGGAATCGGGTGAGCCATTCCGGCGAGCCGTAGACCAACCGGGCGCGGACGGGGAGACCTGGATCGGGCCGGTCCTCGACGGTCTCGAGGGGTTCGAGCGGGTAGTAATCGAGAATCCACAGGTGATCGGCGTCGATCTCGATCTCGACGGCCGGGAGGTCGGGGTCCTCGGCGACGAGCACCGACTGATTCGACGCCGCCGCCTCGGCCGGCGGACGACTCGGCTCGTCGAGGGCGGTCGCGGTGTCGACGCGGTCGAACCGGAACAACCGCACGCCTTCGGCCATCCGGCACCAGGCCTCGAGATAGGTGTGCTGGTCCATGACCTGCAGGCGGATGGGGTCGACCACGCGGTCGGTGACGCTGTCGCGTCCGGCCGAGTAGTAGCGCAGCCGCAATGCCCGCGCTTTCTTGGTGGCCTCCCGGATCGTCGTGTACGTGGGGTTCTCCCCCGACGGGCCGGCGGGTGTGTCGGACGCGCCTGCGAGCCCCGGCACCGTCGCACCCACCGCCTGCTCGATCTTGGCGATCGCCCGCCTGGCCGCCGCGACGTCGACGACGCCCGGGGTCTCGACCAGCGCCCGCAGTGCGACGAGGAGCGTACTCGCCTCCACGGTCGTCAGCCGCAGTGGCCGGTCCATGCCCGCGGTGAACCCGACCGTGACGTAACCCTCGCTGAACTCGAGCTCGATCAGGTCGTCGGGGTAATAGCCCGGAAGCCCGCAGACGAAGAGCAGCTCGAGGTCCTTCGTGAGCTGCGCTTGCGTGACCCCGAGTTCGTCGGCGGCCTGAGCAACCGAAATGCCCCGCCGCGCCTGGAAGTACGGGACCATCGCCAGCAGCCGGTTGAGTCTCGACGGCGCTGCCGCGGCCATCAGACGTTCACCCCCATCAGACGGTCGAGGCTCGCGATGACGAGCTCGCGCAGCTCGGGTGGGTCGAGGACGACCGCATCTGGGCCCACACCCAGCACCATCCGTGCCACCGCCGTCAGCGAGTGGACGTCGAGCGTCACGATGTCGCCGGGTTCGCCGTCGAAGTCGGCGGGTTCGGTCGTCGTCGCGGCCCGGCGGAGGCCGAATGCGCGGTCGGCCGCGACCCAGATCCGCGCGGTCCGTCCGTCCGAACCGGCAGCGGAATCGACCGCCGCGGAGACGATCTGCTGGAGATCGGTGCCGGCCGGGACCACGACCGCGTCGGCGGCACCGACCGCGGCGACCGCCGTGATCCGCGACAGCCGGAAGGTCCGGGTGGCGTCGCGGTCGCGATCGTGGCCGACGACGTACCAGCGGCCCCGATGCGACACGACCCCCCACGGTTCGACGCGTCGGGTGGTCGGGGCGGCCGCGGCAGACGATCGATGCTGGAACTCGACGGCACGGCGGTCCTGGACCGCGGCGAGCAGGCCGGCGATGACCTCTTCGGAACCGAGCGATCGTGATGACCCGCCCGAGGTGATCCCCAGATCGTCCTCGGAGCGGACATCGAGCCCGGCGGCCCGGAGCTTGAGGATCGCCGTCTGCGACAGCGTCGAGACCTCGGGGGTGTCCCACAGCGCGGCGGCCATGGCAATCGCCGCGGCCTCGTCGGACTCCAGCGAGATCTCCGGCAACTCGTAGGAGTCGCGGTCGATGCGGTATCCCTCGGCGCCGGCCGCCATCGGCGACCGGCCCGTCACGAGGGGGATCCCGAGATCTCGCAGCTCGTTCTTGTCCCGCTCGAACATCCGGTTGAACGCCTCGTCGGACTGCCCGTCGTCCGAATAACCCGCGACGTTGCGGCGGATGTAGTCGGCGGTGACGTACTGCCGCGTCCACAGCAGGCAGATCACGAGGTTGAGCAGACGCTCGACTTTGGGGGTTGCCACCGAGTCAGGTTAGAACGTGGCCGTTCACCGCGTGCGGAGGCACGCTGGGTTCGCCGGTGACCCGGCGCTCACATCGAGGCGATGAGGCGATCGACGCGCTCGTCGACACTGCGGAACGGGTCCTTGCACAGCACCGTCCGCTGGGCCTGGTCGTTGAGCTTGAGGTGAACCCAGTCGACGGTGAAGTCACGCCCGGCTTTCTGCGCGGCCGAGATGAAGTCGCCCCGGAGCTTGGCGCGGGTGGTCTGCGGCGGCTCGTTGACCGCGGTCTTGATGGCCTCGTCGGTGGTCGCCCGGGCAACCAACCCCTTGCGCATCAGGACGTCGAACACGCCGCGGCCGCGTTTGATGTCGTGGAACGCCAGGTCGAGCTGCGCGATCTTCGGATCCGAGAGCTCCATCGAATACCGGTCCTGGTAGCGCTGGAACAGCTTGCGCTTGATGACCCAGTCGACCTCGGTGTCGACCTTGGCGAAGTCGTCGCTCTCCACGGCGTCGAGCATCCGTCCCCACAGGTCCACGACCATGTCCATCTCGGGGTCGGGCCGGCGGTTGGTGAGGTGCTCGACGGCGCGTGCGTGATACTCGCGCTGGATGTCGAGGGCGCTGGCCTGCCGACCGCCGGCGAGGCGCACCGGGCGTCGCCCCGTCGGGTCATGGCTGACCTCGCGGATGGCGCGGATCGGATTGTCGAGCGCGAAGTCCCGGAACGCGACACCGGCCTCGATCATCTCCAGGACGAGAGCCGCCGAACCGACCTTGAGAAGTGTGGTCATCTCCGACATGTTCGAGTCGCCGACGATGACGTGCAGCCTGCGGTACTTCTCGGCGTCGGCGTGGGGCTCGTCGCGCGTGTTGATGATCGGGCGCGACCGGGTGGTCGCCGAGGAGACGCCCTCCCAGATGTGCTCGGCGCGCTGGGACAGGCAGAAGGTCGCGGCCTTGGGGGTCTGCAGAACCTTGCCCGCACCACAGATCAGCTGGCGCGTCACGAGGAACGGCAACAGGACGTCGGAGATGCGGGAGAACTCCCCCGCCCGCACGACGAGATAATTCTCGTGGCATCCATAGGAGTTGCCGGCCGAGTCGGTGTTGTTCTTGAACAGATAGATGTCGCCGCCGATGCCCTCGTCGGCCAGGCGTTGTTCGGCATCGACGAGCAGGTCCTCGAGAACCAGTTCGCCCGCGCGGTCGTGGTTGATCAGCTGGATGAGGCTGTCGCACTCCGCGGTGGCGTATTCGGGATGCGATCCGACGTCGAGATAGAGGCGAGCGCCGTTCTGCAGGAAGACGTTCGAGGACCGGCCCCACGACACGACCCGGCGGAAGAGGTACCGCGCGACCTCGTCCGGACTCAGGCGGCGGTGGCCATGGAAGGTGCACGTGACACCGAACTCGGTCTCGATGCCCATGATTCGTCGCTGCACTTGACCAACCCTACTCGCGCGGACCGCGGCGGACCGGTCGACACGCACCGGCCGCCGCGCGCCGCGGCGTTCTCGTCACTGTTCGGAGGATGGCGTCTCACCAGGGGCTTCGTCCACCTCGGACGGTGTATCCGAGGACTGGGCCGCCGCAGCCTGTGGGAGGAGCCCTTCGACCGTGGACGTCGTGAGGCGCCGGAACGCGCGCCGCGGACGGTTGTGGTCGAGGACGGCGACCTCGAGATCGCCCGCGGCGAGCACCCGACGTTCGGTCGGGGTCCCGCCACCGTTGTCGGCCGGCGCCGTCAGGGCGGTGACCGCGACGCCGATCGCCCGGCCGAGCTCCATGTCGGGCTCGTAGCTGTCCTTGAGGGCCGCCGCGATCGGTTCGGTCGCCCCGCCCATCACCAGGAAGCGGGTCTCGTCGGTGATCGACCCGTCGTAGGAGATCCGGTACAGCTGCGACCGTTTCGGCTTGCCCGGACGGGCGACCTCGGCGACGCAGAGCTCGACCTCGAACGGCTTCGCCTGCTCGGTGAAGACGCTGCCCAGTGCGTTGGCGTAGGTGTTGGCCAGCGACAGCCCGGACACGTCGGCACGGTCGTAGCTGTAGCCGCGCATGTCCGCGATCTGGATGCCGGCTTTGCGCAGGCTCTCGAACTCGTTGTACTTGCCCACCGCCGCGAAACCGATCCGGTCGTAGATCTCGCTGGTCTTGCGGAGCGTGTTGGACGGGTTCTCCGCGACGAACAGCACACCGTCGGCGAACGTGAGGATCACGACGCTGCGACCCCGGGCGATGCCCTTGCGGGCGAGCTCCGAGCGATCGCGCATGATCTGCTCGGCACTGGCGTAGTACGGGAAGCTCATCGGGCACCCCCCTCGTGCTCGGCGCTGCGGCGTTCGACGACGGCACGTGCCGCCGCCTCGATGTCGGTCGGGTCCACCTCCCGGGCCCCGTCGGCGCCGACGATGGCGGCCATCGGGAAGATCTTGCGGACCAGATCGGGCCCGCCGGTCGCCGAGTCGTCGTCGGCGGCGTCGTACAGCGATTCGACGGCGATCGCGAGCGCCTCGTCGGCGGTCAGATCGGGTCGGTAGAGCTTCTTGAGCGAGGACTTGGCGAACACCGACCCCGAGCCGATGGCGGTGTAGCCACCGAACTCCTCGTGCCGGTCACCCGCGACGTCGAAGCTGAAGATGCGTCCGCGTTCGTTCGGATCGTCGTGGTCGATGTCGTAGCCGACGAGCAGCGGAATGGCCGCCAGGCCCTGCAGGGCCGCGCCGAGATTGCCCCGCACCATCGAGGCCAGCCGGCTGACCTTGCCGTCGAGGGTCAGCGGGACGCCTTCGATCTTCTCGTAGTGCTCGAGTTCGACGGTGAACAGCCGGACCATCTCGATCGCGATCCCGGCGGTGCCGGCGATCCCGGCCGCCGAGTACTCGTCGGTGATGTAGACCTTCTTGACGTCGCGCGTGGCGATGAGGTTGCCCATGGTGGCCCGGCGGTCCCCGGCGAGGACGACCCCACCCGGGTACGACACGGCCACGATCGTCGTGCCGTGCGGGATGTCACCGGCGCCGTCGGCGCCGCCGGCGAACGACCCCACCCGGTCGACCTGGGCCTGCGGGAGTTGTTCCGGCGCATGCGTCCGGAGGAATTCGGTGAACGACGAGATGTCGGCGCCGGCGAACGCGCCGGGGCGGAACTGGGACAGCGGGGGCAGTGAACCGAACCTGTCGCTCACTGGCCGCCCTTCTGGACGTAGGCGCGCACGAAGTCCTCGGCGTTCTCCTCCAGCACGTCGTCGATCTCGTCGAGCAGGTCGTCGGTGTCCTCGGCCAGCTTCTCGCGACGTTCCTGTCCGGCGCCGGAATCGGGGCCCACGCCCTCGTCGTCGCCGCCGCCACCACGCTTGGTCTGTTCCTGCGCCATCTGCTGCCTCCTTGAAACCGATCGCCCCTTGGCGGGCTACCGCGGTCGAGGGAGTCGGGATCGGGTGTCGCTGTCGCGGCGGTGATCCGGTGTCTCGACCCTGCGGAATCGTGTGCTCCCACACTACCTGTGGGGACGACAACTGTGGCGGAACGAAGCACATGCCGTCGGAGACGGCGAGGCGCCGCGGCCTGTCAGGTGGTGAGCTGATCCACCAGTTCGGCGGCCGAGTCCACCGAGTCGAGGAGCTTGCCGACGTGCGCCGCGGTGCCGCGTAGCGGTTCGAGGGTGGGGATACGGACCAGCGAGTCCCCGCCCAGATCGAAGATGACCGAGTCCCAGCTCGCCGCCGCGACGTCGGCGCCGAACCGGCGCAGGCACTCGCCGCGGAAGTAGGCGCGCGTGTTCCGCGGCGGCTCGCTGATCGCGGCGAGCACGTCGTTCTCGTCGGTCAGACGCTTCATCGACCCGCGCGCGACGAGCCGGTTGTACAGCCCCTTGTCGAGCCGAACGTCGGAGTATTGCAGGTCGATGAGCTGCAGACGCGGTGCCGACCACGACAGGTTCTCGCGCTGGCGGAAGCCCTCCAGGATGCGCAGCTTCGCGGGCCAGTCGAGGATGTCGGCGCACTCCATCGGGTCGCGCTCGAGGCGGTCGAGCACGTCGGCCCACGTCTGCAGGACGTGTGCGGCGCGCTGGTCGTCGGAGTGCTCCTGGTCGTGGAACTTCTGACAACGCTCCAGATACTCCCGCTGCAGAGCGAGGCCGGTGAGCTCGCGGCCGTCGGTGAGTGCGACCGTGGCCGTCAGCGACGGGTCGTGACTGATCGTGTGGACGGCCTGCACCGGCCGCGCGAGCTCGATGTCGGAGAAGTCGACCCCGGCCTCGACGAGGTCGAGGACGAGCGCGGTGGTCCCGACCTTCAGGTAGGTCGAGGTCTCGGCGAGGTTGGCGTCGCCGATGATGACGTGGAGTCGCCGGTATCGCTCGGGGTCGGCGTGCGGCTCGTCGCGGGTGTTGATGATGCCCCGCTTGAGCGTGGTCTCCAGCCCGACCTCGACCTCGATGTAGTCCGACCGCTGCGACAGCTGATAACCCGCCTCGTCGCCGGACTGGCCGATACCCACGCGTCCCGAACCGGTGATCACCTGCCGGGACGCGAAGAAGGTCGTGAGTCCGGCGATGACGGCGGTGAACGGGGTCTCCCGCGCCATCAGGTAGTTCTCGTGGGTGCCGTAGGAGGCGCCCTTGCCGTCGATGTTGTTCTTGTACAGCTGCAGTTTCGGAGCGCCCGGAACGCTCGCCACGTGACGGGCCGCGGCCTCCATCACGCGCTCCCCGGCCTTGTCCCAGATGACCGCGTCCATCGGGTCGGTGACCTCGGGCGCGGAGTACTCGGGGTGGGCGTGGTCGACGTAGAGCCGCGCCCCGTTGGTGAGGATCATGTTGGCCGCGCCGATCTCGTCGGCGTCGATGATCGGTGCGGGTCCGGCCCCGCGGCCGAGGTCGAAACCTCGGGCGTCGCGAAGCGGTGACTCCACCTCGTAGTCCCAGCGTGTCCGCTTCGCGCGCGGCACACCAGCGGCCGCGGCGTAGGCGAGAACCGCCTGGGTGGACGTCATGATCGGGTTCGCGGTCGGGTCGCCGGGCGCGGAGATTCCGTACTCGACCTCGGTCCCGATGATTCGCTGCATCCTTCGAGGGTAGATGTTCACTTGCCACCGGTCGCAACCACCGCACGTGCTGAGTACGGTCGACGCCGTGAAAGCATTCCGCCGGTTCACCGTTCGAGTGCCGCTGCCCGACCGGATCGCCGACCTCGCGCCGTTGTCGCACAACCTGCGCTGGGCCTGGCACACCCCCACCCAGGAGCTGTTCGCCACCATCGACCCGCGCCTGTGGTCGTCGACCGGCGATCCGGTCCGGGTTCTCGCCGACACCGACCCCACCCGTCTGGTCGAGCTGGCCGACGATGAGGACTTCGTGGCACGGGTCGCCGAGGCACACGCCGACCTCGAGCAGTATCTCGATGCACCGCAGTGGTTCCAGAGGTATGCGGCCGAGTCATCGGGACAGGACGGTTCGGCGCATGACCGGGTGGTGCCCCCGGGAATCGCGTACTTCTCGATGGAGTTCGGCGTCTCCGAGGTCCTGCCGATCTACTCCGGCGGCCTCGGCATCCTCGCCGGTGACCATCTCAAGGCGGCCTCCGACCTCGGGCTGCCGCTGATCGGCGTCGGATTGCTGTACCGCTCCGGTTACTTCCGCCAAGGCCTCGATCACGACGGCTGGCAGATCGAGCGGTATCCCGTGAACGATCCCGCCGACCTGCCCCTCACGCTCCTCGCCACGGGCGACGGCGCGGAGCCGGTGATCGTCGAGGTCGCGATGCCCGGCGGGGCGACCCTGTCGGCCCAGGTGTGGGTGGCGTCGGTGGGTCGAATCCCGTTGCTGCTCCTCGACTCCGACATCGATCGCAACGACGATCAGCCCGAAGGCGCCGCCCTGCGCGCGGTGACCGACCGGCTCTACGGCGGGGATCAGGAACACCGGATCGCACAGGAGATCCTGCTCGGCATCGGCGGTGTCCGCGCGCTCCGCGAGTACGTCCGGATCACCGGCCGGCCCGAGCCGACGGTGTTCCACATGAACGAGGGACACGCGGGCTTCCTCGGCGTGGAACGCATCCGCGAGCTGGTGGCCGACGGGCTCGATTTCGACACCGCGGAAGCGGTGGTCCGCGCCTCGAACGTGTTCACCACCCACMCCCCGGTGCCGGCCGGGATCGACCGTTTCCCCGCCGACCTCGTCGCCCGTTACCTCGACGCCGACTCCGACGGCGGGTCCCGCCTGCTGCCCGGGCTGGCCGCGGCGACGGTGGCCGAACTCGGCGACGAGGCGGACCCCGGCGTGTTCAACATGGCGCACATGGGATTTCGGCTCGGGCAACGCAGCAACGGGGTGTCGCAGCTGCACGGTGCGGTGAGTCGGGAGATGTTCGCCGACCTGTGGCCGGGTTTCGACGCCGCCGATGKGCMCATCGGCGCGGTCACGAACGGCGTGCACGGACCGACCTGGGTGGCCCCGGCGTGGCGCGACTTCGCCGACGGGGACGAGGACTCCGCGCCCGGGGTGTACGCGGGCCTGTCCGACGAGACGATCTGGCGGACACACGAGAAGCTGCGCGCGGAACTCGTCGACGAGGTGCGGCGGCGAGCACTCGCCAGCGACCTCGACCGCGGCTTCACCCACGCCGAGCTGGCATGGACCGCCGACCTGTTCGACCCGCATGTCCTGACCATCGGATTCGCACGGCGAGCGGCGACCTACAAGCGGCTGACGCTGATGCTCCGCGATCCCGAACGCATGCGCACCATCCTCACCGATCCCGATCGGCCGGTGCAGCTGGTCATCGCGGGCAAGGCCCACCCGGCCGACGAGGGAGGCAAGTCCCTGATCCAGCAGGTCGTCCGGTTCACCGAGGGTCCGGAACTGCGCGATCGCATCGTGTTCCTCCCCGACTACGACATCTCGATGGCGCGTTTCATCTACGCCGGTTGCGATGTGTGGCTGAACAATCCGGTCCGTCCCATGGAGGCCTGCGGGACCTCGGGGATGAAATCGGCGCTCAACGGCGGGCTCAATCTGTCGATCCTGGACGGCTGGTGGGACGAGATGGCCGACGGCGACAACGGGTGGGCGATCCCGTCCGCGGAGGGAATCTCCGACGAACATCGTCGCGACGATCTGGAGGCGCAGGCGCTGTACACGCTCCTCGAGGAGACGGTGATCCCCCTCTTCTATCGCCGGGCGGACGACGGTGTGCCCCGCCGGTGGGTGGAGATGATGCGCCACACTCTCACTCGGCTCGGCCCGCAGGTACTCGCCTCGCGGATGGTCCGCGACTACACGACCGACCTCTACTGCCCGGCCGCCCGCGCCTACGAGTCCGCATGCGCCGACTCCTACGCGGGCGCACGCGACCTCGCGGTCTATCGGCGCACGTTGGAGACCGGATGGTCGTCGGTACTGGTGGCGGGTGTGGAGGACGAGAGACGTGCCGACGGACTCTGGATCACCGCCCATGTGGCATTGGGAGACCTCGCGCCCGAGTCGGTCGCGGTGCAGGTCGTACTCGGCCGGGTCGGCGACGACGGCGAGATCCTGGCACCGACGTTCACCGACATGACCCCCGGTCCCGACCGCGATGCGTCGGGCCGGATGGTGTTCACCGCACTGGTGCCGCCGTCGACCTCCGGTCATCTCGGCTATACCGTCCGGGTGCTACCCCGCCATCCGCAGTTGTCGTCGGACTCCGAACTCGGGTTCGTCCGCTTTCCGGCGACGACCGATTGACGGATCCGTCTATCCCCGGGGGCGATTCAGGGTCCTCCCGGATGCCGTCGCCGCCCTCGCCACGCCACACTGGTCGAACAGAGCCAGTGACTGGAGGACCGGATGACCGTGTCGTCGACGGTCGCGAGGACGGCGTCGCAGATCGCTTCGATGCTGGGCGAGCGACGCATGCGGCTGGTGGCGGTGCTCAACAAGCACGTGACCAACCGGATCGTGCTGCTGTGGGCCGGGCGCGTTCCGGGTATGGCGGTCATCGAACACGATGGTCGACGCAGTGGCCGCCGCTATCGGACGCCGGTCATGGCGCTGGCGTCGGGTCGCGATTTCTGGGTCGTCCTGAACTATGGCGCCGGGTCGGACTGGGTGGCGAACGTGCTCGCGGCGCAGGGGGCCTCGATCCGACACCGCGGTCGTCGAAGGCAGATCGGGGACGTCCGCGTGCTGCCGGCGTCGCGGAGCGGCGCACCCCTCCCCGACAGCCTCGACGACGACCGGAAGGTGCTGTGCGCCGTCATGCGAGACGTCTGACGGAGCGGACCGCCCGTCAGTGCTGGTCAGCCGCCGCGGGTCACCGCTTCTTCAATCGCAGCCGCGAATAGGTGAAGGCGAGCAGCAGCGCGCTGATCACCGCGAGCACCCCGTAGGCGAGTGCGGTGTGCGCGACCGATGTCTCCCACAGCGTGATGCGCTGCGGCGCGGCCACATTGATGTTGTAGAGGTCCACGCTGCCGGCCGCGGCGACATACCCCCAGAACGACGGGAAGATCCACGACAGCTGTTCGAGTCCGATGCCGTCGAGTTTGAACAGGCCGCCGCAGAACACCAACTGGACCATCACGACGATGACCAGCGGCGGCATGACCTGCTCGTTGGATTTGACCGCCGACGAGATGGCGAGACCGACGAGCGTGCTCACGCAGGCGAGGACGGCCACCGCGACGAGCAACGCCAGCGGCGGCGGGAGGATCGGACCGCCGAAGTCGGGCAGCCCCCGACCGGCGAAGGTGATGCCGACCATGATGATCGTCTGCAGCACCGCGGCGACGAAGAACACCACGATCTTGGCGAAAAGGTATGCGCCGGGCCGCAACCCGACGGCGCGCTCGCGTTCGAAGATGTCGCGCTCCCCGACGAGATCGCGCACGGTCAGCGCGGCCCCCATGAACGCGGCCCCGACGACGAGCACGACGAGGATCTGGATCGCCTCCGCGCCGTCCTTCGGTGGCGGCGCGTTCGGGATCACCTCGAGGCGGGCGAACCCGCTCGAACCCGGGATCACCAAGGTGAGCAGGCCGAGCACGACGGGTAGCAGCACGAGGAAGACGAGATAGCCGACGTCGGCGAAGATGAGCCGCACCTGGCGCCGGGCGATGGTCGACGACTGGCGGGTGAAGCTCGTGTGCGGCACCGGTATCGGCGGACCGGGAGGACGCTGGGGCGGCGGCGGATTCGGCGCTCGGCGGTGCCGGTCCAGGTACCGCATGTGAGCGGTGTCCGGCTGATCGGCGACGTACGCGAAGATCTCTGCCCAGTCGGAGGTGCCCATCTCCCCCTCGACCTGTCCGGGCGGGCCGCAGAAGGACGTCTTGCCGCCGGGCGCCAGCAGCAGCACCTGGTCGCACATGGACAGATAGGTCAGCGAGTGCGTGACCACGAGGACCACACGCCCGGCGTCGGCGAGCCGGCGGAGGGTGGCCATCACCTGCCGGTCGAGTGCGGGGTCGAGACCGGAGGTCGGTTCGTCGAGGATGAGCAGTGACGGACCTGTCAGCAACTCCRTCGCGACCGATGCGCGCTTCTGCTGGCCGCCGGACAGCTTCTCCACGCGGGTGTCGACGTGCTCGGTCAGCTGCAGCTCGCTGAGCACCCCGTCGATGACCCGGTCCCGATCGGCCTTCGAGAGGTCGGGTGGCAGGCGCAGTTCCGCGGCGTAGCGCAAGGCCTGCCGGAGCGTGAGCTTGTGGTGCAGGACGTCCTTCTGCGGCACCATACCGATGCGGGTGCGCAGAGCGTCGTATTCGGCGTGGACGTTGCGGCTCTCGAAGGTGACCAGGCCGCTCGTCGGGGAGTTGAGTCCGGCCGCGATCTTCGACACCGTCGACTTACCCGCGCCCGAAGGGCCGATCACCGCGGTCAGCGTCCCCGGACTGGCGCTGAAGTCCACGTCGGCGAGCAGACGCTTCCCGCCGTCGACGACGAGACTGACACCGTGGACGTGGAGTCCGTCGGCGACCGCCGCGCTCTCCTGCCCGCGCATCAGGGTGCCGCCGGACACCACGAAGTCGCTGTTGCCGATGGTGACGACGTCCCCGTCGGTCAATTGCGCGCTCGACACCCGCCGGCCGTTGACGAACGTTCCGTTGACGCTGCCGAGGTCCTCGATCACGAGGGCGGCCCCGCGGCTGGACACCTGTGCGTGGTGCCGCGACGCCAGGACGTCGCTGACGACGATGTCGTTGTCGGGCGTGCGTCCGATCCGCTGGACTCCGCGGAGCGAGATCGACTCGCGCTCGGGCGGTGTCGGCGCGCCGGGCAGCCGGTAGACCGCCGACACGTTCTGCTGCAGCGCCTGCAGATGCGGCGCGCTCAGGACTTCCTGCGGCATCGGGTCCACTCGGTACTGTCGCCCGCCCGGCGCGTGGGCGGGCATCTGCCCGGAGGCCGGGACGGCCGCGCCCGGGAACCCCGCCGAGCGAGGACCTGACGGCGGGTAGCCCGACTGCATCGGACGCGAGACCGGCGGACCCGGCCGGGACGGCACGCTGCGTCCGGGACCACTCGAGGGCGGTCGGCCGCCGGATGCGGGCACGTCGACCWCGWGGTCGACGACCGGACCCGTGTTCACGTCGCCGAGGCGTACCTGGGTCGTACCGGGCACCATGAACTCGGCCATCCGCAGGCCGTTGACGAAGAAGCCGTTGGTGCTGCCGATGTCGACGAGACACCAGGCCGTACCGCGCCACTCGATGGCGAGATGCCGGCGCGACACCATCGGATGGTTGATCACGATGTCGTTGTCGGGCTCACGCCCCAGGGTGATGCGCGGAGCGCCGCCCAGTGGATGCGGCGCCCCACCGTCGACGATCACTCGTCCACGCGCCATCGATGTGCTGTTCATCGCCGACAACTCTAGTGCTTGACGGCGCTGTTCACGCGGTTCTGTCGAGCAGACAGCCGACCCCGTGGGAGTCGGCTGTCTGCTCGGTCGAGACCACTGTCGCTACAGGTACTGACCCGTGTTCGTCTCGGTGTCGATGGCCCGGCTCGCGCCCGCACTCTTGCCCGTGACCAGCGTGCGGATGTAGACGATCCGCTCGCCTTTCTTGCCCGAGATCCGGGCCCAGTCGTCGGGGTTGGTCGTGTTGGGCAGGTCCTCGTTCTCCGCGAACTCGTCGAGGATGGAGTCGAAGAGATGCTGGACGCGCAGACCCGGCGCACCCGTGTCGAGTTGCGATTTGATCGCGTACTTCTTGGCCCGGTCGACGACGTTCTGGATCATCGCGCCGGAGTTGAAGTCCTTGAAGTACATGATCTCTTTGTCGCCGTTGGCGTAGGTGACCTCGAGGAACCGGTTGTCCTCGCTCTCGGCGTACATCCGCTCGACGACCTTCTCGATCATCGCGTTGACACAGGCCGTGCGATCGCCCCCGAACTCGCCGATGTCGTCGGCGTGGATGGGCAGCTCCTCGGTGAGGTACTTGGAGAAGATGTCGATCGCGGACTCGGCGTCGGGACGCTCGATCTTGATCTTCACGTCGAGGCGCCCCGGGCGCAGGATCGCGGGGTCGATCATGTCCTCGCGATTCGACGCACCGATCACGATGACGTTCTCGAGGCCCTCGACGCCGTCGATCTCACTGAGCAGCTGTGGGACGACGGTGGTCTCCACGTCCGAGGAGACGCCCGATCCGCGTGTGCGGAAGATCGAGTCCATCTCGTCGAAGAAGACGATGACCGGCGTGCCCTCCGAAGCTTTCTCGCGCGCCCGCTGGAAGATCAGCCGGATGTGCCGTTCGGTCTCACCGACGAACTTGTTGAGCAGCTCGGGGCCCTTGATGTTCAGGAAGTACGACTTCGCCTCCTTGGCGTCGTCGCCGCGCACCTGCGCGATCTTCTTCGCCAGGGAGTTGGCCACGGCCTTGGCGATGAGCGTCTTGCCACAGCCGGGCGGACCGTAGAGCAGCACGCCCTTCGGGGGACGCAGCTGGTAGTCGCGGAACAGGTCCTTGTGCAGGAACGGGAGTTCGACGGCGTCGCGGATCTGCTCGATCTGGCGGCCCAGGCCACCGATGTCCTCGTAACCGACGTCCGGGACCTCCTCCAGGACGAGATCCTCGACCTCGGCCTTGGGCACCCGCTCGAACGCGAACCCGGCCTTGGTGTCGATGAGCAGCGAGTCGCCGGGACGCAGCTTGCGACGCAGACCGTCCTCACCGTCGACCTCGCCCAGCAGCGGTTCGGCCAGCCAGACCACCCGCTCCTCGTCGGCGTGACCGACGACCAGGGCGCGTTTGCCGTCACCGAGCACCTCGCGCAGCGTGCTGATCTCGCCGACGGTGTCGAACTCGCAGGCCTCGACGATGGTCAGGGCCTCGTTCAGACGCAGGGTCTGACCCTTGGTCAGCAGGTCGGTGTCGATGTTGGGCGAACAGGTGAGGCGCATCTTGCGGCCCGAGGTGAACACATCGACGGTGGCGTCGGGGTGCACGTCCAGCAGGACGCCGTACCCGCTCGGCGGCTGACCCAGACGGTCGACCTCCTCGCGGAGAGCGACGAGTTGCTGTCGGGCTTCCTTGAGGGTGTCGAGCAGCTTCGCGTTGCGTGCGGTGAGGCTGTCCACCCGCTCTTGGAGATCCCCGGCCGGCCGGCCGGCTGCGCCGCGCGCAGACGAGTCCGGGCCGCTCCGCGACAGCGGCGACTCGGTGCCGCTCCGCGGCGGGGGCGGAGTGTAGGCGGGGACGAAGCCCTCGTCGGATGCACTGGCGCCCTCGGGAACCGCGCGGTCCCCCAGTGCGTCGTGGCGGTCAGATTCGGTCATTGCTGACTCCTCTCGCCGGCAATTACCCGATCCCTCGATCGGAATGCTCGCGCCGTATCCCTACGCTACCGGCCGAGACGGCGAATCGCCGTCCACCGCGCAATCGCCGGTGTTGACGGTGTGTTAAATGTGCGTCTTCGCAACGTATTCGCGATGTTTCACCGCACAGCTCGGCGACGAGCCGTTGCTCCGCGACCGGGCTCAGCCCTTGCTCGGACGGCGCTGCGGACGCAGTGTGGTGGTGCCGTCGGCAAGGCGCCGGGCCGTGATCAGAAAAGCCGTGTGGCCTTGCATTTTGTGCTCGGGACGCACCGCGAGGCCCACCGCGCTCCACTCGCGGAGGAGCGTCTCCCAGGCCCGGGGCTCGGTCCAGCACTCCTGCTCGCGCAGGGCCTCCATCACCCGGGACAACTGGGTGACGGTCGCCACGTAGACCGTCAAGACCCCGCCTGGTTTCAACACGGTCCGCACGACGTCGAGCGGTTCCCAGGGCGCGAGCATGTCCAGGATGACGCGATCGAACCGTTCGTCCCGATCCACGTTCGCCAGATCGTCGACGGTGAGGTGCCAGTTGTCCGGCCGTCCCCCGAAGAAGGTCTCGACGTTGCGGATCGCGTGCTCGGCGTGGTCATCCCGGATCTCGAAGGAGACGACTTCACCGTCGGCACCGACCGCGCGCAGCAGCGAACACGTCAGCGCGCCGGAGCCGGCACCGGCTTCGAGGACGCGGGCGCCCGGGAAGATGTCGCCCTCGAGGACGATCTGGGCGGCGTCCTTGGGGTAGATGACCTGGGCCCCGCGCGGCATCGAGAGCACGTAGTCGACGAGCAGCGGGCGCAGCGCCAGATATTGGGTACCGCTGGTCGCGGAGACGATGCTGCCCTCGGGCGAACCGATGAGGTCGTCATGGGAGATGGCACCGCGGTGGGTGTGGAACTGCTTTCCCTCGTCGAGCAGCACCGTGAACTTGCGCCCCTTGGCATCGGTCAGCTGAACCCGGTCGCCGACGACGAACGGTCCGGTGGTGGGCACTGGTGCTTCCTCTCGTGAACGATCCGAACCCGCGCGACTCGGCGCAGGGGTTCGTGGGCCGTGTGGACGTTACCCGACGAGGTGGGCCGGTCCTGCCTCGTGTCGCTGCGGGAAGGGCGCCGCCCGGGTGGCCGGCGAGCGGACCCGAGTGTCGGGACCTCGGACTGTCGGGCCCGGCGCCTACCCTGCGAAGGGTGAGCACGATGACCGGAGTCGGAGACGCCTCCCCCAGCACGACCCCGACAGGGACCCCGGACGGCCCCGGCTCGGATGCGCGAGGGATCGTCGGGCGCCCGCTGGCGCTGTCGCCGTCCCGCGCCGCGGACTTCAAGCAGTGCCCGCTGCTCTACCGCTACCGTGCGATCGACCGCTTCCCGGAGACCCCCACCACCGCGCAGACCAGGGGCACCGTCGTCCATGCCGCGCTGGAGAATCTGTTCGACCTCCCGGCCGAGCTCCGCACGCAGGAGTCGGCCGAGTTGCTGGTCGAAGGCGCCTGGGCCGCGATGTGCGAGGGCGACCCTGAGCTCGCAAAGGTCATCGGCGAAGGTGGCCAGGCCGCGTTCCTCGCCGATGCGCACAAGCTCATCGCCACCTACTACACGATGGAGAACCCGACCGCCTTCGACGCCGACGCGGTGGAGGAACACGTCGAGATCGACGCCGACGACATGCTCATACGGGGGTTCATCGACCGCATCGATGTCGCGCCGACCGGCGAGATACGCGTCGTCGACTACAAGACCGGGCGGTCGCCGGGTGAGGCGTACGAAGCCAAGGCGTTGTTCCAGATGAAGTTCTACGCGCTCGCGATCCTGCGCACCCGCGGAGTCGTTCCCGCCCGGTTGCAGCTGATGTACCTCTCCGACGGGCAACAGCTGATCTATCGCCCGGACCGTGACGAGCTGCTCCGCTTCGAGCGCACCCTGCGCGCGATCTGGCAGGCGATCCGCACGGCCGTGGCCTCGGGCGACTTCCGGCCGAAGAAGTCGTGGTCGTGCAAGTTCTGTGAGCACCGCGCCCGGTGTCCGGAGTTCGGGGGCGTCATCCCGCCGTACCCCGGTCCCCCGGCGGGTTTCGCGGCCTGAGCAGCCCCTACGTCCGCGGGACGCCCCCGCCCCGACCCATTATGTCGGCAGTCATAGAGTGACTCGGGTGGAGAACTCGTACTACGAACCCATCGATGCCCCGTCGAATGCTGCCCGTGACGAGGGCGACTTCGAGTACTTCCGCCCGACTGAGGCGACGCTGAGCGTGTGGTCGCCGACGATGCAGCACGGTGGTCCCCCGTCGGCCCTGCTGATGCGGTCGTTGCTGCGGTGCGAGCCCGACCCGGCGCAGCACTTCACGCGTGTGACCACCGAGATCCTCGGCCCGGTCGGACTGGGCGTCAACCGGGTCGCCGCCCGGGTCGTGCGGCCGGGCCGCCAGATCAGCCTCGTCGAGACCGAACTGCAGGCGCAGCAGGCCGACGGAACGTTCCGCGCCGCCGCCCGCTCGGTGGGGTGGCGGCTCCGCGTCGCCCTCACCGCCGAGATCGCGAACGGTCCCGATCCCCTGACGCCCGGACCGGACGAGTCGAAGGCGGTGATCGGCTTCTCCGACGATAACGGCGAGGCCGTCGACTGGGGCACCCTCGGGTTCATCGGCACCATCGAGTCGGTCCGGGCCGAGGGACGCAACGGCTCGACTCCCGCGGTGTGGCTGCGGCCGGCGATCCCGCTCGTCGCCGACGAGAAGACCGAGGACCTGGAGTCGATGTTCACCGTCATCGACGTCGCCAACGGGTTGGGCACCCGACTCCGCCCGAATCGGTGGACGTGGATGAACACCGACACCACCGTGCACCTGACGCGCGTCCCGAGCGGACCGTGGGTCGGCATCGACGCCCACATGATCGCCGGTCCGGACGGGTTCGGCAGCACCTTCGCCGACCTCTACGACGCCTCCGGCCACATCGGCCGGTCGGCCCAGACGGTGATGCTCAGCGCGGTGCAGTAGCCACAAACCCACCACTAATCGGCAAACCCACCAGCTCGCAGCTGGTGGGTTTGCCGAAACTGGGTGGATCTGCCTCCGCTAGAACCGGCAGGACCGGATGTCCGTCGCCAGGATGGCCTTGGCGCCGAGCTCGGACAGCTCGTCCATGAGGTTCTGGTGGTCCTTGCGGGGCACCATTGCGCGGACCGCGACCCAGTCCGGGTCGGCCATGGGCGCCACGGTCGGCGACTCGAGGCCCGGCGTGAGCGCCGACGCCTGATCGAGAAGCGAACGGGGGCAGTCGTAGTCGATCATCACGTACTGCTGTCCGAACACCACTCCCTGCACTCGGGCGACGAACTGCCGTTCGGCCTTGGTGAGGTCGGCGTCGCGTCGGGAGATGAGGACCGCCTCGGAATCGCACAGCGATTCACCGAACGCCACCAGGCCGTGCTGACGCAGCGTGCGACCGGATCCGACGACGTCGGCGATCGCGTCGGCGACACCGAGCTGGATCGAGATCTCGACCGCACCGTCGAGCCGGATGATGTCGGCGGTGATGCCATGACCGGCCAGGTCCTCGCGCACGAGGTTCGGGTACGACGTGGCGATGCGCTTGCCCGCGAGATCGGCCACTGCCCACTGCTGGTCGGCCGGAGCCGCGTAACGGAAGGTCGACGAGCCGAAGCCCATGGCCAGCTGTTCGCCGACCTCGGCACCGGAGTCGCGGGCGAGGTCACGTCCGGTGATGCCCAGGTCGAGCCGGCCGGAGGCGACGTAGATCGCGATGTCCTTGGGACGCAGGAAGAAGAACTCGACGTCGTTGTTGTTGTCGAGGACCGTGAGGTCCTTGGCGTCGGTCCGACGGCGATAGCCGGCCTCGGAGAGGATGGCCGACGCGGATTCGGAGAGCGCACCCTTGTTGGGTACGGCCACTCTCAGCATCTCGTTGTCCTTTTCGTGGAGTGCGCCTGCGGCGCGCGGGGATGGAGCAGAACTGTGTCGTGTGGACTGTGTCCGGACCGGGTCAGCCGGTCACAGATGTCGGTACACGTCCTGCAGCGTCAGTCCCCGCTTGATCATCATCACCTGCAGCCAGTAGACGAGCTGCGAGATCTCCTCGCCGAGCGACTCGTCGGATTCGTGTTCGGCGGCGAGCCAGACCTCACCCGCCTCTTCGATGATCTTCTTGCCCAGGGTGTGGACACCGGAGTCGAGGGCGGCGACGGTACCCGAACCCTCGGGACGGCTCTGCGCCTTGTCGCTGAGTTCGGCGAACAGCTCCTCGAAAGTCTTCACGATTCCTCATTTTTGCATGTCGAGATGCGCGCGAGACCGCCGGTCCATGCACCGGCGACATCGTCGAGGTCCAGCCCGACCAGACTGGTCCGGAAGACGCGCAGCCGACCCGGCTCGACCGGTGCCGCGGACTCGACGACGAGCGTCGGACATCCGGCCGCCGATGCCGCCTGGGCACCGGTCGGCGAGTCCTCGACGGCCAGACAGTCGGCCGACGGGACACCGAGCAGTTCCGCCGCGCGCAGGTAGGGGTCGGGCGCGGGTTTGCCCACCGCCACCTCGTCGCCGCAGACCGTCGTGGTGAAGCGTCCACGCCCGATGGTCTCCAGGGCCACCTCGGTCAACTCCCGCACCGTGTTCGTCACCAGCACCATCGGGATCCCTGCCCCGGCCACCAGGTCGAGTGCTTCGGGTGCGCCGGGACGCCACGGCAGGTCGTCGGCGAACAGTTCGGCGACCCGATCGAGGGTCCAGCGTCCGTCGGCATCGGGATCGCGCTCCGCGGCGGACAGACCGGCCGCGTCGTGCACCTTCGCCAATGCGTCCGGCAGCGAGTTCCCGAGAGTGGATTCGCGGAGTTCCGGTGACATGACGATGCCGTGCCGTGCGGCCAGTTCCGCCATCGCGACGTCCCAGATCGGTTCGGAGTCGAGCAGCGTGCCGTCCATGTCCCACAGCACGGCAGCGGGGAGTCGCGCACCCGAGGGTGAGGTGGGGCCGGCGGTGGAGACGGTGGGGGCGGTGTCGGTCACCCCTGCATCATCGCAATCCACCGCTCGGTGGGCTCGTCGGCGGGGTAGAACAGCTCGATGGTCAGCTCCTCGAGGGTGACATCGCGTGGGGAGCCGAACGTCGTGAGGGTGCTGAAGAACGACAGCACCTGGTCGCCGAGGGCGAGCCGGAACGGCACCAGCAACTGCGGTTGTCCCCCGACTCCGGCACGGTCGCGGGCGAGACGTCCGTCGAGTGCGGCGACGGTCGGATATCCCGAGACCTCCCGTTCGAGGTCGGCGAGGCGCGGATCGCCGGTGATCCGCGCCATCCGCCGGAGCAACTCGAGCAGGTAGGTCGCCCACTCGTCGAAGTTGTGCGTGGCCCGCGCGAATCCGTCCGGATGCAGCGACACCCGGAACAGGTTGACCGGTCCGGTCTGCAGTTCGGGCGGCAGCAACTCGAGGAGGGTGAGCGCGGTGTCGTTGGCCAGCACGACGTTCCAGGTCCGGTCGAGCGCCATGCCCATGTTCGGGTTGTGGGCGTCGAGCAATCGCTGGACCGACGACCGGACGTGGGCCATCGTGTCCGAGTCGAGCGGTTCCTCGCTGTAGCGGGGTGCGTGCCCGGCGGCGAGGAGCAGCGAATTTCGTTCTCGCAATGGGACGTCGAGCCGCTCGGAGAGCGCCTCGAGCAGCGCCGGACTCGGGCGTGACCGACCGGTCTCGACGAAGCTGAGGTGACGCGGCGAGACACCGACCTCGTAGGCGAGATCCAGCTGGCTCAACGAGCGGCGAGAGCGCCACTGCCGCAGCATGCTTCCCACCTCGACGGTCATGGGGGTCATGGTAGGTCCCGGGCGGGAGCGCGGCGACTACCTCACGGGTAACGGTCGTCCGGCGATCAGGACCGTAGGCAGGACTCGATCAACTCCAACGAGTGTCCGATGGTCTGGGTGAGGACCTCTTCGGGTTCGCCGTCGAACACTTCCCGGGAGGCGCTGACGCGGCCGCGGTGGTCCAGTCCGAACCACACCGTTCCCGGTGCCGCCTCGTCGGGCTCGGGACCGGCCTCACCGGTCACCGCGACGACGAGGTCGGCGTCGAACAACCTCGCGGTCGACGCCACCATCGCGCGCGCCGCGGTCTCGCTCACGACCGGCCCCTCGGGCACATCGAGCAGGTCATACTTGACGTCCTTGTGGTAGGCCACGACCCCGCCGCGGAACCACGTACCCGCGTTCGGCGCCTTGCTCAGTTCGGTTGCCAGGTTCCCGCCGGTCAGCGATTCGGCGACCGCGATCCGGACGCCCGCTTCCATCGCGGCGTCCGCCACGCGTTTGCAGGTTTCCGAGAACTCACTCACATCCGACATGTGTCGCTCCCTTCGTGTACGCGTCGGCCATCGCTGGTTGGTATCCACAGGGCCGCGCACTGAAACGACTACCTGGTAGGTAGTGGTGCCGGCCTCGCGGGTGCGAGACGTTGGGGACATGACCCGCATCGAGAACGACCCTGTTCGCACACGGCACACGACGGTGCTGATCTCGCCGGCGATGGGAGTGCCGGCGCGTGTCTACCGGCGCTTGACGGAGGCCCTGACCAGAGCCGGTTTCGACGTCGTGATCGTCCCTCGGCGAGGGATCGAGGAGGGA
Source organism: Gordonia sp. UCD-TK1 (assembly GCF_001691435.1). Classification (NCBI taxonomy): domain Bacteria; kingdom Bacillati; phylum Actinomycetota; class Actinomycetes; order Mycobacteriales; family Gordoniaceae; genus Gordonia; species Gordonia sp. UCD-TK1. The sequence goes on along the minus strand of NZ_LZMP01000046.1, from coordinate 195,793 downwards.
AGCGAGCCACCGTCTCGACGTTCCGACTGGTCCTATGCCGACGAGGCGGACGACCTGGCCGACGCCGTGACCGCCGCGCGGAACGAAACCCCGGAGGTGAGGGTTCTGGTGCTCGGTCACAGCCTGGGTGCACAGCTGGCGGCGGTGGTGGCGTCACGGACCGACCAAGCTCCCGACGGGGTCGTGGCGATCGGTGCATCGGTCCCCCACTTCCGCCACTACGGCGCACGCGGGATCCCGCTCGCCGCACTGGCCGCGTCGGTGACGCCGGTCGCGGCGGTGCTCGGCCGGTGGCCACGACGCGGCTTCGGCGGTCCGACGCCGCGCACGCTGATGCGGGAGTGGGCGCGCATGGTGCTGACCGGGTGGGCGCCGTTCGCACTCGACTCCCGAATCGCGTTGCCGGCGTTGTCGATACGGCTGCACGACGACGAGGTCGTGTCCGGCCGCGCCGCGGACGCCTACGACGCGGCGTTCGACAAGGCCGCGCTGTCGACACTGTGTTACCGGGCCTCCGACGGTCCGGCCGGGGGCGTCGCGACGCACCTCGGATGGACGCGGACGCCTGACGGGATCGTCGAGCTGATCGCGCGATGGTGGAAATCTCACGCCGTCCAGGAGCCCGATCGGGACTCGACGCGGTCGCGTGTGCGCACGGCGGTTCGTTCCGCCCAGGCGCCGGTGGCGAGATAGGCCAGCACGGCGATCGCCACGCCGCACGATGTCACCACCATCCAGAACGGTCGCGCGGTGGCGCTCAGGTCGTCGGCCACCGTTCCCACCCGTCCGGAGAACGCGATGGCACCGGACACCGCCACGCCCAGCGCCGTCCCGACCTGGCGCCCGGTGGAGGCCATCGCCGAGGCGAGTCCCGCCTGGGTCCGCGGCATGCCCGACACCGCTGCATTCGTGATGGGCGCGTTGACCAGTCCGAAGCCGACGCCGAACACGAGGTAGGCCGTGCCGAGGTAGGTGAACGGGGTGTCGGGTCCGACGTCGAGGAGCAGCACTCCACCCGCCGCTATGCCGACCCCGCCCGTGATCAGCGGCATCCGCGTCCCCCGCGCAGCCACGAGGCGCCCGGAAACCGGCGCACTGCACGCGGAGGCAACCGCCATCGGGATCAGCATCAGACCTGCCCCCAACGGACTCAGCCCGCGGACTTCTTGCAGGTACAGGGTATTGAGGAAGAGGAACCCGCCGGTCGCCGCGAACGCGATGACCGCGCAGACGACCGCGACGGTGAAGGGCACACTGCCGAAGAACCGCGGATCCAGAAGCGGCTCGTCGCGGCGGAGCTCGTACCAGGCGAGGACCGCAGACGAGCACGCAGCGACCGCGAAGCAGCCGACGATGACTCCGGACGTCCAGCCCAGCACGTGCCCTTCGATGATCCCGAACGTCACGGTTCCCAACAGCACGAGGATCAGCAGCTGACCCACCACATCGGCCCGTCGAGGCTGGGGCGCCCTCGACTCGGGGACGTACCGCCGGCTGAGAACGAGGGCGACAACGCACACCGGGACGTTGAGCACGAAGATCGCCTGCCAGCCCAGGCCGGAGACCAGCGCACCGCCGACGACCGGTCCGAAGGCCAGACTCGCCCCGAAGGCACTTCCCCACAACCCGATCGCCCGCGCACGCGCCTTCGGCTCGGTGAACACGTTGGTCACGATCGACAGAGCCACCGGGTTCAGCATCGAGCCACCGACCGCCTGGACGGCCCGGGCCGCGATGAGCACCTCCGGTGTCGGCGACACCGCGCAGAGCACCGACCCGGTTCCGAAAATCGCGAGGCCGACCCCGAAGATGCGTCTGCGACCGAGCCGGTCGCCGGTGGTGCCGCCGAGGATGAGCAGACTCGCGACGACCAGCGTGTACGAGTCGACCACCCACTGGAGCTGAGACGGCGTGGCGTCGAGATCGGCGCCGATCGACGGCAGCGCCACGTTGACCGCGGAGATGTCGAGGCCGACGAGGAACATGCTCAGACAGCAGACGACCAGGATGACGCGTCGACGCCCGGTCGTGGACATGGAGCCAATGTAGAACCCCGACCCCGGGGCGGGCGCCGACCGGCTGAGGATCATGCTCACCGGGAACGAGACCGCGAGGCGCCGGGATCGTCGTAGTCTGGGCCCACGCGCACCGCCGAGGAGAAAGCCGAGGTCCCATGTCGAAGATCCTGGTGTTCGGACACCGCAACCCCGACACCGATGCCATCGGGGCGGCGATCGGCCTCGCCCACCTCGAAGCCGCGCTCGGCAGCGATGTCGAGGCCGTCGCCCTGGGCCGACCGAGTCTCGAAACCGCCTTCGCACTGGAGCATTTCGGACTCGACGCGCCGCGCGTCATCGAGACGGCCGCGCCGGCGGAGGTGATGCTCGTCGACCACAACGAGCGCCAGCAGAGCGTTGCCGACATCACCGACGTGACCGTTCTGAAGGTCATCGACCACCATCGGATCGCCAATTTCGAGACGGCGGCGCCGCTGTACATGCGCGTCGAGCCGGTCGGATGCACCTGCACGATTCTCACCCGGATGTACGCGGAGAACGGGGTCGAGATCCCGCGTCCGCAGGCGGGCATCATGCTGTCGGCGATCATCTCCGACACCCTCTTGTTCAACTCCCCCACCTGCACCGACGCCGATCGCGCCGCTGCCGCCGAGCTTGCCGACATCGCGGGCGTCGACGTCGACGAGTACGGCGACGCGCTTCTACGGGCCGGGACCGCGCTCGGCGACGAGCCGGTGTCGGCGATCATCGGACGGGACTCCAAGAGCTTCGAAATGGGGCCGAAGACGGTGCGGGTCTCGCAGATCACCACGGTCGACTCCGCCGAGGTGCTTGCACGCCGCGAGGAGTTCCTCACGGCGATGGCCGCGGAGAAGGAGGCAGCCGGCTACGACCTCTACCTCCTGCTCATCACCGATGTGATCAAGGCCGACTCGGATCTGCTGGTGGTCGGGGAACCCGCCTCGGCGGTCGAACAGGCGCTCGGGGTCACCGTGGCGGACGGCCATGCCTTCGGCAAAGGCGTCGTCTCGCGCAAGAAGCAGATCGTCCCGCAGTTGACCGAAGTGCTGGACGTCTGAGCGGTCTCTGGCCTCCCCGAGCACATCCGCAGTCGAGAGAGGACTCGTAACAACATAATTCGAGGACAACGCAAACCGGCACCCCCATTTACCACAACGCACCGACAAGTTGTCGTCGACGAATGCCGTTGCACAACAGAAACTTTCGAGTTGCGAGATGCCGGCTGTGGTGTACACTCGAACGTACATTCGCAGCTACGGTTCTTGGGTGGTGGCCATGTCTGACGGATCAGCGACGCCGCAGCCGCGTGCCGTCGAGTTGATTGCCGACCTCCACCGCATCGTGGACGAGTTGCAGACGGTCGACCTGGGGCCGTGCACCGATGCCGAGTTGGCCGAAGTGGCAGCCGATACCGAGAAAGCGATCGCACGGTTGACTGTTGCCGGTGACCGGCAGATCGATCAGGTCGAGGCCCGCGACCTGCCCCGCAAAGCCGGGTGCCGAACACTCATGCAGTACATGACCCACCGGCTACGCGTCTCCAACCCGATGCGACGCCGTAAGCAGATGGACGCCACCGCCACCCGCACCAGCCTCGGCGGCGACAAACTGGAACCCGAACACCCCACCCTGGCCGAGGCTTTCGCCGCAGGAGCGGTCGGTTCCGCACACGTGCAGGCCGCCCTCGATGTCCTCGACCAGATCCCCCACGGAATCGACCACGACGTGAAAGTCGCGGCCGAACGGCAGATGGCCGAGATCGCCACCGACCACACACCCGCCGACATCACTCAACTCGGTGCCCGGCTGCTGGCTCATCTCGACCCCGACGGCACATTGGCTGATGACACCGACCAGAAACGACGCCGCAACCTGTGGATCGGCCGCCAACGCGCTGATGGCACCGCGAAGATCTCCGGCACGCTGACCCCCGAACTCGCCGCCCGGCTGACGATGATGTTCGCGGTATGGGGCAAACCCGGGCTCAACAATCCCGACGACCCCGAGGCACCCAGCGGGCCGGCCGGGGCCGCTGACCCCGACGCCCTGACCACCGCGGCCGACCGCGACAGCCGCACTCCCGCGCAGATCAACCACGACGCCCTCGACGCCGCACTCGCCGCCGGTTTCGCCGACGGGACCCTCGGAAAGTCGCACCGCGGATTACCCGTGCAACTGATCGTCAAAGCCGACCTCAACGACCTCATCCGTGAAGCCGGACTCGCGACCACCGCCACCGGAACCCTGCTGCCCATCCCGGACCTCATCGCCATGGCCGGTGAGGTCCAACCGTGGTTGGCGATCTTCAAAGACGCCTCCGCTGTCCCGCTGCACTTCGGGCGCGGGAAACGACTCGCCACCCGCGAACAACGCCTCGTCTCCTTCGCCCGCCCCGACGGGGAAGTGTGCTCAGCACCAGGCTGCGAGCAGCCCGCCACCCACATCGAGCTTCATCACGCCCAGAAGGATTGGGCCAAAGGCGGTCTCACCGACATCGACGACCTCGCACCGGCCTGCCCACGCCACAACCGGATGGTCGGTGACCAACCCGGCCAATACACCACCCGCATCGCCCGGTCCGGACCAGACGAAGGCCGCTGCATCTGGCGACTCAACGCCGAACCCGGCGCACCACCCAACCCCGAACACATCAACCGCCGACCCGACATACCCCGGCGATTCACACAACACCTGAACACCGTGCGCGAGCAGATCCACGGGCCACCAACGCGGTCCGGCGATCACGCGCGCCCGAACAACCGGCACCACGACGACGCGCGTCGCTCATGGTCGAGAACCAGCCACGTCATCGACGTGAGACCACCCCGACCCGGCCAACGACAGCTCCGACCCTCCCTCGTCGAAGCATTCCTAGCCGAGTACCTCGCACGCAACTGACTGCGCTGCAACGCAACCCGTCGTAGCTCGCCGACCTCGACGCGCTCCTTCGTCGCTTGCTCGGCCCGGCGGCTATCGCTCCTCATACCTCAGTGTCTGCGGCCTGCCGGCCGTCGTGGACTCCGAAAGAACCCGTTGTGCTCGGCGCGAGCCCAATCACTGCTCCCTGAGGAGGCCGGAGCTTGCGGAGGCCGTCACGAAGGGTCCAGGTGAGTTGGGTTGCGAAGACCCTTCGTGACGCACCCTCCGCAAGCTCCGGGCGCTCCTCAGGGAGCGGGGTTGGTCGCCCTCCGCAAGCTCCGGGCGCTCCTCAGGGAGCAGGGGCAGGGCGTTCTTTCGGATCCGGGAGCAGGGCTGGTGAGTAGCTTGGCGCGTCGAGACGTTCCGCATTCGTCGGTTCGCCTAACTGCCCACGCCCTCCCCGTGCCGGCCCGCGCCGCCGGCGAATCTGCTTGCGCCGGCCAGGGTGTCCGTGGTGAGCGAGACCATGCCGTGTCGGAGTTCGTTGACGATGGCCGCGTCCGTGTCCAGGCCGTCCTGTTCGAGGACCGACATCCGGTCCTCGCGCATGCACGTCTGCGGGAACGCGGCGATCTCGGCGGCCAGCGCGATCGCGGCCGGTAGCGCAGTCCCCGACGGCACGACGCGATTGGCGAGCCCGATCGACAGGGCCTCATCGGCGGGTACCGCCCGGCCGGTCAGCACGAGATCCATGGCCCGGCTCTCGCCGATCAGGCGCGGAAGTCGAACGGTGCCGCCGTCGATCAGCGGGACGCCCCAGCGCCGGCAGAACACCCCGAAGACGGCGTCGTCGTCGACCACACGCAGGTCCGCCCACAGCGCCAGCTCCAGTCCGCCGGCCACGGCGTGCCCGGAGATCGCCGCGATGACCGGCTTGGACAACGTCATCCGCGTCGGGCCCATCGGACCGTCACCGTCGGGTGCCACCCGATTCGGGTCACCGTCCGAGATGGCCTTGAGATCGGCTCCGGCGCAAAAGGTCCCGCCTTCGCCGTAGAGCACCGCGACCGACACCGAGTCGTCGGCGTCGAACCGCCGGAAGGCATCCGCCAGCGCATCGGCCGTCGCCCGGTCGACGGCGTTGCGCCGATCCGGCCGGTCGATCCCGATGATCCGCACCGGCCCCTCGGACCGCTCCAGAACCGTCATCGCCTGTCCCCCGTCCCTCGATCCGGTGGCGAAGTACGTCAGGTGTTGAAGTACTTCGCCTCCGGATGGTGCAACACGAACGCGTCGGTCGACTGCTCGGGATGCAACTGCAACTCCTCGGACAGTTCGACGCCGATCCGCCCTGGCTCGAGCAACTCCATCATCTTCGCCCGGTCCTCGAGGTCGGGGCAGGCGCCGTAACCGAACGAGAAACGCGCGCCGCGGTATTCGAGGTCGAAGAAGCCCTGGGCGTTCTCCGGGTCCTCGCTGGCCATCGTGCGGTCGCCGAACGCGAGTTCGCTGCGCACCCGCTGGTGCCAGTATTCGGCGAGCGCCTCGGTCAGCTGCACGCCGATGCCGTGCACCTCGAGGTAGTCGCGGTAGGCGTTGTCGGCGAACAGCTTGTTGGCGAAGTCGGCGATCGGCTGTCCCATGGTGACGAGCTGGAACGGCAGCACGTCGACCTTGCCGGCCGCCTTCGCGTCGGCGCGGGACCGGATGAAGTCCGCGATGCACAGGAACCGCGACCGCTGCTGACGCGGGAACGTGAAGCTGAACCGCACCGGCGCATCGGGTTCCGGCTCGGTGAGCACGTGGACGGTGTCGCCGTCACTGACCGCCGGGTAGTACCCGTAGACCACCGCGGCGTGCTGCAGGATGTTCTCGGTCGACAGGCGATCGATCCAGTACCGCAGTCGCGGACGGCCCTCGGTCTCGACGAGGTCCTCATACGACGGCCCGTCACCACCGCGGGCGCCCCGAAGACCCCACTGACCCAGGAACAGCGCGCGCTCGTCGAGGAGCTGCATGTAGTCCGCGATCGGGACGCCCTTGACGATCCGCGACCCCCAGAACGGCGGGGTCGGGATCTCGTTGTCGGCGGCCACATCCGAGCGGGCCGGCACCTCGACGGGTTCCTCGGCGGCCTTGCGCTTGGCCGCGATGCGCTTCGATCGCTCATGGCGGGCCTTGCGTTCGGCGGCCTTCTCCGCCGCGGCCTTCGCCTCGTCGCTGTCCGGGTCGGGTCCCCCGCCGCGCTTGGTCGCCATGATGTCGTCCATCAGGCGCAGACCCTCGAAAGCGTCACGCGCATAGTGCACGTCGCCCTCGTAGGTCTCGGAGAGATCGTTCTCGACGTAGGAGCGGGTGAGTGCGGCGCCGCCGAGGAGGACCGGGTACTCGTCGGCGAGCCCGCGGGAGTTGATCTCCTCGAGGTTCTCCTTCATCACCACGGTCGACTTGACCAGCAGCCCGGACATCCCGATGACGTCCGCGCGCTTGTCCGCGGCGACGTCGAGGATGGTCGCGATCGGCTGTTTGATGCCGATGTTGACGACCTCGTACCCGTTGTTGGACAGGATGATGTCGACGAGGTTCTTGCCGATGTCGTGCACGTCGCCCTTGACGGTGGCGAGGACGATGCGTCCCTTGCCGTCCTCGCCGGTGGCCTCCATGTGCGGCTCGAGATGCGCCACCGCGGTCTTCATCACCTCGGCGGACTGCAGCACGAACGGCAGCTGCATCTGGCCCGAACCGAAGAGCTCGCCGACGGTCTTCATCCCGGCCAGCAGCGTGTCGTTGATGATCGTCAGCGGCGGGACCTGGGTCATCGCCTCGTCGAGGTCGTCGGTCAGACCGTTGCGCTCACCGTCGACGATCCGGCGCTCCAGGCGCTCGAACAGCGGCAGCTTCGCCAGTTCCTGGGCCCGCGACTCACGCGCCGAGGCGGCCGAGACACCCTCGAACAGCTCCATGAGCTTCTGCAGCGGGTCGTAACCCTCACGCCGCCGGTCGTAGACGAGGTCGAGGGCGACCTCGCGGTGCTCCTCCGGGATCCGGGCCATCGGCAGGATCTTCGACGCGTGCACGATCGCGGTGTCGAGGCCGGCCTGTACGCACTCGTGCAGGAAGACCGAGTTGAGCACCTGTCGCGCAGCGGGATTGAGCCCGAAGGAGATGTTCGAGATGCCCAGCGTGAAGTGCACGTCGGGGTGGGCCTCGTGCAGCCGGCGGATGGCCTCGATGGTCTCGATGCCGTCGCGTCGGACTTCTTCCTGACCCGTCGAGATCGGGAAGGTCAGCGTGTCGAGGATGATGTCTTCTTCGGCGAGTCCCCAGTTGCCGGTGATGTCGGCGATCAGCCGCTCGGCCACCCGGACCTTCCAGTCCGCGGTACGCGCCTGCCCCTCCTCGTCGATGGTGAGCGCGACGACCGCCGCCCCGTGCTCGACGACGAGCTGCATGATCTTGGTGAACCGCGAATCCGGTCCGTCGCCGTCCTCGTAGTTGACCGAGTTCACCGCGCAGCGCCCGCCCAGCGACTCCAGACCGGCTCGGATGACCTCCGGCTCGGTGGAGTCGAGCATGATCGGCAGCGTCGACGAGGTGGCTAACCGGCTGGCGAGAGCCGTCATGTCGGCGGCGCCGTCGCGACCGACGTAGTCGACGTTGAGGTCGAGCATGTGCGCGCCGTCGCGGGTCTGGTCCTTCGCGATGTCGAGGCACTTCTGGTAGTCCTCGGCGATCATCGCCTCGCGGAAGGCCTTGGAGCCGTTGGTGTTCGTGCGCTCACCGATCACCAGGAAGCTGGCGTCCTGGTCGAAGGGCACCGCGGAGTACAGCGACGACGTCTCCGACTCGTGTTCCGGGGTCCGGGTCGCCGGGGTCACCTCGGACACCGCGTCCGCGACCTGCCGGATGTGTTCGGGTGTCGTGCCGCAACAGCCGCCGACGAACTGCAGGCCGAACTCGCCCACGAACTGCGACATGGCCTGCGCGAGTTCCTCGGGCGTCAGCGGGTACTCGGCGCCGTTGGCACCGAGGACCGGCAGACCGGCATTGGGCATCACCGACACCGGGATGCGCGCGTGCTTGGAGAGGTACCGCAGGTGCTCGCTCATCTCGGCGGGACCGGTGGCGCAGTTCAGGCCGATCAGATCGATACCGAGCGGCTCCAGCGCCGTCAGCGCGGCACCGATCTCCGAGCCGAGGAGCATCGTGCCGGTCGTCTCGACCGTGACGTGGGAGATGATCGGGATCCTGCGGCCCACCCGCTCCATCGCACGGCGGGCGGCCACCACCGCCGATTTGACCTGCAGCAGATCCTGCGAGGTCTCGATCAGGATCGCGTCGGCACCGCCCTCGAGCATGCCGATGACGCATTCCAGGTAGGCGTCGCGGATGGCCGCATACGTGGTGTGGCCGAGGCTGGGCAGCTTGGTGCCCGGCCCGATCGAACCCAGGACGAAACGGTCGGTGCCGTCGGCCGAGGGACCCATCTCGTCGGCGACGCCGCGCGCGATCGTCGTTCCCTTGTACGACAGCTCCCGGATCCGGTCCGCGATGTCGTAATCGCCCAGATTCGAGAGGTTGCACCCGAAGGTGTTGGTCTCCACGGCGTCGGCGCCGGCCTCGAAGTACGCACGGTGGATGCCCTCGAGGACGTCGGGCCGGGTGTCGTTGAGGATCTCGTTGCAACCCTCGAGGCCACGGAAATCGTCGAGCGTCAGATCCGCGGCCTGCAGCATGGTGCCCATCGCCCCGTCGCCGATCAGTACCCGACGCGACATCGCCGACAGAAATGTCGTGTCGAAATCGCGTGGATCGGTTCCGGAGAAGTCAGGGGACATGGTTGACAGCGTAGTTCGCCCTCTCTGCGTGTTCGGTCGTAGGCTGGATCGGTGAACGCTGAGCAGACGTCGAACCTTCCCCAGCTGCGCAGACCCATTCTGCTCGCGGCCTTCGAGGGGTGGAACGACGCCGGGGACGCCGCCAGCAGCGCTGTCGAGCACCTGGCACTCGAATGGGACGCCCGACCCCTCGCCGACATCGACTCCGATGAATACTACGACTTCCAGGTCAATCGCCCCACCGTGAATCAGATCGACGGGGTCACGCGCCGGATCGACTGGCCGACGACGTCGATCTCGTACTGCAGCCCGCGGGGCGCCGACCGCGACATCGTGCTGGTCCGCGGCATCGAACCCAACATGCGGTGGCGGGCGTTCTGCGCCGAGATCGTCGACCTCGCGCAGGAGCTCGGTGTCGAGACCACGGTGATGCTGGGCGCGTTGCTCGCCGACACACCGCACACCCGCCCGGTGCCGGTTACCGGTGCGGCCTACAGCAGCGAGTCCGCGGCCCGGTACAACCTCGCGGAGAGTCGCTACGAGGGACCGACCGGCATCACCGGCGTGCTCCAGGATCTCTTCGTCCAGGCGGGTCTGCCGGCCGTCTCGTTCTGGGCGGCCGTCCCCCACTACGTGTCGACGCCGCCGAACCCGAAGGCCACGGTGGCGCTGCTGACCCGGGTCGAGGAGGTCCTCGACATCGAGGTGCCGCTCGGCACCCTCCCCGAGCAGGCGGAGGAATGGGAACGCGCGGTCACCGAGATGACCGAGGACGACGAGGAGATCGCCGACTACGTGCGCGGGCTCGAGGAGCGCGGGGACGCCGAGGTCGACACCGACGAGGTCATGGCGAAGATCGACGGCGACGCGCTGGCCGCGGAGTTCGAGCGGTATCTCAAGCGTCGCGGCCAGGGCCCGTTCGGACCCTGAACCAGGCGTCCGGCCGGAATCCGGGTCGTCAGCCGATCTTCTCGATGGACACCACCGGGGTGGTGATCCGCCACGTGCGGACGTCGGGATCGTCGGCGGCGCGCACCCAGAATTGCGCGGACTCCCCCAGGCGACAGGACTTCACCCCGAGCAGCGGGATGTCCTCGGAGTCGCGTCGGAGCCTGCTGACCGTCCAGTCCTCGTTCTCGGTGCCGCCGACCCCGGGGGCCCGGAGCAGCGTCATCTCGGTGAAATCCAGCAGGTAGGTCGACGTCCGGGTGACGACGGTGTACACCCCGGCGTCGGTCTCGGGTCGGATCTCTTGCACGCGCGCCACGTCAGCACTCTACCCAGACGTCGGCGCGCGGACATCCGGACGTGGGACAACGCCTATCGGACGTCGGGGACGAGCGGGATTCCCAGCAGCGCGTCGACCGCGGCCGCGAGTTCGGCGGGCGCCGTCGTCGACGAACCGATTCCGTTGCGCACATCCGCGCACCAACCGTCCACTGCGGCAAGCGCTTTAGGGGTGTCGAGGTCGTCGGCGAGATGCTGGCGGATCCGTGCGATGACCGGTTCGGCGTCGGGTCCGGTACTCGCGCCGAGCGCCGCACGCCAGCGACCGAGGCGTTCGACGGCCGTGTCCAGGACCGCGTCCGTCCACATCCGGTCACCGCGGTAGTGGTCGGCGAGCAGTGCGAGTCGGATGGCCGCGGGGTCCACGCCCTCGCGACGCAGGACCGACACGAAGACGAGATTGCCACGACTCTTCGACATCTTCTCGCCGTCGAGCCCGACCATCCCGGTGTGCACGTAGTGCCGGGCGAACCGCCGCGAACCGGTGAGGGCCTCCCCGTGGGCCGCCGAGTACTCGTGGTGCGGATAGATGAGATCGTTACCGCCGCCCTGGATGTCGAACTCGATCCCGAGCCGGTTCAGCGCGATCGCCGAACACTCGATGTGCCAGCCCGGCCGGCCCGGCCCGAACGGCGACTCCCACGACGGCTCGCCCGGACGTTCGGCGCGCCACAGGAGCGCGTCGAGCGGATCGCGTTTGCCGGGACGATCGGGATCGCCGCCGCGCTCGGCGAAGAACCGCTCCATGGTCTCGCGGTCGTACCCCGACTCGTAGCCGAACTGTTCGGTGGCATCGGTGCGGAAATAGACGTCCGGGAACTGCGCGTCGTCGACGGTGTAGGCGGCCCCGGAGGCCAGCAGCTTGCCGACGACCTCGACGACCTCGTTGACCGACTCGACCGCGCCGATGTAATCGCGCGGGGGCAGGACGCGCAGGGCGGTCATGTCGTCGCGGAACAGCTGCGTCTCCCGCGCCCCGAGATCACGCCAGTCGACGCCGTCCCGGTCCGCCCGTTCGAACAGCGGGTCGTCGACGTCGGTGACGTTCTGCACGTAATGGACCTCGTGGCCCTGATCGCGCAGGATCCGGTTGACCTGGTCGAAGGTCACATAGGTGGCGGCGTGCCCCAGGTGGGTCGCGTCGTAGGGGGTGATGCCGCACACGTACATGGTCGCGGTGGCCCCGGGGGCGACGGGACGGACCGCACGGTCGGCGGTGTCGTAGAGACGGAGGGCGGGTCCACTGCCCGGTACGGCGGGGAGTTCGAGATCGGGCCACGACTGCATGCGTCCACTGTATTGCCCACCGCGCGCAGGCCCTTCACGGCCTCGTCCGGGACGGAGCGCACTCGCTCAGAACGGCGGCCACGGGATGGGCCGGTGACCGGGCGGGTGCGGCATGGTCGCGCTCTCGGCGACCACGATCGCGCGGATCGCGAGCGACTCGATCTCGTCGGGCGTGATGTGTTCGGCGAGCTGTGCGCGCAGCGCCGAGCCGTCGGTCGCCAGGCGTTCGGCGAGTTCGGCGACATCGGCGACGAGGTGCCCGGGTACCGGTTCGCCCGCCCAGCCCCACAGCACCGTGCGCAGCTTGTCCTCCTCGTGCAGGCAGATGCCGTGGTCGATCCCGTAGACGGTGCCGTCCAGACCTTCCAGGACGTGACCGCCCTTGCGGTCGGCGTTGTTGAGGATGACGTCGAGCACCGACATGCGCTGTAACCGCGGGTCGTCGGCGTGCACCAGCACGACGGGGTCGCCGTACGGGTCGTAGGCCTGCAGGACCGCGAGGTAGCCGGTGGGTACCGCGCCCACCGGGCACAGGTCGACCAGGTCGACCCGCGGTTCGGTCTCCGGGATCGGGTGATCGGTGTTGTCGGGTGTCTCGACCCAGCGCTGCACCATCCCGGGCCCGAGCGGCCCGTCGCGGTGCACCGTGGTCGGGATCGTGTCCCACCCCAGCGCCTCCGAGATCAGATACGACGCCACTTCCCGTCCGGCGAGCGTGCCGTCGGGGAAGTCCCACAGCGGCACCTCACCGCGCACCGGTTTGTACACACAGCGCACCGAGGTCCGGTCGTCGAGCACCGCATCGCACACGAGCGTCGCGTTGCTGGCCGAGGGGATCCGGCCGAGGATGGTGAGTTCGCCGTCGCGGAGGACGTGGTCGACCGCGGGCTCGTCAGTCACGTGCGGAAGAGCCGGCGTCACCGGGCTCGTCGGGGTCGTCCGGGTCACCGGACGGCGGGGTGTCCCCCGCCTGACCGAAGGGGTCGTCATCAACCGCCAGGCCCGGATCATTCTGTGCGGCAAGGCTGTTGAAGACATCGGGGTCGATGAAGTCGAGGGATTTGCTCAACTCCGCGGCCCGTTTGTACCCGTTGGTCCGGATACACAGGTGACCTTCGGGATCGAGCGGTTCGCTGCACAGCGGGCACGGCTGTCGTCCCGCTGATATCACCCTCGACGAACGGGCGGCGAACTCACGGGCCGCCGCGGTCGTCAGGAAGACCCGCACCGCGTCCGGGCCCTCGTCGGTGTCGTCGAGGACCACGCTCTCGTCGAACTCCCCCTCGGTGATGGCGAGCAACTCGACCACCACCGCCTCGGATTCGGCGTCCCAGCCGAGACCCATGGTGCCGACCCGGAACTCGGCGTCGACCGGCATCACCAGCGGACTCAGGTCACCGACCCGGTCGGTCTCCGGCGGGATCGGCGTGCCGAAGCGTCGGTGGATCTCGTCGAGCAGGGCACCGATCCGGTCGGCGAGGATCTGGACCTGCTGCTTCTCCAGCATCACGCTGATGATGCGGGCCTCGTGGACCGCCTGGAGGTAGAACGTGCGGTCACCGGGCTGCCCGATCGTGCCCGCCACGAAGCGGTCCGGGCTCCGGAACACGTGAATCGCTCGAGACATCACACCTCCTTCGTCGTCTGGTTCATTATCCCGATGTCGCCGGGATCGTCGCGGCACCGTTGGCGGACGGCGCGACATCCGCGCCCGTGTCGCCGCCCACCACCGCGTCGTCGGACGGTCGCTGCCCGTCCTGCGCCGGCGGCGGGGGCTTCGGGATGGACAGCAACTCGGTCGCATTCACCGTATGGACATACGGACGCGACGGCGTGTAGCGGATCACGCTGATCGACGCCGGTTCGACGACGATGCGCTGGAAGGCGTCGAGGTGGCTGCCCATGGCGTCGGCGATGATCGACTTGATCACGTCACCGTGCGAGCAGGCGATCCACACCCCCGAACCGTCCGGGCCGCCGTGGACGCGGTCCAGTTCGCGGATGGCGCGTACGGCCCGTGCCTGCACATCGGCGAGTCCCTCCCCGTCGGGGAAGATCGCGGCCGACGGCTGCCGCTGCACGACCTTCCACAGCGGTTCGGTCAACAATTCCGAGATCGGACGCCCGGTCCACCCGCCGTAGTCGACCTCGGCGAGATCGTCGACGACGATCTCGGGTGGCGCCTGCCCGTCCCCGGCCAGCGCCGCCAGCAATGGCTGGACGGTCTCGGCGCACCGATCGAGCGGCGAACGCGCCACCGCGCGAATGGACCCGAGATGGTCGCCGAGACGACGAACCAGATCATCGGCCTGGGCGCGCCCGCGGTCGTCGAGGTGGACGCCGGCGCTGCGACCGGCGAGCACCCCTGAGGTGTTCGCCGTCGAACGGCCGTGCCGGAGAAGGATCACGGTCATCCCACAACCATAGGCACCGGCCCGGCGGGACCGCACGGCGCGACCGCCCGGCGCCGCGGCCGTGGCATCAGGTCGCCGAGACGACGCCGGTCGACAACAGGATGATCAGCGTGACGCCCAGCACGATGCGATAGGCGCCGAACCAGTTCATGGAGTGCGCGCTGACGAACTTGAGCAGCCAGGCGATCGCGGCATAACCGACGACGAACGCGACCAGCGTCGCGACGAGCAGCTGGGGCCCGCTGGCCTCCATGCCCTCCCCGCTCGGGTTGAACGCGTCCGGGAGGCTGAACAGGCCGGATGCGGTGACCGCGGGGATGGCCAGCAGGAACGAGAAGCGGAAGGCGGCTTCGCGTTCGAGTCCGAGGAACAGGCCGGCACTCGCGGTCGCACCGGAGCGCGACACGCCCGGGATCAGCGCCAGACATTGGGCGCCACCCATCACGAGGCCGTCCCGCAGGGTGAGCTGTTCGAGGTTCCGCTGCTTCTGCCCGTAGCGCTCGGCCAGCCAGAACACGCCGGCGAACACGATCAGCATGATGGCGACGAGCCACAGATTGCGTCCGGTGGTGCGGATCTCGTCCTTGAACAGGAAACCGATCAGGCCGATCGGGATGGTCGCGAAGATCACGTACCAGCCGATCCGGTAGTCGACGTTCCGCTCGTCGGCATGACGGAGCCCGCGGAACCACGCGGTGATGATGCGGACGATGTCGCGGGCGAAGAAGACGAGGACCGCGGCCTCGGTGCCGAGCTGCGTGACCGCGGTGAAGGAGGCCCCGGCGTCCTCGCCGAACATCAGTTCGGAGGCGATCCGGAGATGCCCGGACGACGAGATCGGCAGGAACTCGGTGAGGCCCTGCAACGCCCCGAGGACGATCGACTGGGTCCACGTCATGGTGTCGGTCACGGCGCCCGATGCTACTTGGGACCGCCGCAGCCGACCCGACACGACGACACGGCCCCGACCCGCCTGAGCGGCGCGCGGAAGCGGTCGCGCAAGATGGGGACATGCTCTTCCCGCGACCTTCACGCCCAAGTCACCAGCCCCACACGGGCGTGTCGCGGCTACGGGGTCCGATCGCGGCCACGGCGGCACTGGTCATCGGTGTGGGCATGATCACCGCGTGCGGCTCCGACGACGGCACCCCCGACGTACCGACCGTCGTGCCCGCGACCGCGCCGGAGGCGCCGGCGAATTCGACGACGGCTCCCGCGGGCACCGTCGCGCCCGCCCCGGCCGAGGCGCGTGCGCTCGCCGCGTCGGGTGGCAGCGTCGCCGTCCTCTCGGCCGACGGCAACCAGATCCTCCGATACGACGCCGGGGCGCCGACGACCCCGCCGCAGACGATCGCGGTCCCGGGCCTCACCGCCCTGGCCGCCGGCGACGACGGCGAGTTCGTCGGCGCGGGCCCGGGTGCGCTCGTCGTCGTCGATGCCGACGGACGGGTCCGCACGGGCGACCTCGAGTCCGACCAGCCGACGGCGATCGCCCGGACCACGGCCGGGCTGCTCGTCGTCGGCACGGCCGATGGACGAGTCCTCGTGTACGACAACGATTTCGCGAAGAAGCACGACGTCGATCGCTTCGTACGGGTGGACTCGGTGACGGCCGCGCCCGAGTCTGCGGAAGGCCTCGACGGCCAGGTCGTCGTCCTGGATCGGGCGCAGTCGTCGGTGACCCCCGTCGACCCCGAATCCGGTGAACTGGGGCCGGCGCTGCGTGCGGGCAACGGGGCCACCAACTCGACCGTCGACGAGTTCGGACGCGTGCTGGTCGCCAACACCCGTGACGGCGAGATCCTCGGCTTCTTCGGATCACCGCTGGTGATGCGCTTTCGCTACCCGGTGGCCGGCGGACCGTACGCCGTAGACTACGACGACACCCGAGACCTGCTCTGGGTCTCGACGACCGGCGACAACGAGGTGGTGGCATTTGACCTGGCAGACGGTGAACCCACCGAGGTCCGGCGGTTCGCTTCGGTCGTACAGCCCGACCGCATCGTGGTCGACGGATCGGGCACCGTCTACGTGCTCTCGGCGCGGAACGGCGGACTCCAGGTGGTTCCCGACGACGGGCGGGCCGAATGAACCCCGGCGCCGGGAGCGAAGCGAGCGGGCCGAATGAATCCTGACCGGCGTCCGCACGCTCGTAGTGCGCGTACTGCTGCGCGCCTCGGTTCGCGCCATCCCGACGGGTGGGAGGTCACCTCGGAGGATGTCGAGTGCATCCTGCTGCGTCTTCCCCCTGACGTCACCCGGGTGACCGCCTCGATGCGGTTGGCCCTCGAGGCGGAGTTCGGCGGTTGGGAGCTGTCCCGGGTGCGGCTCTACTCCGACGGAACCCGCAAGGTGCTGCTCAAACGGCGCCGGCCGCCGCGAGGTTCACGCGGGCCCGACACCGCCGACCCGACCGGCGACCGGTCCACCGGATTCGACGACAACGACCCACGGAGCGCCCGCGCATGCTGATGTCCCGCAGCACCACCCGAGTACTTCCCGTGCTCAACCGGTGGTGCTATCCCCTAGTGCGCTCGATCATGTTCCGCGTCGATCCGGAGCGAATCCATCACATCGTGTTCTCGGTGCTGCGCGTCGTCGGGCGGTTTTCGCCGTTGGCGTTCCTGACCGCGAGGCTGTTGGCCCGGCATGATCCGATCCTGCGGACGCGGGTGTTCGGCGTCGACTTCCCCGCCCCGATCGGTCTGGCGGCCGGGTTCGACAAGACGGCCGGCGCGGTGAACACCTGGGGTCAGCTCGGCTTCGGGTTCGCCGAGATCGGCACGATCACCGGCCAGGGGCAGCCCGGGAATCCGACGCCGCGATTGTTCCGGCTGCCCGCGGACCGTGCGCTGATCAATCGGATGGGCTTCAACAATCCCGGTGCCGAGGTGGCCGCACAGCACCTGACCGAGGTACGACGGGGGCCGGTGTCGGTCCCCATCGGAGCCAACATCGGCAAGACCAAGGTCGTCCCGGTCGAGGACGCCATCGACGACTACCGGCGTTCGGCGGAACTGCTCGGACCGCTCGCGGATTTCGTCGTGGTCAACGTGAGTTCGCCGAACACCCCGGGACTGCGTGATCTGCAGGCCGTCGACTCACTGCGGCCCATCCTGGCCGCGGTACTCGCCGCCGTGGACGTCCCGGTGCTGGTGAAGATCGCCCCCGACCTCGTCGACGACGACGTCGACGCCGTGGCGGACCTGGCCGTGGAGCTCGGCCTGGCCGGGATCGTCGCCACCAACACCACGATCGGCCGCGAGGGTCTGCGCACCGCGTCGCACGAGGTCGACGAGATCGGTGCCGGTGGGCTGTCCGGGCCGCCGGTCGCCGCTCGGTCGCTGACGGTGCTGCGTCGCCTCTACGACCGCGTCGGCGGACGTATCGCGCTCGTCAGCGTGGGCGGCATCGAGACCGTCGACCAGGCCTGGGAGCGGATCTGCGCCGGTGCCGACCTGTTGCAGGTCTACACCGGCTTCATCTACGGCGGCCCGGTGTGGCTCGCCGAACTCCATGCCGGACTCGCCCGGCGCGCCCGGGACGGTGGCTTCGCCTCGATCTCCGACGCGGTCGGTTGCGCGGCCCGCAACCAGCCCTGACGGCCACCGATCGCCCGGTACGCAGGGCACCGGGCGATCGGCCGAGCGAGAACTCAGACGTTCTCGGCTGGTTGCTCGTAGGTGCCGACGAGGGTCGCCCGCGCGATCGCATGCGAGAACAGGTTGAAACCCAGGTAGGCCGGTGTCGCGTTCTCCGGCAGCCCGAGCGATTCGGTGTCCACGGCGTGCACGACGACGAAATAGCGGTGCGGGCCGTGTCCGGGGGGCGGCGCGGCACCGATGTAGCGGCGTAGCGAAGCGTCGTTGGTGAGAGTGACCGCGCCGTCGGGGAGCCCGGACCCGTCGTCGTCGCCGGCGCCCTCGGGCAGGCTCGTGACCGAGGCGGGGATGTCGGCGACGGCCCAGTGCCAGAACCCGGCGGCGGTCGGAGCGTCGGGGTCGTAAACGGTGACGGCGAAACTCTTGGTCTCGGCGGGGAATCCGGACCAGCTCAGCTGCGGGGAGAGGTCCTCGCCACCCGCACCCATGATCCCGCTCACCTGCCCGTTGGCGAGTGCGGCCCCGTCGGTGAAGCTCTCCGAGGTCAGGGTGAAACCGGGAAGGCTCGGCAGCGGGGAGTACGGGTCGAATGACGACATGTGTTCACCTTTCTCACGTTTCGCGCGTCGGAAGAGTGCCGGTCGCCCTCCGAACCGGTTCGCCCGGATCGGCGGGAAGGCCGTGCCGCCCACTGTAGTGATGTGCTCAGCTGTGCCGCAGAAAGTGCTCGAAGACCTTGGTGCCGAACAGAACCGAATCGACGGGCACGCGCTCGTCGACGCCGTGGAACAGGGCCGCGAAGTCGAGTTCGGGCGGCAACCGCAACGGCGCGAACCCGAAGCACCGGATGCCCAGCTTCGCGAACGCCTTGGCGTCGGTGCCGCCGGAGAGCATGTACGGCACCGTCTTTCCTTGCGGATCGTGCTCGAGGACGGCGGCGTTCATCGCATCCACCAGGTCGCCGTCGAAGGTCGTCTCGTAGGAATCGAGATGGGTGATCCACTCCCGCCGCACGTTGGGGCCGATGAGTTCGTCGATCTCCTTCTCGAACGCGGCCTGCCGCCCGGGGAGCACGCGGCAGTCGATGACCGCCTCGGCCTTCTGCGGGATGACGTTGGCCTTGTAGCCGGCCTTGAGCATCGTGGGATTGGCGGTGTCACGCAGGGTCGCGCCGATGATCCGCGCGAGGTTGCCCAGCTTGAACAGCGACGTCTCCAGGTCGGGGGCCTCGGGACTCAGGTCCAGGCCCGTCTCCGCACTGACCTCGGCCAGGAACTGGCTGACCGATTCCGTCATCACCAGGGGGAACGTGTGCCGACCGATCCGGGCGACCGCTTCGGCGACCTCGGTGACGGCGTTCTCCTCATGCAGGAACGATCCGTGCCCGGCCCGCGCCTCGGCGGTGAGCCGCATCCACGCGAGCCCCTTCTCGGCCGTCTCGACCAGATAGAGACGTTTCTGCGTGCCGTCGGGCCGGTCGACGGTGAGCGAGAAGCCGCCGACCTCGCCGACGGCCTCGGTGATGCCCTCGAACAGGTCGGGCCGGTTCTCGACGAGCCAGTGGGCGCCCCACGCCCCGCCGGCCTCTTCGTCGGCGAGGAACGCGAACACCAGCTCCCGGGGCGGCACGGTGCCGTCTCGTTTGAACTGACGCGCGAGCGCCAGGGCCATTCCGGCCATGTCCTTCATGTCGACCGCGCCGCGGCCCCAGATGTAGCCGTCCTTGATGGCACCGGAGAACGGGTGAACGCTCCAGTCGGCCGGTTCGGCGGGCACGACGTCGAGGTGGGCGTGGATCAGCAGCGCGCCGCGATCGGAGTCGGGCGGACCGGCGAGGCGCGCGAACACATTGCCGCGGCCGGGACGGCCGGACTCGACGTACTGCGTGGTGTAGCCCACCTCCTCGAGCTGCTGGGCCACCCACTTGGCGCACTCCTCCTCGCCCTTGGTGGTCTCGGGCTCGCCCGTGTTGGAGGTGTCGAAACGGATCAATTGGCTGACCAGATCGACCACTTCGTCGGTCGCAGACTGTGAAGACACCCCTCACTCCTACGGGATTTGGGATACACGGGCAACCTCGGTTAGGGTTATCCCGCTGCAGCGAGACGGGGTCGAGAGACCACCGGCGGGAGATCGCCGGACGCTCACCGCGGCACGCAGGTCCGAGTGGCGGAATGGCAGACGCGCTAGCTTGAGGTGCTAGTGTCCTATTAACGGACGTGGGGGTTCAAGTCCCCCCTCGGACACCAGAACAACGAGAAGAACCCCGGCTCACCGCCGGGGTTCTTCTCGTTGTGCCGCAGGCGATCTCCGCGTCAGGGTGCGACCGAGTCCGCGAGCGCCGCCCACGCCCGCGAGTACGGCAGATCGATCGAGTTCTCCACGAAGGCCCGCAGGATCGCCCGACGCAGTCGCCGCTGCACCGCCCACTGGCCGTTCGGTTTGGTCTTCACCGTCAGACGCAGGACGACCTGATCCGACGACACCTCCTGGACGCCGAGCATCTCGATCTGGCCGAGGATGTCGGTCGAGTCCTCCTCCACCGCGGTGCGGGCCGCCTCGTCGGCCACCTGCTGCGCCTTGTCGATGTCGGCGCCGGGCGCCACCGGGACGTCGACGCGCGCGACCGCGAACTCCTGGCTCATGTTGCCCACGCGGGCGATCTCGCCGTTGCGGACGTACCAGAGAGTGCCGTCGATGTCGCGCAGGGTGGTGACGCGCAGCCCCACCGATTCGACCTCGCCCACGGCCTCGCCGAGATCGACGATGTCACCCACGCCGTACTGGTCCTCGAGCAGCATGAAGACGCCGGTCACGAAGTCGCGCACCAGGTTCTGCGCACCGAAACCGATGGCGAGGCCGACGATGCCGGCCGAGGCGATGAACGGCGCGATGTTGACGCCGAGGACGCTCAGGACCGACAGCACCACCCAGACGAGCAGCACGATCGACACCGTCGACTTGAGCACCGACCCGATCGTCGCGGCCCGCTGTGCACGGCGTGCGGCGATCTGGGCGTTGCGCTCGGTGGAGGCCGACTTCGACCGCAGTCCGCGCATGAGAGCGGAGCCGCGGCCCGGCTCCCCGCCGGCGGTCCGTGGCCGGGTGGCGCGGTCGATGGCACGGTGGATCACGAAGCGGACGATCAACGCCACGGCCACGTAGGCGACGATGCGAGCGGGATTCTCGATCAGCCATTCGCGGTTCGTTTCCGTCCATTCGAAGGCAGAGTCCTGAATCGACATGGGTCCGACCGTACGGATGATGAGATCGTTGTCCAGTCGTGACCGACCCCGTGTTGGGTGCCGGTTGGGAGGTGGTGACGCCGGAAACCGTTGTCAGCCTGCGGTGAACGTGACGATGTTCTGATCGAGGATCATCTGCTTCTCGTGTGTGCTCTCCGTCACGCCGGGGGCGAGCCGCAACGGCACCCCGGTGGCCTCCGAGGCGTCGAACGCCGCGGTGTCGACCACCCGGCCGGTGATCGTGAACTCCTCGGTCACGCTGGGCACACCCTGCGAGCCGAGGAACTCCGGCCCGTTCATGACGTGGACGTGCAGGTGCGGCGCCACCGAGTTCCCGGTGTTGCCGACCTTGCCGATGACCTCACCCCGGCGCACCCGGTCGCCAGGGGCGAAGCGGACCGACCCGGGTTGCATGTGCGCATAGTTCACGTAGAAGCCGTCGCCGATGTCGAGGACGAGGTTGTTGCCGTCGGCGTCGCCGATGGCGAGATCCGGCGGGAACGTCCCCGGTGTCTGCTCCGGCAGGTCGTTGCGGCTGGCGACCACCGTGCCGTCGGCGACGGCGAGCACGTCATCGCCGAAGATCCGGTAGCTCGCCGGATTCTTCGCGTCGCCGACGAAGATCCGACCATCAGCACCGGCCTGCTCCCAGTCCACCGCGTACCGCTGGGCGAGGACCGGTGATCCGTTCAGTGGGAGAAGCGCGCGTGTGTGCCGGACGGCGTCGCAGCACGCGTCGGCGGCGATGTAGTGCTCACCGAGCAGGGGTGGTCCCAGGACCGGGACGGTCGAATCGCCCACCGTGACGGGCGCGAGGCGTTCGTCGACATCCCGCATACCCGGTCGCGCCGCGTCGGCACGCACGGAGATCTCGTGGATCAGCTGCTTCGGCGCATTCCCGGAGAAGGTCACGTGGAGGAAGAGGACGCCGTTCTGTCCCGGCGCCAGCACGTCGGAGTACCCCTCGGGTGCGCCCGGACCGGGCGGCACCGACGGGGCGCCGGTGGGCTTGAGCCGGTCGCGGACCCCGTTGTCGTCGAGTGTGAGCAGCGGTTCGCGGTCGGTGGTGGCGTCGAGCACCTCGACTCCGGCGACCGTCACCGGTGTGCGCCCGTAGTTGGTCAGCGAGATCTCATAGACGAGGTGGTTGTCGCCGTCGGAACCGGCGAACGGTGTCGGCGCGAACATCACCGACCCGACCACCGGTGTGACGACGGGAGCCGACGGCGTACCGCTAGCGCCGGCCGAACCACTCGTCGAGGAAGCCTCGGGCTCGGCGCTGTTCGCGCCGCACGCGCTCACCAGGAGGACCGCACCGGCACCCAGGGCGGCCAGCGTGTGTCGTGTCGGGGCCATCGGTTCCTCCGGGGCTCATCGGGCCGACGACGGTCCGCCCCGGCTGCCGTGAGCCTAGGGTCCCGACGGGGTGGTGGACCCGCGTTCGCAGCGGACCCGGCACAATTGTGCGGTGACCCAGCGCCTGTTCTTCGACTGCGACACCGGCATCGACGACTCACTCGCGCTGATCTATCTGCTCGCGCGCACCGACGTCGACCTCGTCGGAGTGGCCTCCACGGCCGGCAATGTGCCCGTCGATGTCGTGACGGCCAACAATCTCTCGTGGCTGGAGCTGTGCGGACGCTCCGAGGTGCCCGTCCACACCGGCCCGGCCACTCCCCTCGTCGCCGCGCTGATGACCACCGAGGACACCCACGGTCCGCTGGGCGTCGGACACGCCGAACTGCCGGCCCCGACCACGACGCCGAGCCATCTCGACGCCGCCGACGCCTGGATCGAGGCGTCGCAGGCGCACTCCGGCGAACTCGTCGGCCTGGTGACCGGCCCCCTCACGTCCCTGGCGACCGCGATCCGACGCGACCCGGACCTGCCGGCGCGCCTGCGGCGCCTGGTCATCATGGGCGGCGCCTTCCACACCCACGGCAACACGACGCCCACCTCGGAGTGGAATGTGGCCGTCGACCCGGAAGCAGCGGCCGAGGTGTTCACCGCCTTCGGCACCGCGGGCGCCCCGGAACCGATCGTCTGCGCGCTCGACCTCACCGAGTCGGTCGTCCTGACACCCGATCACGTGGTCCGACTCGCCGCCGCGGCCGGCAGCACGCCCGTCGAGTGCCCGGACCCGACCGACGAACGCGGACTCCGTTCGGTCGCCGACAACGAGATCATCCGGCATCTCGTCGACGCCCTGCGGTTCTATTTCGAGTTCCACGACGATCACGACGAGGGTTACATCGCCCACCTGCACGACCCGTTCGCCGCACTGGTCGCGCTGGCCCCCGACACGGTCGAGACCCGCCCGGCGCGCGTCGACGTCGAACTCGCCGGGACGCTGACGCGGGGCATGACCGTGGCCGACGAACGCGCGATGACCGCGCCCGGACCCAACGCCCGCATCGCGACCTCCACCGACATCGACGCCGTGTTCGACGAATTGATCGAGACGATCGGCGCGTTCGCGCGCAGTCGCGCACCCGAAATCGTCGGCACCGCGCCGGAGGAGTCCACCGGACTACTCTGAACGGGTGACTCGACTCGGTTACCAGATCCCGAACTTCACCTACCCCGGCGTCGCCGCAGACCAGTTGTTCCCCACCGTGGTCGCGCAGGCGCAAGAAGCCGAGAACTCCGGTTTCGACACCGTCTTCGTGATGGACCACTTCTATCAGTTGCCGATGCTCGGTGAGCCCGACGATCCGATGATCGAGTGCTACACCCTGCTCGCGGCACTCGCCCAGCACACCTCGAAGGTCCGTCTGTCGTCGCTCGTCACCGGCAACACCTACCGCAACCCGACGCTGCTCGCGAAGACGGTCACGGCTCTCGACGTGGTGTCGGGTGGTCGGGCCCAGCTCGGCATCGGTGCGGGATGGTATGAGCTGGAACATGATTCGCTCGGGTACGAGTTCGGGACGTTCACCGACCGGTTCGAGCGCCTCGAGGAGGCGCTGCAGATCATCCTCGGCATGCTCGCCGGCGAGGCACCCAGCCTCGACGGTGACCGCTATCGGGTCACCAAGGCTCTCAATGTGCCTGCGCCGCTGTCGAAGATCCCGGTGATGATCGGCGGCGGCGGCGAGCGCAAGACGTTGCGGATGGTCGCGCAGTACGCCGACGAATCGAACCTGCTGTGCACACCCGCCGACATTCCCCGCAAACTCGACGCCCTCGCCGAACACTGCGAACGACTCGGCCGGGACCGCTCGGAGATCACCGTGACCGTGCAGACGTCGGCCTGCGTGGCGCCGACCGCCGCCGAGGCGACCGCGGAGCTGGAGGCCTACCTGGAGCGCACACCGGCGGCCGAGTCACGCCGCGGATCGACGATCGTCGGGGATCCCGACGAGGTGGCCGCCCGGTACGCCGAACTGCTCGCGACCGGTGTCGACGGTGTCACGGTGAACGCTCCCGCCAACGGCCACGTGCCGGGGCGGGTCTCGCTACTCGGCGAGACGCTGGCACCGCTCATCGGCTGATCCCTCCCCCTCMTCCGAAGAACCGCACAAGCACTGGTCCCTGAGGTGCGAGGAGCGATAGCGACGAGCCACGAAGGGCCTGGTGGGCACCTTGCGAGCCCTTCGTGGCTCGCTTCGCTCACACCTCAGGGAGCAGGAGTAGGTCGTTCTTGCGGTTTAGGGAGCAGAGTGAGAGCGCTCGTCGAACGCGTCCACGATCCGTTGCGCGGCGAGTGCCGGGGTCAGCGACCCGTCCCGCAGTTGCTGCTCCACGTCGCCGCGGATCCCGCGCACGGCGGGTGAGTCACCGAGCCGGGACAGCACGATGTCGTTGACCATCGCCCAGGTCCAGTCGATCTGTTGCTGGTTGCGGCGGGCGGTGAACTCTCCTGCCGCGGTGAGTGTCTCGTTGTGGCGTACCACGGTCTTCCAGAACTCGTCGACGCCGGTGTTCTCGATCGCGCTCATCGTCAGCACCGGCGGCATCCACAGCGCGTCGTGCGGATAGATCAGCTTCAGCGCGTTCTTCAACTCGCGTGCCGCGCTCTTCGCCTCGTTGAGGTGTTTGCCGTCGGCCTTGTTCACCACGACCACGTCGGCGAGTTCGAGGACACCTTTCTTGATGCCCTGCAACGAATCCCCG
The DNA here is from genome assembly GCF_001691435.1 of Gordonia sp. UCD-TK1. Taxonomy (NCBI): domain Bacteria; kingdom Bacillati; phylum Actinomycetota; class Actinomycetes; order Mycobacteriales; family Gordoniaceae; genus Gordonia; species Gordonia sp. UCD-TK1. The sequence goes on along the minus strand of NZ_LZMP01000046.1, from coordinate 170,106 downwards.
GTGCGGGCCAGGGTGAGGAACGTGAACGTGTCGACCATGTTCGCGACCGTCACCTCGGACTGCCCGACGCCCACCGTCTCGACGAGCACGACGTCGAAGCCGGCCGCCTCGACGAGCACGATGCTCTCGCGGGTGGCCTTGGCCACGCCGCCGAGCGTGCCCGACGTCGGCGATGGCCGGATGTAGGCGTTCTCGGCCGTCGACAGCCGGCCCATTCGGGTCTTGTCGCCGAGGATCGAGCCCCGCGTGCGCGTCGAACTGGGGTCGACGGCGAGCACCGCCACCTTGTGGCCCAGCTCCAGCAGGTGCATACCGAGCGCCTCGATCGTCGTCGACTTGCCCACGCCGGGGACGCCGGTGATGCCGACGCGGAACGACTTGCCCGCGTGCGGCGTCAGCTTCAGCAACAGCTCCTGGGCGGCGGCCCGGTGATCGGCGCGCTTGGACTCGACGAGCGTGATCGCACGCGCCAGATCGGCGCGGCGATCGGCCAGGACAGCGTCGGCCAGCGCGTCGACGTCGATGGGACGTCGCGGTTGGACCGCCATCAGTTCGCGGTCGCCCCGGGCAGTTCCAGGCCGAGGGTGTCGGCGAGCTTGCCGATGAGTTCCACGGCCGAGTCGGCGATGACCGATCCGGGCGGGAAGATCGCGGCGGCGCCGGCCTCGTACAGTTCGGCGAAGTCGCCGGGCGGGATCACGCCGCCGACGACCACCATGATGTCCTCGCGGCCGACCTCGCGCAGCGCCTCCCGCAGGGCCGGGACCAGCGTCAGGTGCCCGGCGGCCAGCGACGACACACCCACCACGTGCACGTCGTTGTCGGCGGCCTGCGCGGCCACCTCCTCCGGCGTGGCGAACAGCGGGCCCACGTCGACGTCGAAGCCGAGGTCGGCGAACGCGGTCGCGATCACCTTCTGGCCGCGGTCGTGACCGTCCTGGCCCATCTTCGCGACCAGGACACGCGGCTGGCGGCCCTCCGCCTCGGCGAACTGGCGCACGGCCTCGATGGCCGCGTCGATGTTGCTCACCTCGCCCGCCTCATGTCGGTACACCCCGCTGATCGTCTTGATCTCCGCCTGATGGCGACCATAGACCTTCTCGAGTGCCTCGGAGATCTCACCGACCGTCGCCTGGTGCCGTGCTGCCTCGATGGCCAGGGCCATCAGGTTGTTCTCCAGGCCACCCTCCGACGACGCGGCGGCGCGGGTGAGATCGGCCAGGGCCGCCTCGACCGCAGCCGAATCGCGTTGTCCGCGAAGCCGGTCCAGCTTCTCGAGCTGCTCGGCGCGCACCTTCGAGTTCTCGACCTTGAGGACCTCGATCTCCTCGTCGTCGGCGACCTGGTACTTGTTCACGCCCACCAACGGCTGCTGGCCGGAGTCGATACGCGCCTGGGTGCGCGCCGCGGCCTCCTCGATGCGCAGCTTCGGCAGGCCCTCGTTGATGGCCTGCGTCATGCCGCCGGCCTCTTCGACCTCGCGGATGTGCTTGCGCGCCTTCTGCGCCAGCTGATGCGTGAGCCACTCGACGTAGTTCGAACCGGCCCACGGATCGATCGGACGGGTGGTGCCCGACTCCTGCTGCAGGAGCAGCTGGGTGTTGCGCGCGATGCGGGCCGAGAAGTCGGTCGGCAGCGCGATGGCCTCGTCGAGGGCGTTGGTGTGCAGCGACTGGGTGTGACCCTGCGTGGCGGCCATCGCCTCGACGCAGGTGCGGGCCACGTTGTTGAACACGTCCTGGGCGGTCAGCGACCAGCCCGAGGTCTGCGAATGTGTGCGCAGCGACAGCGATTTCGCGTTCTTCGGATCGAACTCGGCGACGAGCTCACTCCACAGCAGACGCGCCGCACGCAGCTTCGCGACCTCCATGAAGAAGTTCATGCCGATGCCCCAGAAGAACGACAGTCGCGGGGCGAACTTGTCGATGTCCAGGCCGGCCTCGAGTCCGGCGCGGATGTACTCGACGCCGTCGGCGAGCGTGTAGGCCAGCTCCAGATCGGCCGTCGCCCCGGCCTCCTGGATGTGATAGCCGGAGATCGAGATCGAGTTGAACTTCGGCATCTTCTGGCTGGTGTACTCGAAGATGTTGGAGATGATCCGCATCGACGGCTTCGGCGGATAAATGTAGGTGTTGCGGACCATGAACTCTTTGAGGATGTCGTTCTGAATGGTCCCGGCCAGTTTCTCCGGCGGCACACCCTGCTCCTCGGCGGCCACGACGTACAGCGCGAGGATCGGCAGCACCGCGCCGTTCATCGTCATCGACACCGACACGCTGCCGAGGTCGATCCCGTCGAAGAGCTGACGCATGTCGAGGATCGAGTCGATCGCCACACCGGCCATGCCGACGTCACCGGCGACGCGCGGATGGTCGGAGTCGTAGCCGCGGTGGGTCGCGAGGTCGAATGCGACCGACAGTCCCTTCTGGCCGGCCGCGAGGTTGCGGCGGTAGAAGGCGTTGGATTCGGCCGCGGTCGAGAAGCCGGCGTACTGGCGGATGGTCCACGGCTGGTTGACGTACATCGTCGGGTACGGGCCCCGGATGAACGGTGCGGCACCGGGAACGGAATCGAGCGGGTACGGATGTTCGGCATCGTCGAGGACGGCGTCGCGCTCGGCGCGCGTGTACACCGGCGTGACGTCGATCTGCTCCGGGGTGCTCCAGGTGACCTGGTCCACCGAGTATCCGTGCGCCGAGGCGAGTTCCTCGGCGACCGCGGCCGCGGCACCATCAGCGGTCGTCGCACCGGTGTCGTCCGATGTCAGACCGATTCCGGCGAAGTTCGGAATCGTCTGTGTCAGATCGGGTTCGGTCTGGGTCATGCCGTTGCTCCCGCCGTCTTCGGGGATGTCGAGACCAGCTGGTCGAGAAGGTCGCCGAGGGTGCTCACCGCATCGATGCCGACGCGCAGCGAACCGTCGGGACGATCGTCGCCCTCGGGCCATTCCTTGTCCGGTCCGGCGAGGAGCACTGTCGACAGACCGGCCGCGCGAGCGGCCGCGAGTGCGGCGGGCCCCTCTTCGGCATAGCGCGCCTTGGTTCCGCAGAGGACCGCGATCGGGGTGTTCGCCCCGGCCACCGCGTCGCCGACCTTGTCCGCGGTCAGCGGACCGGGGTTGACGACGGTGATGCCGCCGGCACCCAGGAAGTTCGCGACGAAGGTGGTGCGGCCGTTGTGTTCGGCGACGCTGCCGAGCGGGATGAGCAGGATCGACGGCCGTGCACCGTGCTCGGCGAGCACGACATCGGACCGGTCCCGCAGTTCCTCGAAGGCGCGTCCGATCCGCGCGAGGCGCGGCGTACCGGTGACAACGTCGGTGACCGCGGAAGCCGGGGCCCCCGTCGTCTCCGACAGTGCGCGCTCGTCGATGTTGGGGAACTCGTTGACGCCGGTGACCGAGATGCGGCGATGCGCGACCTCGGTGTCGCGGCGAGCGAGGGAGGCGTCGACCTTCTCGGCGATCCAGCCCGTGTCGAGCGCGACACGGTAACCGCCGGCGGCCTCGACCTCGGTGAACACCGTCCAGGCGTTCGTGGCGAGATCGTCGGTCAGGGACTCGACGAACCACGAGCCGCCGGCCGGATCGAGGACGCGTCCGATGTTGGACTCCTCGAGCAGCAGCAGCTGGGTGTTACGGGCGATGCGTCGCGAGAAGGACGCGCTCGAGGTGCGCTTGTCCGCCGGGATGGTCGCGTCGTAGCCCAGGACGGTCAGCTGGTCGGCGCCGCCGACCCCGGCGCCGAATGCCGCGATGGTGCTGCGCAGCATGTTGACCCACGGGTCCCGCTGGGAGTACATCGACAGATCGGTCACGCCGTGGGTCAGCGCTCCGCCGACCTCGGGTGCGCCGACGACCTCGGCCACCCGAGCCCAGATCTTGCGCAGCGCACGGAATTTCGCGATCGTGGCGAATTGGTCGTCGTCGGCGGAGACGCCGAAGGTGATCTGACGCAGCGCGGCCTCGGGTAAGAGGCCGGCCGCGGTGAGATCACGGAGGTGGGCGACCGCGGCCGCCACCGTGAGTGCGAGTTCGAGGCCGTTGTCGGCACCGGCGGTGGCGAAGTCGCTGCCGTCCACCCGGAAGGTACGGACCCCGTCGGGCAGCCCGGATGCGGCGAGGGCCGTGGCCTCGTCGGGATCGACGGTCGCCCGGCCCGAGAACGCGGCCGTCAGCGGCGACAGGCCGAAGGAGTGGACGGTGGCCGCCGTCGGAGCGGCGGCGACCGGAGCGGCCTGGGCCTTTTCCTTCAGGCCGAGCAGTTCGCGGGCCGCCGCGATACCCTCGGTGCCCGCATCGAGGGTCACCGGCACCAGATCGAGGTAGACGCCGCGCAGCGCCGTCGCGAGGTCGGCAACCCCCAGCCCGTCACCGGGCCTGCTCACCGAGAGCCAGAGACCGCTCGTCCCGTTGGCCATCGCCTCCAGGATGAGCTCGTTGAGGTCCGCCGCCGGCGTCGCGTCGTCGCCGAACCGTTCCGTGACGCGCCAGCCGGTGGTGACGTCACGCGCGGGGTCGGCGCCGCGGACGAACGGGAAGCGACCGGGGACACCGGGCTCGGCGAGTTCGTCGCGACGTGTGTAGAGCGGCCGGATGGTCAGCCCGTCGGCGGTGTCGGTCGAGAGCAGCGCCTCGGGTGTGTCGGGCAGCTCGTCGACGTCGACGCGTCGCGACTTCGCCAGAACGGCCGCGGCGGCCGTCGACCACGCCTGGTAGGCGTCGTCGAGTTCTGACTCGGGTTTGGGCTGGTCAGTTTGCTGTGGCATGTGGGGAAGCACACCTCCGTGAATGCACTGTGATGAGCGCGTACACGACACTAGCCGATCGCTCGCTCGGCTCGGCGTCGAGGTCGGCGTGACGTGGCGCACTCGGGGACCCGATACACCGCTGGGCCCAGCGTAGAGTGTCCGGGTGCCCGATCGATCCACTGTCAGCGAGGATGTCGCCGGCCCGACCGCGGCCGACGCGGAGATCGCGGACGCGGCGAGCGCCGGAGACGGTCACCCGCCGACGTCGGGCCGTCGTCGGGCCGATCGACGGATCCTGCGCCGGGCTCTCGTCGCCGCCGTGCTCCTCGCCGCCGTCCTGGCCGCGTCCTACTTCGTCCCGCTGCCCTCGATCTCGAGCGTCCGCGACTGGGGCGCAGATCTGGGACCGGCCTTCGTGTGGTTGTTCTTCCTCGCCTACGCGGTCATCACCATCGCCCCGATCCCACGGTCGACGTTCACGGTCATGTCCGGGATCTTCTTCGGACCGCTGGTCGGTTTCGCGGGGGCGATGATCGCCTCGTCGGTGGCGGCGGTGGCAGCCTTCGTCCTGGTCCGCCGAGTCGGACGCGACCGCGTGCAGCCGTACCTGAAGGCACCGGTGGTCCGTGCCGTCGAGTACCGGCTCGAGCGTCGTGGCTGGTTGGCGGTCGGGTCGCTGCGGTTCATCGCGGCATGCCCGTTCTCGGTGGCGAACTACTGCTCGGCACTGTCCTCGGTGCGTCTCGTGCCGTACGCGATTGCCAGCATCCTCGGCATGGCCCCCGGCACCGCGGCGGTGGTCATGCTGGGCGATTCCCTGACCGGTGACACGCATCCCCTCCAGCTCGCGGTCACCGGCGGCCTGTTCGCGATCGGCATCGCCGGTCTGGTGCTCGACTCCCGCCTGCCGGTCTCGTCGTCGAACGCGACAAGCGCAGCGACTTGATCCCCGGGGATCAAGTCACCCAGCGCGATCCCATCCAGTCAGGGGACTTGATTCACCGCGATCAAGTGCATAGCCTTGAGTGATGTTCGTACTCACCGTCGACCAACGCGGGAGTCGCCGCGACATCGACCGGGTGGACGCCATCCTCACCGCTCTCGCATCGGTCCAGACCGTACGGGCCTTCGAACGTACCGCGGGCGACGAGATCCAGGGAGTCCTCGCCGATCCGGTGACGGCCGCCCGACTGGCCGTCGAACTCACCGCCGAGGGTCACTGGAGTGTCGGCATCGGCGCCGGACCGGTCGACGAGCCTCTCCCCCCGTCCACCCGGGCCGGGCGCGGGCCCGCCTTCGTCCACGCTCGCGACGCCGTCGAGGCCGCCAAGCGGCAGCGGGTCCCCCTCTGTGTCCGCGGCCCGGAGACTCGCTGGTCCCGTCACGCCCAGACGGCCGGCCGTCTCATCGCCGATGTGATCACCGCGCGCAGTGCCGCCGGCCGGGAGGCGGTGGAGCTGATGCGCCGCGGCCTCACCCAGGTCGAGGCCGCCGCCGAACTCGACATCACGCCACAGGCCATGAGTCAGCGGCTGCGGACCGCGGCATGGGATCTGGAATCCGATTCCCTCGGCCTCGTCGCCGACGCGCTCGCCGAGGCCGACCGACACAGCCCGTCCGGAGGATCGGCATGACCACCGCAGCGATCACCCTTCTTCTCCTGACCGCGCTGGCGACGCCGACCTGGGCGCTCGCGACGCGGAAGAAGCGCAACCACGCGCCGGTGTCCGTCGTACGCAGGCTCGACGTCATCGGAGCCGTCGTCCTGCTGGTCCTGGCCGGGGTGACCGCCGTCCTCGCCGCCGTGGCCGCGCCCGCCACGGGCTTCCTCGCCTCGGCCGTCCCGGTCGTCGCCGCGCTCGCGGCGGTCACCGGCGGCGGACCCGTGGTCCGGACGGTCCTCGTCGCCGGCGGGGTCGGCCAGCGCACGGGGCCCGGACCCGATCCGGAGGGGTCGCCGGATGACGGATCCGGGGACGACACCGACGCGCCCGACTCCCCGGCGCCCGCCCCGGCCGACCCGGCCGACCCAGCCGAAGCCGGGCCGTTGCGCGGCGGCCGGGTGATCGGATACCTCGAACGCCTCGCGGTCGTCACCACGTTGATGGCGGGGTGGCCCGAAGGCCTCGCGATCATCCTGGCCGTGAAAAGCCTCGCCCGCTACCCCGAGCTGCGCGCCCCGCATGCGGCCGAGCAGTTCATCATGGGCACCTTCGCCTCGGTGATGTGGGCGGTCGGCATGGCGGGCGTCGAGCACCTCATCCGCTGAGCCGTTCTCAGGTCGTGGGCTCGGCCGGCCCCGGCTCCTCGGGCTGTACGGGCTGGGACCACGCACCATCGGTGAGCTCGGCCGGCTCGGACCCCACCGGCGACGCATGGCGCGACGCGCGCGACGCACGAGCGGTGATCTCGGGCGCGACCGGGGTGCGGGCCACCGCCTCCGCCTCGGCGACGGCCTGGGCGACCTTGGGATCGGAGGCCATCGAGAACCAGTCCTCGGTCTCCGAGTCGTCGATCGGCGAGGGCGGCGAGTCGGCCGGCTCGTACCGGAACACGCCGTCGTCTCCCTGGACACCGAAGGATTTCGCGAAACCCTGGAGGGCCGAACCGAAGTCGGACGGCACCACCCACACCTTGCTGCCCTCGCCCTTGGCCATCTCGGGCAACTGCTGCAGATACTGGTAGGCCAGGAGTTCCGGGGTCGGCTTGGCCGCCTTGATCGCCGCGAAGGTCTTCTCGATCGCCTTCGCCTCACCCTGGGCGTTGAGGTACGACGCGGCGCGGTCGCCCTGCGCCCGCAGGATGCGCGACTGCCGATCCGCCTCGGCCGCAAGGATCGCGGCCTGCTTGGCACCCTCGGCGGCGAGGATCTGCGACTGCTTGTTTCCCTCGGCGGTCTTGATCGCCGACTCGCGCTGGCCCTCGGCCGAGAGGATCGTCGCCCGCTTCTCGCGGTCGGCCTTCATCTGCTTCTCCATCGACTCCTGGATCGACGGCGGCGGCATGATCGACTTCAGCTCGACGCGCGCGACCCGGAGGCCCCAGCGGCCGGTCGCCTCGTCGAGGACTCCGCGCAGCTGGCCGTTGATGGAATCGCGGGAGGTCAGGGTCTCCTCGAGCGTCATCCCGCCGACCACGTTGCGCAGCGTCGTGATCGTCAGCTGCTCGACGCCGGCGATGTAGTCGTCGATCTCGTACACGGCGGCGCGGGGATTGGTGACCTGGAAGTAGACGACGGTGTCGATGGACAGCGTCAGGTTGTCCTCGGTGATGACCGGCTGCGGCGGGAACGACACCACTCGTTCACGGACGTCGACGCGGGCGCGGATGCGGTCGATGAACGGCAACAGCAGGGTGAGCTGGCCGGACACGGTGCGGGTGTAGCGGCCCAGTCGCTCGATGACCGCGGCCTCCGCCTGCGGGATGAGGGCGACGGACTTGACCAGCATCACCACCACGAGCAACACGAGCAAAACGATGACGGTCAGGCCGAAGATCTCGTACTCCATGGTCACCTTCCAGCGTTGTCGTTCGGCGGTGTCGCGGCGGCACACTCAGGCGCGCCACACCACCGCGGTCGCGCCGTCGATCTCCACGACGGTCACGTGGGTTCCGGGTTCGAGCACCTGGGTCGGGTCCATCGTGCGGGCCGACCACACGTCGCCGCCGATCTTGACGCGTCCGTCACGGGCGTCGACCTGTTCGGTCACCACCGCCGGCCGACCCTCGAGCGCCTCGGTGTTCATCAGGACCGCCGGACGGTTCAGCATGTGCTTACGGGCGATCGGACGGACCGCAACCAGCAGCAGCACCGAGACGAGCGCGAAGACCAGCCCCTCGACCCACAGCGGCGTCTCGAACGCGAAATCGACACCGGCGGCCGCGAATGCGCCCCCGGCGAGCATGAGCAGGACGAGTTCGCCACCGAACATCTCCGCGACCACCAGGACGATCGCGGCCGCCAACCACAGCAGGGCGCTCATGGGTCCAGTCTGCCAGAGATGTCCGAACCGCCTTCGGCGCTCACGACGCGGGTGGGCCCCGGTGGGCGTCAGGCCGTGTGCGTCACCTGGGCTCGTCGGCCGCGGTCACGAAATCGATGAGTTCTTCCACCGACCGCAGCAGATCGACCTCGAGATCCCGGAAACTGCTCACCCCGCCCAACACCCGGCGCCAGCCGTCACGAGGGTCCCCCCAGCCGAGCTCGGCACACACACCGGTCTTCCAGTCGGTGCCCCGCGGGATGTGCGGCCACGCCGGGATCTTCACCGACGCCGGCTTCACCGCCTCCCAGACGTCGATGTAGGGATGCCCGCACACGAGGACGTGCTCCCCGACCTCGGCGGTGAGATGTGCTTCTTTGGAACCCGCCACCAGATGGTCGACGAGGACACCGGCCCGGCGATGAGGTGCCGGCTGGAATTCATCGAGTGCCGCCTCGAGGTTGTCGAGGCCGTCGAGGCTGACGACGACCACGCCCTCCGCGCGGAGGTCGTCACCCCACACCCGCTCGAGGAGTGTCGCGTCGTGCACGCCCTCGACGAAGAGCCGGCTGGCGCGCGCGGTCCGCGCGCGGGCGCGAGGGGCGGCTCGCGATCCCGACGCCGTCATGGCCGGCTGCCGCGGGCCTCTGGTGCGYGGCCGTACGAGCGTCACCGGCCGACCGTCGATGAGGAACGCGCCGGGGTGCATCAGGAACACCCGCGTCTGACCTCGCCGGTCCTCCAGCCGGACGAGATCGCCGGCGTAGCTCTTCTCGAGCCCGACGACCGCACCGCAGAAGCCGGTGGCGGCGTCCTCGACGACCAGATCGCGATCCGCGGCGACCTCCGCGGGACGCGGCTTCGCCCGACGGGGCTGGGAGAGCACATCGCGTCCGTAGCGGTCATCCATCGCACACCACCATCTCTCGATCGGTCATCTCGTGATCACGCCGCCGCGATGGACAGGTCGGGCGGCGCACACACCGTATGCCCCGCGGGCCCGCCCGCGGGGTTGCCACGCCCGGCTCCCACCGGCCTCGCCGGTATCCTGGCTTCTTGATGAAACGCAGCCGCCTGCTCTCCGCCACCGTCGCGTGGCCGACGTGCGCCCTCGGCGCGTGGTCGGCCGCCTGGCTCACCGGCCGGTGCTCCCCTGACGACGTGATCGAAGCCCTGGCGGAATCCGCCGACCGGCACCTCCTGCACTGGCCCGACGGCGGGGTCGCCGGGGCCGAACAGAATTCGCCCGCAACGGGTTCGGCGAACGGGGTGCTCGATCTGCTCGCGCTGCTGCGACCCGCTCGACGCCTCGTCGTCCGCCTGCCCTCCACGGGTGATCCGCAGGGACTCCCACCGCATGTCGCGACGTCGGCCGCACTCGGCGCGGGCGAGGTGCTGCTCGTCGACGACGCGGCGGGCGCCGGCACGCTCGCGCTCGTACCGGAGTTCGCCGCCGACACCGCCGATCCACCGTTCGTCACGTGCACGTGGTCGGCCTACCGCTACGACGCGACCCTCGACCTCGGTCATCTCGTATCCGCGGGACCCAGTGCCGGTGATCTGGAATACGAGCTGCGGCAAGCAGTTCGAGAGGCGACCACGATCATCGGCGGGCTCGGCGGACGCCGGTCGGCCGACGCGAGCGACCTCCGTACGGAACTCGCGGCGCTCACCTCGAGGCATCGGGTCGCCCTGCCCCCGCACCTCCTCGACGCGCGCTCCACCCGCCTGATCGACACGGCGGCACAGGTCGAGGCGATCGTCGACCTCGCCGGAGCGCGCAATGTGGAGATCGGCGACAGTGCCGGACAATGGGATTCCGGCGACGCGACGCTCCGGGGCCTCCAGGCGCTGACGCGGACCGCACGGGCGGCGGCGGTCAATCACACGATCCTCGAGCTACTGCGACGCTAGGACCCGGGCCGCCACCGCCGGAAGGTCACTCCCGGAGCCGCGGCGGACGGTCGGACACGACGCCGTACAGATCGAGTCCGTTCCGCTGTTCGGTGGCGAACAACGTCGCCCCCCATTCGTGGACGAACCAGTCCCGCAGCCGAGCGGAGCCGGTCCAGGCGTACTACGGCCGGGCCGCAGAGACACAGAACCGTTCCACTTCGCGCATCATGCGAACGAGAGCGTCGCCACCACGAGCTTCGGGAACAATCGCCGCGATCCGCACATCGACGGCATCCGATGCCGGGGAGGGCAATTGTGGGCTGGCGAGGAACTCGATCAGCCGTTCGCGGAGTCCGGGAATGGCCGCGACCCGGACGAAATCAGCCGGGCCGAGCGGCGGTTCGCCGTCGGGCGACAATTCGACATCGTGGGGATGCCAGATCAGAATTCCGACGAGATGCTCGTTCTGGAAGGAACCCAATATGCAGCCGGCGTTGAGATAAGGCCGCACCAAGATCTCGGCCAACCATTCCCGCAGCGTGAGATCCGGGAGGTGGTCACCCAACACCCATCGATACAACGGAATGTCCTCGACCGCTCGTGCGAGTAGCTGCGTAGCAGGTCGGAGATCAACTGGGATGAGTAGTCGTTCCGCGGTCAACACTGTTGATACACGCGCACAAAGGAGAGATCACGCCGCTGTGGGCTACGTCGTCAACGCAGCCCACAGCGGAAACGGATCTCAGTTGACGGGCTCGCTGCTACCGTCCGCGGAGCCGGTGGAAAGTGTCTCCAGAATCGGTCCGAGGAAATCGATCTCGAGCCTCAGTGGTCCTTCTGCCATGGAAATTTCTCTCTCACGTTCGCACCCCGATTCAGATGCGCGTGCCACGAGAGTTTCATTTCGACTGAGGCGCAGATCACATTATGGACCGTTCCTATATCAAATCGTTATGAAGGCAAACAAAGCCAGTGAATCTACGCGCGGTCAGATGGCCTCGCCGCAGATCTAGGCCGCGCCGCGGGCACACAGCACCGGTCTCGACAGGTGCTGCCGTTGTCTCCGCATCCCATCGCCGACAGGTCGCCCAAGCCCCCGGCGTAGGCCTCCACGAATTCGCCGATCATCGAGATGAACCGCGGATCGGGACCCACGGTGTCGGCGCGGACATAGTCCAGGCCGAGGCGCTCGGCGACCTCCGCGGCCTCGTTGTCGAGATCCCAGATCACCTCGAGATGGTCGGAGATGAACCCGACCGGGTAGACGACCACCCGTCGAACACCCTCCGCGGCAAGGCTCTCCAGATGGTCACAGATGTCCGGCTCCAGCCACGGGATCTGCGGTGGACCCGACCGTGACTGCCAGACCTGATCGAAGTCGGCGACGCCGAGCTCGTCGGCGACCGCCTGCGACGCCGCCAGCACCTGGCGCGAGTACAGCTTCCCGCCGTCGGCCGCCGGACCCGACGCCTCATCGGCCGAGGTCGGGACCGAATGGGCGGTGAACACCAGCCGTGGCGGCTCCTCGCCGGGCCCGAGTGCGTCCAGAGCGCGGCTCACCGCGTCGGCCCCGGCCGCGACGAACGCCGGATGCGACCAGTACTGCGGGAGCTTGCGGAGCACCACCGCACCGTCGGGTTCGCGGCTCGTCGGTTCACGGTCGGCAAGCGCCGTCACCGCCCGGTCGATGTCCTCGTGATACTGCCGGCACCCCGAGTAGCCGCCCCACGCCGAGGTCGGGAACACGAGGATCCGGCGATGACCGGCGCGGTACATCTCGGCCAGGGTGTCCTCGACCATCGGGTGCCAGTTGCGGTTGCCGAAATACACCGGGAGGTCGACACCACGTCGGTCGAGCTCGGCACGCAGGGCATCGATCATCTCGAGGTTGAGCCGGTTGATCGGTGAGACGCCGCCGAAGTGCAGGTAGTGCTCGGCCACCGACTCGAGCCGTTCGCGCGGGATTCCCCGACCGCGAGTGACGTTCTCCAGGAACGGCATCACGTCCTCGGGCCCGTCCGGTCCGCCGAACGACAGGAACAGGACGGCATCGAACGGAGCGGGATCGACGGGCGCGGTGTCCCCCGGTGCTGGCGAACTCATGAGCCGGTGGTCATGCCCTCCGGGAACCAGGTGTTGTGGCTGGCGCCACCGTCGACGTAGACGATGGAACCGGTGGTCGCCGGCAGCCAGTCGCTGAGGAGCGCACACACCGACTTCGCGACGACGGTGGGATCGTCGACGTCCCAGCCGATCGGGGACGCGCCGTCCCAGTACTCGTTGAGCATGTTGAGCTGCTTGGCGTCATCGGTCGCGGTACCCGCGATCGCCTTCGCGGCCAGGGTCTTGATCGGGCCGGCGGCCACCAGGTTCGACCGGATGTTCTTCGCGTTGCCCACTTCGCGCGCCACGTACCGGTTCACCGACTCGAGCGCGGCCTTCGCCACACCCATCCAGTTGTAGTACGGCATCGCGGTGCGGGGATCGAAGTCCATGCCCACGATGGAGCCGCCCTCGTTCATGGCGGGGAGCACGGCGCGGGCGAGCGAGGCGTAGCTCCACGCCGAGATCTCGAAGGCCTTGGCGGCGTCGGGGCCCGGCCCCTCCAGGAACGGCTTGGCCTCGGGACCCATCAAGGTGCGCGGCGCGAAGGCGATCGAGTGCATGACGCCGTCGATGCCCTGCGGCGCCAGCTCGGCGAGCTTCCCGGCGAGCGCGCCGAGATCGCCCTCGTTGGTGACGTCGAGCCCGATGGCCGGCGGCACCTCCTTCGGCAACCGCTTGGCGATCCGGTCGATCAACCGGAGCCGTTCCGGGATGCCGGTGATGAGGACCGTGGCGCCCTGCTCCTGCGCCATGGCGGCGGCGTGGAAGGCGATCGACGCATCGGTGATGATGCCCGTGATGAGGACGGTCTTCCCGTCCAGGATTCCGCTCACGAAGATGTGCTCCTGAGTTCGACGTTGATTGACGTGCCTTACGACTGCGCTGTGCGGGTCAGTAGCCGTGCGACCGCGCTCGGCAGTTTCAGTGCCCCATGCCCATCCCGCCGTCGACGGGCAGGACCGCACCGGAGATGTAACCGCCCTCGTCGGAGGCGAGGAAGCTGATGGCCGCCGCGACGTCCTCGGGCTTGCCGGTTCGGCCGAGCGGGATCGCCTGCTTGGCCATCTCGATGTAGCGGTCCTCCATCGACGCGGTCATGTCCGTCTCGATGAACCCGGGCGCCACGACGTTCGCGGTGATGTTGCGCGAGCCGATCTCACGCGCAATCGAGCGCGCCATCCCGATCAGGCCCGCCTTCGAGGCCGCGTAGTTCACCTGGCCGGGGATGCCGGACATCGCGACCACCGAGCCGAGGAAGATCATCCGGCCCCACTTGGCGCGCTGCATCCCCTTGGTGGCGCGCTTGGCGCACCGGAACGCGCCGGTGAGGTTCGCGTCGAGGACCTTCTCGAAGGATTCCTCGGACAGTCGCATGAGGAGCATGTTCTCGGTGATCCCCGCGTTGGCGACGAGGATCTCCACGGGACCCTGATGCGCCTCGACCTCGGCGAAGGCGCGGTCGACCGACTCCGAGTCGGTGACATCGCACTTGACGCCGAACAGTCCGTCCGGGGCTCCGGAACCGCGGTGCGTCACCGCCACCCGGTGACCGTCGGCTGCCAGTCGCTGGGCCACGGCCAGGCCGATTCCGCGGTTGCCGCCGGTCACCAGGACCGAGCGGGAGGGATTCTGCGCTTCGTTGCTAGCTGCCGTCATGGGTGTTCAACTTATCCGTTCTCGTTGCGGGGGTGACACGCGGTCGGGGGGCGGGGCGCACGGCGGCACACCCCGGACACGTCCGCGTCAGGGCAGCCGGCGGTTGATGGCCAGCGCGGCGAACGCCGACACCAGCGCGAACAACGTACCGGCGACCAGCCACGGCTTCGAATTGTCCCCTCGACGGGTTTCGTAACCGATCTCGTCCTGGAGCTGCTCGTAGACCTTGTTCAACTCGTCGAGGCTGGCCGCGGTGAAGAAGTCGCCACCGGACAGGTTGGCGATCTTGCGCAGCGAGTCGTCGTCGACCGGCACCGGCACCCGGTCGCCCTCGAGTTCGACGGTGCCGGTCCGGGTACCGAAGGAGATCGTGGAGACCGGGATCTTCTCCTCCTTGGCCTTCCGGGCCGCGGTGAAGGCACCCCGCGGGTCGTCGGGGTCGTCCGGGACGGTCTCCTTACCATCGGAGAGCAGTACGATCCGCGCAGGTGGTGCGCCCTCGGTCCCGCCGAGCACCGCGTTCAACGTGCTGATCTGCTGCAGGGCCGCGAAGATGCCCTCCCCGGTTGCCGTCTTGTCGTCGAGCCGCAGTTTGTCCACCGCGACCTTGGTGGCGTTGTGATCCGGCGTCGGCGACACAAGGCTGGCGGCGGTACYGGCGAAGGAGATCAGTCCGAGGTTGATGCCCTCGGTCAGCTCGTCGGCGAACTTCTTCGCCGCCTCCTGCGCCGCGCGGATCCGCGACGGCGACACGTCGGTGGCGTTCATCGACCGCGACACGTCCATCACCAGGACGACGGTCGCCTTGTTGCGCGGCACCTTGCGATCGGCCTGCGGCCCGGACAGCGCGACCGTCAACAGGATCAGCGAGACGATCAGCAGTGCGATCGGCAGGTGCCGCAGACGACTACGGTCCGCGGGCGCGACCGACTTCAGCAGGTCCAGGTTCGCGAAGGTCAGCGCACGCTGCCGCCGCCGGCGCAGCATGTAGACGTACGCGGCGCCGAGCAGCGCCACGACCAGGAGCAGGAGCAACCACCAGGGACTGGACAGCATCGACCTACCCCACCCCCGCCGCGAGACCGCGGCGGCGTTGTGCGACGAACTTGACGGTGTCGGCGATCCACTCCCGATCCGTGCGCAACGTCAGGATCGCGCCGCCACAGCTGCGCAGAGTGCGGTGGACCCGCTGCTGGTGTGCGCGCGCCGCGGCCGCGAAGTCGCGCCGGAGGTCGTCGGTGATCGTCACGTCGTGGATCTCCCCGGACTCCGCGTCGGCCAGGGTGACCTCCCCGATCGCCGGGAGGTCGAGATCGCGGGGGTCGAGGACCTCGACCGCGAGGAGTTCGTGGTGTGCGCCGATGGCGCGCAGCGAGCGCTCCCAGTCGATCGGGCCGAGGAAGTCACTGATGACGACCGCGAGGCCGCGACGGCGCTGGGGCCGTCGGAGCGCCTCGATCCCCGCCTTCAGGTCACCCCGGACGCCGGGCGAGCTGCGTCGCGTGGTGGCGATGGTCTTGAGGAGGTTCTGGGCGTGCGCGCGCCCGGCACGGGCCGGTACCCGCACCACGTCGTCACCGGTCACCACCAGCGCGCCGTGCCGGTTGCCGCCGCCGGTCGTGAGGTGGACCAGAGCCGCGGCCGCGGCGACGGCCAGGTCGCGCTTGGTGCAGTCGACGGTGCCGAAGTCGAGGCTGGCCGAGGCGTCGACGACGAGCCAGGTCTCGAGTTCCCGGTCGGCGATCATCTGCCGGACATGCGGCTGGGTCGTGCGTGCGGTGACCGACCACTCCATCCGCCGGACGTCGTCGCCCGGCTGATAGGCCCGCGCCTCCCCCGGCTCCGAACCCGGTCCGGGGATCAGACCCAGGTGCTCGCCCTGGAGCACGCCGTCGAGTTTGCGCCGCACGGTGAGCTCGAGCATCTTCAGCGCCGCCGTCAGCTGCGCCTCGTCGCGCAGCCCGGCGCCGAGACGCGGTAGGTCCCGATTAGCCGCCATACTGAGGTGAATTCCGGTTCGCCGGGGCCGAATTCGGGTCCATCGGACCGGCGGACTGCGGGACCTGCTGTCCCGCATACCCATTCGGCCCGTGTCCGGGATTGGGCGCGTGCTGCTGTCCGGGCGGGTACTGCCCCTGCGGCACCGGTTGCGCGCCGACCTGCGGCAGTCCGACGGTCTGCAGGACGCGGGCGATGACCTGGTCGGCATCGATCTCGTCGGCCAGTGCGTCGTAGGACAGCACGAGGCGGTGCCGCAGCACGTCGGGCATGATCTCGACGACGTCCTGCGGGATCACGTAGTCGCGTCCGCGGACCAGCGCCAGGGCGCGGGCCGCGGCCACGATGCCCAGCGTCGCACGAGGCGACGCGCCGTAGGACAGCCACGACGCGACGTCGTTCAGGCCCAGCTCGGCCGGCCGGCGGGTGGCGTTGATGACCCGGACGACGTAGTCCACGAGCGCGTGATGGACGAAGACGTTCGCCGCGGTCCGCTGCAGGCGCAGCATCGCGGCGGGGTCGAGAACCTGGGAGGCGGTCGGCGGGACGTTGCCCATCCGATAGACGATCTCGCGCTCCTCCTCCACTGACGGGTAGTCGACGAGGACCTTGAACAGGAAGCGGTCCCGCTGCGCCTCGGGCAGCGGGTAGACACCCTCGTTCTCGATCGGGTTCTGCGTCGCCATGACCAGGAACGGATCCGGCATCGAGTACGTCTTGCCGCCGATCGAGACGTGCCGCTCGGCCATCACCTCGAGCAGTGCCGACTGCACCTTCGCGGGTGCGCGGTTGATCTCGTCGGCGAGCAGGAAGTTCGCGACCACCGGGCCGAGCTCGGTGTCGAACTCCTCGCGGCCCTGACGGTAGATACGCGTACCGATCAGGTCGGTGGGCACGAGGTCAGGGGTGAACTGCACTCGCGAGAACGACCCGCCGACGACGCGGGCGAACGTCTCGACAGCGAGCGTCTTCGCGACACCCGGCACGCCCTCGAGCAAGATGTGTCCGCGCGCGAGGAGACCGACGAGAATGCGCTCGACGAGCTGATCCTGGCCGACGATGACGCGCTTGACCTCGTAGATGGCCCGCTCGAGCAGGGCGACGTCGGCGTCGCTCAGCACCGAGCCGTCCGCTCCTGCCGCCGCGGGATCCCCCGTGGCCGCCTTGCCGAGGGAGTGCGATTCGGTCAACCCGTGCTCCTGTTCCTCTGAACTGCTGTTCCGTCGAACCGCGAGGGCCCACGGGCGGCGCGAACGCGCAGCGCGCAGGCGTCGACCCCGCGTGTCTGTGCCAGCCTAGCCGTGCCGGCTGAAAAGGTGCCAAGAAGACTCGACGGGTGTCGGTCGTTCACAGCTGCCGCCGGAACCACCACGCCTCAGAGCAGACGGACCACGTTCGGCATCGCACCGTTGGTGCGCAGCGGGGACACCTTGACCACGTCACCCGACTGCGGTGCCTCGACCATCTTGTTGTCGCCGAGGTACAGCGCGACGTGCGCACTCGCGTTGGGGCCGTAGAAGATCATGTCGCCGCGTCGCATCTGTGACAGCGGGAACTGCGGTCCCGAGGTGTACTGGTAACCGGTGTAGTGCGGCAGTTCGATCCCGACGCCGGCGAACGCGTAGATCATCAGGCCGGAGCAGTCGAAACCGATCTTGTTGTAGTCGCCGTAGCTGTCGGCCACACCGCCGTCGCGGATTCCCTGCGTCGGGCCGTTCGCGTCGCCACCGCCCCAGGCGTAGGGCACGTTCAGCTGCGAGAGCGCACGGTTGACGGCGATCTCGACGGCTTGCGGACCGCGCAGCCCGGGTCGGACGACGCCGCCCCCGCCCCCGCCGCCGCCGGAGGAACTGCCGAACAGAGAGCCGAGGCTTCCCGAACCGAGTCGCGCACTGAGGGTGTCGCCACCGCTGCTGCCGGTGATGTCCGCACCACCGATGCCGAGCTCGTTCAGCAACTCGGACTGGGGCAACTGCTGCTGCCCGACCAGACCGGCGAGGATCGACGAACCGACGTCGATGGCGAGGCGCGCGGCGGCCTCCGCCGCGACGGCCAGTGCCTGGTTGTCGGTGGCGGGCGTGGCGGGTAGCGCCTTGAGCGCCCCCTCGGCCGACGGTTCCGTCGGGAACAGGTTCGAGAGCAGATCGCTCGCCGACGGCCCCTCGACCGTCTTCTTCGGCACGTATCCGCGAATCGTGTTGAGGCGCTTCTGGACCCGGTCGCGTTCCCCGATCAGGGTGGCCTTGCGCTTCTGCTGCGAAGCGATGGCGGCCTTCGCCTCGGTGACCGCCGCCATGGCGTCGGTCTTGCGCTGTTCGGCGCTCTTGGCCGCGAACGACGCCTGCCGGCGGGTGGCCTCGACGGCGGCGAGTCGGTTGGCCTTCTGGTTGCGGGCCACCTGCAGCCGTCGAATCATCTCCTGCTGCTTCTTGCCGACCTGATCGATCAGCTTCATGCGGTCGAGGACGCCCTGCGGGTCTTCGGAGGCAACGTAGTTCGACATCGAACCCTGCTCGGGCCCCTGCTGGTACGCCAGGCGGGCGAACCGGTCGAACTCCTTCTGCGCGTCGACGACGGCCTTGCTCGATCGGTCGAGTTCGGTGCGTGCTCCACGCGCGGCCACCGTGGCGAGGCGCTGCTGCGCGAGCGAGTTCTGGAAGTCGACGATCGATCGGTTCACGTTCTCCTGGCGGGACGCGAGCGCCTGGTCGAGGTCGGCGATGTCCTGGTTGACCGTCGCGATCCGGTTGATCAGACCGGAGATGGGCGACTCGGGCGTCTTCTTGGGCGCCGCGTCGGCATGACCCGCGCCGACCGCGCAGACGAGTGCGACAGCAAGGGCCGCCGAGACGCGCGCCGGCCATGACGCACCAGTTCTTCCTCGCCTCACCTGGAACTCCTCGCGATTCGCGGGGATCTTCCGATCCCCGGTCCGGCGACCGTCCGGGGTGTCTGAACCCGCGGCGATCACGCACTGCACTTCCGCCACATCGGACCCTGTAGAGAACACAGGCATCACACGCGACATCAGAACCGTACGTCACATCAACCACACGAGAAAACCGTGTTCGCGAATTACAAAGGCGTGATTACCTGCGAAAATGCCGTGAACTGGCGAAAGATCGAACGGTCGTCAAGGTCTCGAATTGGCAACAGACCGGAAGACACGCCGTGAAGGGTCCCCGCCGCGCGAGAACGAGGTGCCAGGAGCCGGGCCCGCCCGCCGCATCGCCGGCCGGCCGAGGCGGCCCTGGCCTGCGTACTACCGGCCGGAAGCGGTCGGCTCGCGACGTGGTGCCGACGAGTCATCCGACTCCGCGGCGGTGGCCCGCACGGGTCCCAGCGGACCGGCGGCCAGGTTCTTGCGGGTGCGGACCTGCCGGAGCCGGGCGAGCACGGCTCCGCCCGCGACGACCAGGATCAGCAGGAGGCCCACGATCGTCCAGTCCACGTTGGGACCGGTCATCGTGTCGATCATCTGTCGCGCCGCACCCGCGGGGTCGGTGAGGGTCAGGCCGTCGGTGGCCTGTTCCTGCACCACCCGGCTGAATTCGGGCGACGAGCTGCCGACCGAGTTGGGGCCGAGCACGATGACGGTGCCGCCGACCTGTTCCTGCAACTGGTTCGCGACGTCGCGGTAGAGAGTGAACCGGGGCTGAACCTGGTCGATGACCACGAAGCTGACGTCATGGCCCTTCGACTGGGCGTATTCGACGACCTCGAGCATGCCGGGCAACTGTTCGGGCGTCGCCCCCGCCACGCCGTCGTCGGCGATGTCCCGCGACAGCTCACCCATGTCGACCCCGACGAGTCCGGTGAGTTCGTTGTTCTCCGCGGGAGCTGCCAGCACCAGCGTCGTCGCCTGCGGACCCATCCGCCACCCCTGCCTCTCGAGATCACCCGGGGTTGCGTGCACGTTGACGGGCGGTATCGCGCCGGCGTCGAGTGTCTCCTCGCCGAACCCCGCCCTGCACCGTACGACACAATGGACTCGTCTGGGTATTCCGGTGTCGGCAGGTCCGATCCGGCGTGTCCCGGCCCGAGCTTGGTAACAGTACGCTCGTACTGTTAGACTGGACGACGTTGTCGCGGGTGGCCCTCGCGGACATCCGATGGTGCCGGCGCAGCCCGCCGGTGCAGAACGTCAGCCGGTGCGGCACGACTGCGCCGGATCGACCAGCCCCGCCCGACCGCAAGTGGATCATCGAGTAATCGCCGGCGCAGCCCGCCGGCACACGAGGAGAGTGGATTTAGACGTGAGTATCAATTCCTTCGGCGCCCGCGGCACGCTGGACGTCGGTGACAACAGCTACGAGATCTACCGTCTGAACGCTGTCGAGGGCACCGCCAAGCTCCCCTACGCTCTGAAGGTCCTCGCCGAGAACCTCCTGCGCACCGAGGACGGCGCGAACATCACCAAGGAGCACATCGAGGCCCTGGCGAACTGGGACCCGAACGCCGAACCGAGCGTCGAGATCCAGTTCACGCCTGCCCGCGTGATCATGCAGGACTTCACCGGCGTGCCCTGCATCGTCGACCTCACGACCATGCGCGACGCCGTCAAGGAACTCGGCGGCGACCCGGACAAGGTCAACCCGCTCGCGCCGGCCGAGATGGTCATCGACCACTCCGTCATCATCGAGGCTTTCGGCAATGCCCAGGCGTTCGAGCGCAACGTCGAGATCGAGTACCAGCGCAACGAGGAGCGCTACAAGTTCCTCCGCTGGGGTCAGGGCGCCTTCGACGACTTCCGCGTCGTGCCGCCGGGCACCGGCATCGTGCACCAGGTCAACATCGAGCACCTCGCGCGCTCGGTGATGGTCCGTGACGGCGTCGCCTACCCCGACACCTGCATCGGCACCGACTCGCACACCACGATGGAGAACGGCCTCGGCGTCCTGGGCTGGGGCGTCGGCGGCATCGAGGCCGAGGCCGCGATGCTCGGTCAGCCGGTCTCCATGCTCATCCCCCGCGTCGTCGGCTTCAAGCTCACCGGCGCGACCAAGCCGGGCGTCACCGCGACCGACGTGGTCCTCACCATCACCGAGATGCTGCGCAAGCACGGCGTGGTCGGCAAGTTCGTCGAGTTCTACGGCAACGGTGTCGGCGAGGTCCCGCTCGCCAACCGCGCCACCATCGGCAACATGAGCCCCGAGTTCGGCTCGACCTGCGCGATGTTCCCGATCGACGGCGAGACCGTCAACTACCTCCGACTCACCGGGCGCAGCGAGGAGACGCTCGCGCTCGTCGAGGCCTATGCCAAGGAACAGGGCATGTGGCTGGAGAAGGACGCCGAGGAGGCCGTGTACTCGGAGTACCTCGAGCTCGACCTGGCCGACGTCGTCCCGTCGATCGCCGGCCCGAAGCGTCCGCAGGACCGCATCGAGCTGTGGGACGCGAAGAACGCGTTCCGCAAGGACATCCACAACTACGTCGAGAACGGCAACTCCGCTCCGCAGACCAAGCTGGACGAGGCGGTCGAGGAAACCTTCCCGGCGTCCGACCCCGCGACCCTGTCCTTCGCCGACGACGACGCCGAGCCGCTGCACTCGGCCGCCAACGGCGCCGAGGGCCGGCCGACCAATCCGGTCCGGGTGGATTCCGAGGAACGAGGATCGATGATCCTCGACCACGGGATCGTGACCATCGCTTCGATCACCAGCTGCACCAACACCTCCAACCCGTCGGTCATGCTCGGCGCGGCGCTCCTGGCCAAGAAGGCCGTGGAGAAGGGCCTGTCGTCCAAGCCGTGGGTCAAGACGTCGATGGCACCGGGCTCGCAGGTCGTCACCGGCTACTACGACAAGTCCGGTCTCTGGCCGTACCTGGAGAAGCTCGGCTTCTACCTCGTCGGCTACGGCTGCACCACGTGCATCGGCAATTCCGGCCCGCTGCCGGAGGAGATCTCGAAGGCGATCAACGACAACGACCTCACCGCCACCGCGGTGCTGTCGGGCAACCGCAACTTCGAGGGTCGCATCAACCCCGACGTGAAGATGAACTACCTCGCGTCGCCGCCGCTGGTCATCGCCTATGCCCTGGCCGGCACGATGGACTTCGACTTCGAGACCGACGCGCTGGGCAAGGACACCGACGGCAACGACGTGTTCCTCAAGGACATCTGGCCGACCAACGAGGAGATCGAGGCGACCATCGCCTCGTCGATCTCGCCGGAGCAGTACGCCTCGGACTACGCCGACGTCTTCAAGGGTGACGAGCGCTGGCAGAACCTGCCGACCCCGTCGGGCAAGACCTTCGAGTGGGACGACGAGTCCACCTACGTCCGCAAGCCTCCGTACTTCGAGGGCATGCAGCGTGAGCCGTCGCCCGTCTCCGACATCAAGGGCGCACGCGTGCTCGCGAAGCTCGGCGACTCGGTGACCACCGACCACATCTCCCCCGCGTCGACGATCAAGCCCGGCACCCCCGCCGCGCAGTACCTCGATGCCAACGGGGTGGCCCGCAAGGACTACAACTCGCTGGGCGCCCGCCGCGGCAACCACGAGGTGATGATCCGGTCGACCTTCGGCAACATCCGCCTGCAGAACCAGCTGCTGGACGGTGTGACCGGCGGTTACACCCGCGACTTCACCCAGGAGGGTGCACCGCAGTCGTTCATCTACGACGCCGCGCAGAACTACGCCGAGCAGAACATCCCGCTCGTCGTGCTCGGCGGCAAGGAGTACGGCACCGGATCGTCGCGTGACTGGGCGGCCAAGGGCACCAGCCTCCTCGGCGTGAAGGCCGTCATCACCGAGAGCTTCGAGCGCATCCACCGCTCGAACCTCATCGGCATGGGCGTCATCCCGCTGCAGTTCCCCGAGGGCGAGTCGCACAGGTCGCTGGGCCTCGACGGCACCGAGACCTACGACATCGCGGGCATCGAGGAGCTCAACAACGGGACGACGCCGTCGACCGTGCACGTCACCGCCACCAAGGAAGACGGCTCGACGGTGGAGTTCGACGCCAAGGTCCGCATCGACACCCCGGGTGAGGCCGACTACTACCGCAACGGAGGCATCCTGCAGTACGTGCTGCGCAACATGATCAAGAGCTGACAGGAGGCACTCGACGTGCCCAAGGTCAGCGATGACCGGCTTGCCGCGCGTCGTCGGGAGATTCTCGACGGCGCGCGGCATTGCTTCGCGGAGTACGGATACGACGGCGCGACCGTCAAACGGATCGAAGAGTCCACCGGCTTGTCCCGGGGTGCGATCTTCCACCATTACCGGGACAAAGAGGCGCTGTTCCTCGCGCTCGCGCGGGAAGATGCCGAGCGCATGGCCGACGTGGCGGCCGAGCAGGGCCTGGTGCAGGTCATGCGCGACATGCTCACGCGGCCTCAGGATTTCGACTGGCTCGGCACGCGCCTGGAGATCGCGCGGAAACTACGGACGGACAACGGCTTCCGCGCGGAGTGGGTGTCCTACGCGGCCGAGGTCGAGCAGGCGACACTCAGTCGGCTGGAGCGGGGTCGGCAGGCGGGGCGCCTGCGCGACGACGTCCCGACCGACGTTCTGCTCAACTACCTCGACCTCGTGCTCGACGGTCTGATCACCCGGCTGGCCACCGGCCAGCCCACCGACGATCTGCACGCGGTGCTCGACCTCGTCGAGGAGTCCGTGCGCGCACACGACTGACCTCAGTCCGGGGCCAGCAGGGACACGACCTCGTCGATCGAACGATTCGCCGACAACCGGTAGGCCCGCACCGCCTCATCGCCGGTCAGCTGGACGACGGGATCGCCTCTCGTACCTCTCGTCGTCCAGCGTGGCGATCCGGCCACCCCTGATCCCATCGGCCGCAGCTCCGGCACCGGCAAACGGGGGTCGTTCGGGACCGGCGTGAGTCCCTGCACCTGTCGCATACGCATTCCGACGGCCGCGACCAGCCAGCACTCGGCGACGCCGACGGGTCGGATCGACGACAGGACCTGATTCGCCCCGTCGAAGGTCATGGTCATGGTGTCGGCGCGCTGTACCCGCCACATCGAGCCGACCAGGTCGAACCGTGCCATCCGGTCGTTGTGCAGATCGAACTCCGCACCGAAGCCGCGCAGCGCCGCGGTGCACTCGCCGGTCAGATACCTTGTCGCCGAATCGCGTTCGCGGCGACGCTCGTCCTCCTCGCGTCGCCGATCACCGATCGGGCGGTACTCGCGTTCGAGGGCGCCCCGGTCCGCCGCGGCCCCCTCGGCGAGGCGCCGATGCAGCCACGCCGGGTCGATCTGCAGGAAATACCGGTAATGAATCCGGCACGGCACGTCGTCCGCGGTCACCGGTCCGTCCCCGACGAGCATCTGCACACCGTGGTCGGCCGACCAGACGGCGGCGACCCGGCCGTCGACGTCGGCCACCCAGGACCAGCCCCGAGAACGGATCTCGGGCGCCGCCGCGGCGAGGACGACACTCAGCGCCGTACCCGGCTCCACAAGGAGTGAGTGTGCGTGGGAAGCGACGTCATCCCCCATCGCCACGCTGTCGCGGTCCACCTCGATCTGCAGCGCAGCCGTCACACCCCGGAGCCTAACGTCCCGCGGCCCCGGCCGACTCGCCGATCGCGCACCGCGGCTGCCGGGCCGGATCAAGCCGGCCGTGATCCATCCCACATAGTTGCTGCCGCTAAGGCCTAACCTTACTTAGCTCACGCTAAGGTTCCCGGGTGAGACTCGACAAACCCGGTCCCGCCGTCTCTCGCCGGACCCTCATGCGCTCTGCGGCCGGCGTCGGCGCCCTCGCCGCGCTCGGCGCGACCGTCACCCCGGCGCAGGCGGCACCGGGGCAGACCGCGATCGTCATCGGCACCGGCTTCGGCGGCGCGGTGGCGGCACGTCGCCTCGGCGAGGCCGGCTACACGACAACGGTTTTCGAGCACGGGCGCCGGTGGCCGATCCGGCCGGACGGCAACACCTTCGCCACGACGACCACCCCGGACAAGCGCGCCGCGTGGTTCGGCAGCCCCGCCGGCGCGAGTGCGGCGAGCGGCCTCCCGGTGGAGCCGTATCCCGGCGTGCTCGACCATGTGATGGGCAACGGCGTCGAGGCCGTGTACGGCGCAGGCGTCGGCGGCGGGTCGCTCGTGTTCGGCTCCTTCACGCCCGTCCCCCGCCGACAGGACTTCGAGCACATGTCCCGGCGGCCGCCGACTACGCGCAGCTCGCCCAGACCAACTTCCCGCGCGCGAAGGCCGGGCTCGGCGTCTTGCCGCTGCCCGCGGACATCCTCGCGCACCCCGAGTACGTCGGGGCCCGGTCCCGGCTGAAGGTGATCGAGCGCTACGGCGCGTCACCGCACTTCTTCGACTTCGCCATCGACTGGGACATCGTCCGCGACGAACTGGCCGGCCGAGCCACCCCGTCGGTGACCGCGGGCGAACTGAGCTACGGCGTCAACAGCGGCGCCAAGAAGTCTCTCGACCGCAGCTACCTCCTCGCCGCCGAACGGACCGGAAACGTCACCGTCAAGCCGATGCACGAGGTCTTCGACATCCGGCCTCGCTCGCGCCGCGCCGGATTCGTCGTCACCGCACGGGTTCTCGACGAGCAGGGCCGCACGGTACGCACCGTGACCACCGAGGCCGATCACCTCTTCATGGCCGCGGGCTCCTTCCACACCACCCGGCTGCTCGTCGAAGCGCGCGCGCAGGGGCGCCTGCCGCGACTGTCACCGCGAATCGGCGACGGCTTCGGCGTGAACGGCGACTTCCTCACCATCCGGGCGAACCCCCGCGAGGATTTCGGCGCCGTCCAGGGCGGACCGGGTTACGCACGGATCTACGAGGACAACCTGCCCGGCGGACGGGTCTCGATGGTCTATCAGGCCACCCCGCTGCCGGCACCGCTCGGCAAGGCCGCGACCACCCACCTCGTGCAGGCCCACACCGACGAACGCGGCACGATCGACTACGACCATCGCACCCGGCGGGCGCAACTGAACTATCCCCACCCCGCCGACCGCAACGACCTCGACCGCCGCAGCAACGCCTTCATCAAGCGTTTCCACGAACGCACCGAGGGCCGTTTCGGCTTCGCCGCCAACGGAACCCACGTGTCGTCTCGCGCGCTCGGATTCGGTTCCGCGAGTACCTATCACGGGCTCGGCGGCGTCGTCATGGGTGCCGCGGCCGACGCTGACGGCGGAATCCGGGGCTACGACAACCTGTGGGTCGTCGACGGTTCCTTCGTCCCCGGCGCAGTCGGCCTGGTGAATCCCGCGCTGACGATCACCGCGCTCGCGGAGCGAACCATGGACAGGTTTCTCTCGACGCACTGAGGAACTGCGAAATCGGACACGACGCTAGGGTACTGTGACTCGCAACACCCCGAACGAGCGTTAGATACGATCGTTCGGGGTGGCCATCCCCTTCGTCACGAGGAGCGTCACTCTTGTTTCCTGGAGTCTTCGCGAAATACACCCCCGACAAGCCGGCCGTCATCCGGGCCGCTACCGGCGAGGTACTGACCTACCGACAACTGGACGAGAACTCGACCCGGCTCGCCAACTACCTCGACTCCCTCGGACTCCGACGCGGCGACAACATCGCCGTGGTCTCCGCCAACGACTTCCACGTCTTCGAGGTGTACTGGGCGGCCCTGCGCAGCGGTCTGTACGTGACCGCGGTCAACCACCACCTCACCGCGGCGGAGACCAACTACATTCTCTCCGACTGCAACGCGCAGGTCCTGTTCGCCGGCGCCTCGGTCGTCGAGGCCGTGTCGGCCGCCGGCGAGATCGAGGCCCTTGCCGGCCCGGGTCGCCGCATCGTGTGGGGTGGCGATCTCGACGGCTTCGAGAATTACGACAAGGTCCTGGCCAATGCGTCGGCAGAGCCCCGCACCGACCAGCCGCGCGGCACCGACATGCTCTACTCCTCCGGGACCACCGGCCGTCCGAAGGGCATCAAGACACCGATGCCCGAAGGGCAGGTCGACCAGGTGCCCGACGCCTACACCGCGATCTTCGCACCCATGTACGGCTACGACGACTCCGCGGTCTACCTCTCCCCCGCGCCGCTGTATCACGCGGCGCCGCTGCGCTATTGCGGGATGACCAACTCGGTCGGCGGGACCGTCGTCATGATGGACCGGTTCGATCCCGAAGCGGCCCTCGCCGCTATCGAGAAGTACCGCGTGACCCACAGCCAGTGGGTGCCCACCATGTTCATCCGGATGCTGAAGCTGCCCGCGGACGTCCGCTCGAAGTACGACGTCAGCAGCATGAAGATCGCCGTCCACGCCGCCGCGCCCTGCCCGGTCGAGGTGAAGCGGGCGATGATCGAGTGGTGGGGCCCGGTCATCCACGAGTACTACGCATCGACCGAGGCCGCCGGCGCGACGTTCATCGGCCCGCAGGAGGCGCTCGATCATCCCGGCTCGGTGGGCAAACCGCTGCTCGGCGTGGTCCACATCTGCGACGAGGACGGCAAGGAACTCCCGACCGGCGAGGTCGGCCAGGTCTTCTTCGAACGCGAGGACGTGGCGTTCCAGTACCACAACGACCCCGACAAGACCCGCAAGGCCCAGCACCCCGAACACGAGAACTGGTCCACCACAGGGGATGTCGGATACGTCGACGACGAGGGTTATCTGTATCTGACCGACCGCAAGGCGTTCATGATCATCTCCGGCGGCGTCAACATCTACCCGCAGGAGGCCGAGAACGTCCTCATCAATCACCCGGCGGTGTTCGACGTCGCGGTGATCGGTGTCCCCGACCCCGACCTCGGCGAGGTCGCGAAGGCCTGCGTGCAGCTGGCCGACGGCCACGAACCCACCGATCGGCTCGCCGAGCAGCTGATCGCGTTCACCACCGAGAACATCGCGGCCTACAAGGCGCCCCGGTCGGTCGACTTCGTCGACGACCTTCCGCGCACGCCCACCGGGAAGCTCGTGAAAGGCGATCTGCGCAAGCGGTATTGGCCGGAGGCCTGACACCCCACCCCCTGACGCCGAACGTTAGCTTACGCTAAGCTAACTCACACTGAGTTGGTCCGGTTACGGACACCGGCGAATCGGCCGGTGCCGCACCGCTGTTCGGAGCTGGGGAATGCAGGGTTTGGACGCGGTAGGCGGGCTTGTGCCCGATGACGATCCGGGACGGGCGGCCGTGCCGGTGGCCGACCTCCTCGTCGCGCGACTCGTCGACGCCGGGGTGCGGGGGACCGTCTTCGGCGTTCACGGCGCCAACATCGAAGACGTCTTCGATGCGGCGGTGCGGCACCCGCTGCTCACCCCGGTCGTCGCGAAACACGAGTTCGGTGCCGGCGCGATGGCCGATGGGCAGCACGGCTCACCGCCGAGCCGACCGCGGTCCTGACGACGTCGGGTGGCGGTGCGCTGAACGTCATCCCGGCGCTGGGCGAGGCCTATGACAGCCGCGTACCCCTGCTCGCCGTGATCGGTTCGGCGTCGACCGCCGCGGTGGGGCGCGGTGGCTTTCAAGACATGCTCGACCCGCCGGACACCGTGGACCTGCGTGCCGTGGTGTCCGGCGTCGTCGGATTCTGCGGGTTCGTCGACGAGCCGGCTCGTCTCGATCAGGTCCTCGACGAGGCGTTCGCCACCCTCGCACGAGGTCTGCCGGCCGCGGTGATCCTGCCCAAAGACGTGCAGTCCTCACCCGGGTACGCCACACCGTTGCGTTCGGGCGCACCGACCGAACTCCGGTCGATGCCCCCGGCGGTCGTCGACGGACTCGCCGACCGACTCGTCGGGGTGGCGCGCGACGGCGGGTCGGTGTGCATCTGGGCGGGCGAGGAGGCATCGCGGCTCGGATTGCACGGTGCCGTCGAGGATCTCGCGGAACTCCTCGGCGCCGGCGTCGTGGTCTCACCGGGCGGTCGCGACATCGGGCGCGGGTCCTGCTCCGGCGTCACCGGGGTGATGGGGCACCYGTCGGCCCATCGGGCCGTGCGGGAATCACAGCTGATCCTGGTGATCGGCTGCCGCATGTCGATGACCGATCGCGCCGGCCTCGACGACGCCCTCGCGGCGATCCCGGTCGTGCGTCTCGGCAGCGCGCCGCCGCGCACCCCGGCCGACGTCGAGCACATCGGGACGGCACGTCTCACCGAGACCATCGGTGCGCTCCAGCGGTCGCTCGCCGACCGGCTCCCCGGACGCCGCCCACCCCGGGTCCATCCGCTCGACCACCTGTCCGTCGCACCCTCGGCTCACGCCCTCGGGATGCGCGACGTGCTCGTCACCATCGGCGCCGCCCTGCCCGCGGGGTGCGCGGTGTTCGCCGACGCCGGGAACACCGGCGCGGCGGCGATCCACCATCTCCCGTTCGGCGACGGGCGGTTCGTCGTCGCATTGGGCATGGGCGGGATGGGATGGGGCATCGCGGCGGGGATCGGGTCCGCGATCGCCGCGCGGGACATCCGTCCGGACGGTCGGGTCATCGTCATCGCCGGCGACGGCTCGTTCCTCATGCACGGCATGGAGATCCACACCGCGATCGAACACGATGCGCCGATCACCCTCATCGTGCTCAACAACGACGCGCACGGCATGTGTGTCACACGTGAGGCGCGATTCTTCCCCGGCGCGCCGAGCGTCAACCGGTTCCGCCACACCGACATCGCGGGCGGGCTGGCCGCGATGTTCGCCGGCCTCCCGGTGCGCACCGCCGGCGATCTCCTCACCCTGCGCTCGGCATGCGACGAACTGTTCTCGCACACCGGACCGAATTGCCTCGTCGTGGAAGTGGATCCCGACGAAGAACCCCCGTTCGCCTTACTGATCTCGAGAGGTACCCCATGACCACGCACTCCTCCGCGCTGTCCGATCTCGGGGACACCGCGGCCACGCTCGACGGCGTGGTCCGGGTGGAGACCCACCCCCGTTCCGCCAACACGGCACTCGTCGTCGACAAGGTCCGCTCGGTGTATCCCCATCACCAGGTGTTCGGCGACTTCTGCCCCGTGCAGGGCTACGTCGACGCACCGCCGCGCGAACTGTACGAATGGCTGGCCGACACGCGCTCGCTCGAGGAATGGACCTACAGCACACGAGGTTTCGAGCCGACCGGGGAGCCGGACCTGTGGGTCGGATACGACCGCCTGAACGAGGACACCAAGATGTACGTCCGGACCGTGGCGAACGCCGACGCGATGACCGTCGACTACCACTGTGCCTGGGATCAGGGAAAGCACCTCTGGATGATCTACCTGATGCGCGTCGTCGACGCGCAACTCGTTCTCGACCGTCCGGGTTCGGTGGTCCTGTGGAACAACTGCCACCACCCGTTCTACGACGAGAACCCCTTTCCCGAGACCGCTCCGGCCGGCCGGGAGGAGTGGGTCGGCGACCTGTGGGACATGTTCGATGCCGGACATCAGATCGAACTCGACAACCTCGCCGCCATCGCCGAACACCGCCATCGCCATGGACTTCCGCTGACCCCCGAATGGATGCGCTCATGACCGCCGACGCCCCCGCCGTCTCGCTCGCCGACCTCGCCACCTACCGCCCGGGTGCCGGCGGAGTTCTTCGCGCAGTACGCCGAGGACGACGAACTCGCCGGCAACGTCATGTTCCGGGCACCGTCCTTCCGCCACCACGCGACCGACGGTGAGACGTCGGCGGACATGATCGCCGCCGCCGCACGGCGTCTCGTCGAGCGTCACGGCGACGGATATCTCGACGATGTCGACGTCGTGCTCACCCACAGCCAGCTGCCGGAGGTCCCGGTCCGCGGGTGTGTCGGCGAGGTCGCATACCGCCTCGGCCTCGCCCCGCGAACCGTGCTCGACGTGCACAACGGCGGCTGTGCGGCCTTCTTCCACCTCATCGAGATCGCCGGTGCGCTCCTGCGCGCGAACGGAGGCCGCAAGGCCCTGATCGCGCTGGCGCAGAACAGCGCCGGACAGATCTTCACCCAGGAGCAGGTACGGGTGAAGGCGCAGGCCGCGATACCCGGTGACGGCGCGGCCGTGGCGATCCTGACCCTCGGCGACGCGGGTAACCCGGTGCTGGGGACCGAATGCCGGTCCTTCGGCCAGTTCTCGGCGGACATGACCGCCGTCGCACAGCCGGAACGCAAGTACTGGGAGGCGGGCCCGGGTCAGATCCATGTCGGCTTCACCGAGGCCAAGATCGCGAAAGTACTCGCCCGCGGGAACCGGATGGTCCCGGAAGTGGCTGCGGCGCTTGCACATCGAATCGGGGTACGTCCGTCCGACCTGGACCTGCTCGTCACCAACCAGCCCAACCGGATCTTCCTGCGCAACTGGCGCGAGGCCCTCGAACTGCCCGAGTCGCGACACCCGGACACGTTCGACGACTGCGGGAACCTGTTCGCGGTCGGGATTCCGATGACTCTGGACGCGGCGATCGACGACGGACGCGTGCGTCCCGGTGACATCGTGATGATGTCGGCCTTTGCCCATGCCGGCGACTTCGCCGCTGCCGGAGCGATCCGGTGGAGTGGGCGTTCGTGACGGTTCTGCTGCCGGCTCCGGTCTCCGAGCGCGCCACGGACCTCGCCGGCGTGCGCACCGACGTCGTCGTGCGATGCGACCGGAACGAGTCCGCCTATCCCCCGTTGCCCGCGGTCGTGTCCGCGCTGCGCGACACGGCGGCATCGGCCCACCGCTACCCGTCGTTTCGTCCCGACGGTCTGCGCGCGACGATCGCCGAGCACACCGGTGTCGAGGCAGCGCACATCAGCGTCGGCGCCGGGGCGACGGCCGTACTCTCCGCGATCCTGCAGGACTCGGCTGCACGGGCCCGGGCCAGGGGTCGCTCCGAACCTCGGATTGTCACCCCCGCACCGACATTCGAGGGTTTCGCGCTGCTCGCCGAGATGATCGGGCTCGGGATCGACACGACCCCGCTGTTCGACGACGGGCGTCCCGATATCGGTGCGCTCGCCGCGGCCGCGCGTCCGGACACCGCGGCCGTCATCGTCTGCAGCCCGCACAACCCGACCGGATCGGTCCTCTCCGACACGGAGATCCGTGATCTGCTCATGGCTGTCGACCCGGCGATCCCGGTGATCCTCGACCAGGCGTACGTCGAGTACTGCCGGATCGCACCCGATGTCCGGACGCTGGTCGACGAGTACCCCAACCTGATCGCGGTGCGAAGCCTCTCCAAGGCCCACGGTCTCGCGGGACTGCGGGTCGGATATGCGATCGGGTCGGCGACGTCCGTCGGCGGTGCCCGCCGTCACGAGGTCCCCTTCTCGATCACCGCGGCCGCCGAACACGCTGCGCCAGTGGCACTTGCCGCGTCCGACGAGCTGGCCGGACGGGTCACGGCGATGCGCCGCGAACGCGATCGAATCGCCGACGCGCTGCGCGACTCGGGCCACCCGGCGCTGCCGAGCGAGGCGAATTTCGTGTTCGTGCCGGGCCCCGACGGCATCGAGTTCGGGCGGCGACTGCGGGACGCGGGGGTCGTCGGCCGGGAGTTCGCCGGACACGGTCACCGACTGACGGTGCCCGACCGCGCCGGGACCGATCGGGTCATCGAGGCGATCAGGCGAGCTCGATGAGCTCCTGATACTCCTCGCTCCAGTGGTCCTCGGTGCCGTCGGGCAACAGGATCACACGCTGCGGATCGAGCGCGGCGGCGGCGCCCGGATCGTGCGTCACCAGGACGACGGCCCCGGTGTAGCTGCGCAGGGCGTCGAGGACCTGTTCGCGCGAGATCGGGTCGAGGTTGTTGGTCGGCTCGTCGAGGAGCAAGACGTTCGCCGCCGAGGACACCAGCCCGGCCAGCGTGAGCCGGGTCTTCTCACCGCCGGACAGCGTGCCGGCCGGCTGATCGAGCTGAGCGCCGCTGAACATGAACGCGCCCAACAGGCCTCGGAGGTCCTGCTCGCCCGCGTCGGGTGCCGCGTGCCGGATGTTCTCCCACACCGACGCCCGGTCGTCGAGGGTGTCGTGTTCCTGCGCGAAGTAGCCGATCTTCAGACCGAATCCCGGCTCGATCGAGCCCGTGTCCGGCTTCTCCACTCCGGCAAGCATCCTCAGCAGCGTCGTCTTGCCCGCGCCGTTGAGGCCCAGGACGACGACGCGACTGCCCTTGTCGATCGCGAGGTCCACCCCGGTGAAGATCTCCAGCGAGCCGTAGCTCTTCGAGAGTCCGGACGTCATCAACGGTGTCTTGCCGCATGCGGCCGGTTCGGGGAACCGGATCCGCGCGGTGCGGTCGGCCACCCGCTCCTCGTCGAGGGCGTCGATCATCCGCTCCGCGCGCTTCAGCATGTTCTGCGCGGCAGTCGCCTTGGTGGCCTTGGCACCGAGCTTCGCGGCCTGCGCGCGCAGGGCGGACGCCTTCTTCTCGGCATTGGCCCGTTCGCGACGACGGCGCTGCTCGTCGGTCGCCCGGGCATCGAGGTACCGCTTCCAGCTCATGTTGTAGATGTCGGCCTCACCGCGCACCGCGTCGAGGAACCACACCCGGTTCACCACGTCGGCCAGCAGGTCGACATCGTGACTGATCACGACGAGACCCCCCTCGTGGTTCTGCAGGAAGCTGCGGAGCCAGGCGATCGAGTCGGCGTCGAGGTGGTTGGTCGGTTCGTCGAGCAGGAGGGTGGTGTCGGATTTCCCCGAACCGTCGGACGCCGCGAACAGGATGCGTGCGAGTTCGATCCGTCGGCGCTGACCCCCGGAGAGTGTCCGCAGCGGCTGCTCGAGAACCCGATCGGGCAGACCCAGGCTGTTGCAGATCCGCGCGGCCTCGGATTCGGCGACGTATCCGCCGAGGGCGGCGAAGCGCTCTTCGAGGCGGCCGTACCGCGCCACGGCCTTGTCCCGCAGCTTGTCGTCGGCGGCCTCGGCCATCTGCGCCTGCTGCTTCTCCATGTCGCGCAGGATCTCGTCGAGACCGCGCGCGGAGAGCACCCGGTCCTTGGCCAGGACGTCGAGGTCGCCCTCTTTGGGGTCCTGCGGGAGGTAACCGAGTTCACCGGACCGGCGGATCGATCCCGCGTAGGGTTCGGTCTCGCCGGCCAGGATGCGCAGCGTGGTGGTCTTGCCGGCACCGTTGCGGCCCACGAGGCCGATCCGGTCGCCGGGCTGGATGCGTAAGGCGTCGCCGGGCGCCGCCAACAGGGTCCGAGCGCCCGCTCGTACCTCCAGGTCGGTCGCGGTGATCACGACGGTCGATTCTACCGGTGCCGCGCCACTGCTTTTTCCACGTGCGGACCCCGGCGCCGTGCGGCCGAGTCGACCACCCCCGTCACGGTGGACCGATACGGTGTGGGACGTGACGCACTCCACAACGATTCCGCAGAACTTCCCGCAGTCCTCCGACCTGACCGGCCGGTCCGCGCTCGTCACCGGTGCCAGTCGCGGCATCGGTGAGGCGATCGCGACGGAACTGGCCCGTCGCGGCGCCTCGGTCGTCATCACGAGCCGGAAGGCCGAGCCACTCGAGGAGGCGGCCGGCCGGATCCGGACGGCGGTGCCCGGAGCGACGGTCTCGGCGTGTGCGGGCAACACCGGCGACGCCGACGACCGGGCGGCCGCCGTGGCCGCGGCCGTCGCACAGGGCGGCGGAATCCACATCCTGGTCAACAACACCGGGATCGCGCCGCTGGCCGGCCCGCTGATGGGGGCCGACCTCGCCGCGTACCGCAAGACGTTCGACACCAACGTCGTCGCCGCGCTCGGGTTCGTCCAGGAGGCCTACCGGGCGGGCATGAAGGACACCGGCGGGTCGGTCGTCAACATCTCCTCGGTCGCGGGCCTGCGGTCGACGGGCGTGATCGCGGCGTACGGCACGTCGAAGGCGGCGCTGATCCGCCTGACCGCCGAGCTCGCCTGGGAACTCGGACCGAACATCCGGGTCAACGCGATCGCCCCCTCGATCGTCCGGACCAAGTTCGCATCCGTGTTCACCGAGGGCGACAACGAGGCCCGCGCGGCGAACTCGTACCCGATGAAGCGGATCGGGGAACCCGAGGACGTCGCCCGGGCGGTCGCCTTCCTCGCGAGCGACGAGTCGGCGTGGATCACCGGCGAGACCCTGGCCGTCGACGGTGGCATGCTCGCCACCGGCGGTTCGTGACGTCCCAGCCCGACGACGCGTCACCGTCCGGATCGTCGCCCGCGCCGAAGGACAGGATGTGAGTTCCGGAGTCATCGTCGCGGGGGCCGGGCCGGCCGGCCGCGCCCTCGTCCACCGCCTGGCCCGTGCCGGCGTATCGGTCACCCTGGTCGATCCGTCTCCCGACCGGGTCTGGCGGTCCACGTTCGCATGCTGGTCCGACGAGTTGCCCGAGTGGGTCGACCCGTCCGCCGTCGCCGCCCGGACCGCGCGCATCGGGATCGCGGGCCGCGAACTCGAGGAGGTGGCCCGCGGCTACACCGTCTTCGACACCCCCGGCCTGCAACGGTCACTGACCCTCGACGGGGTTCCGACCCGTTCCGCCCGGGTGGTCGAGATCGACGGCGCGCGTGTGCATCTCGATGACGGTTCGGTCCTGACCGGCGATGCCGTGGTCGACTGTCGCGGTGCGCTCCCCCACGACGCACCTCGACAGACCGCGTACGGGATCGTCGTCGACGCAGAGGTGGCCGCACCCGTGCTGGACGGGCACGAGGCACTGCTCATGGACTGGCGGGGTGGCGCGACAGATCGCCGGGCGCTGCCGTCCTTTCTGTATGTCGTGCCGCTCGGCGGGGGCGAGTACCTCCTCGAGGAGACCTGTCTCGCCGGGCATCCCGCCCTCGGTCTCGACGAACTCGAACGCCGCCTGGCCGCGCGGCTCGGTGGGATGCCGTCGGGGATCCGGCGGGTCGAGCACGTCGACTTCCCGCTGACCGGCTCGTCACCACACCCCTGGCGCGATCCCGTTTTCCGGTTCGGCGCCGCGGGCGGTTTCAAGAACCCGACGACCGGCTACAGCGTGGCGACGTCGCTGATGTGCACGGACGCGGTCGTGGCGGCGCTCGCAGCAGGCCGCGACCCCGCCGCGGATCTGTGGCCGCCGTCCACCCGTGCGGTGCACAACCTGCGTCTTCGTGGGCTCAGCGCGCTGCTGGGGCTCAGTCCGTCGCAGACGGTCGCCTTCTTCGAGGCGTTCTTCACGATGCCCGTTGCCGCACAACGCACTTACCTGAGCAAGCGGGACGATCTGACCGGCACGATGAGCGCGATGACCAGGGTCATCGCTGCGGTCGACATGCGTACTCGCGTCGTGGTGGCACGGGGCGCGATGTCCACCCCGGCGTGGGCCGGCGACGCCGGCTGATCAGCGCCGCAGCACTCGCCACCGCCGGATCATGTCGTCGACATCGACTGTGTGCGCGACGACACTGTGCGGCAACGCCATCTGGCGAGAGGCGAGATGTGCCTCGCGCACACGGCGATTGAAGTCGACGAGGATGTCACGGACCGCGTCCTCGTCGGCGATGTGGCGCAGCGACTCCGGGAAATCCTGTGCCTCCCGGCGCAACACCAGCGGCGCGGGGAGCAACGCCGACGAGTCGAGGTTTTCCTCGCGGATCTTGCGCTTGACCCACCAGTCGGGATCGTCGCTGTCGGTCAGATCCAACGGCTTCCCCGCGCCCGGTAGGTTGTCGAATTCGCCGCGTTCGGTGGCCTCTCGGATCATCCGCTCGACCCGCGACTCGAAACGCCTCATGCGATCAACTCCCCGCACGGAAGTGCCCTACCGACGAACAAGCGCCGGACCCGGTCGTCGATCATGACCGGGGCCGGCGCAGTGGTGTGTCCGATCGTCGGTCAGACGGTGAAGCCGAGGGCGCGGAGCTGCTCGCGACCGTCGTCGGTGATCTTGTCGGGGCCCCACGGCGGCAGCCAGACCCAGTTGATCTCCATGTCGGTGCACAGACCGCTGGAGACCAGCGCACCGCGCGACTGGTCCTCGATCACGTCGGTCAGCGGACAGGCCGCCGAGGTGAGGGTCATGTCGATCTTCGCGACCGCGTCGTCGGTCACCTCGATGCCGTAGACCAAACCGAGGTCGACGACGTTGATCCCCAGTTCGGGGTCGACCACGTCGCGCATCGCCTCCTCGACGTCCTCGATGGCCGGCAGCGACGTCGCGGGCGCGGCGGGTGTCCCCGTCACGCCGGTGTCGGTGGCCGCGGTCGTCGGTGTGTCCGTGGTGGCAGTGTCGTCACTCATGCTGTCTCCGCTCGTGTCTCGTGGCTGTCCATCGTCTGCGCGAGTGCGTCCTTGAAGGCCATCCAGCCCAGGAGCGCGCATTTGACGCGTGCCGGGTATTTGCTCACCCCGGCGAAGGCGATCCCGTCGCCGATGACGTCCTCGTCACCGGCGTCCTTGCCGCGGGAGGTCATCATCGCGTTGAACGACTCGACGGTGGCCAGTGCTTCCCCGACCGGCCGGCCGACGATGAGGTCGTGCAACACCGACGTCGACGCCTGCGAGATCGAGCATCCCTGCCCGTCGTAGGACACGTCGTCGATGCTCGAACCGTCGTCGGAGACCGCCACGCGCAGGGTGACCTCGTCACCACAGGTCGGGTTGACGTGGTGGACCTCGGCACCGAACGGTTCACGGAGTCCGCGCCCGTGTGGGTGTTTGTAGTGGTCCAGGATCACTTCCTGGTACATCTGTTCCATCCGCATGGCTCAGACCGTCCCGAAGAACTTCTGCGCCGTGACGATCGCGGCGGCGAGCGCATCGACCTCGGCGAACGTGTTGTACGCGGCGAACGACGCACGTGCGGTGGCGGCGACGCCGAAGCGCCGGTGCAGCGGCCACGTGCAGTGGTGACCCACCCGAATGGCCACGCCCTCGTCGTCGAGGATCTGCCCGAGATCGTGGGCGTGGATGCCGTCGACGAGGAAGGCCACGGCGCCGCCGCGGCTCTCCGGGGTCGACGGCCCGATGATCCGCACACCCTCGATGTCGCCGAGCTGCTCCAGCGCCCGCGCGGTCAGCGCATGCTCATGCGCGGCGACGGCGTCCATGCCGAGAACGGTCAGGTAACGCACCGCGGCACCGAGTCCGACGACCTGCGAGGTCATCGGCACGCCCGCCTCGAACCGTTGCGGCGGCGGAGCGTACGTCGACCCCTCCATGGTCACGGTCTCGATCATCGAGCCGCCGGTGATGAACGGCGGCAACGCATTCAACAGATCGGACTTGCCGTACAGCGCTCCGACGCCACTGGGTCCGAACATCTTGTGCCCGGAGAAGGCGGCGAAGTCGACGTCGAGAGCACGGAAGTCGACCGGCATGTGCGGCACCGACTGGCAGGCGTCGAGCACGACGAGTGCGCCGACCGCGCGTGCGCGGGAGACCAGCTCGGCCACGTCGGCGACCGCCCCGGTCACATTCGACTGGTGTGTGAAGGACACGACCTTCACCGACTCGTCGAGGGTCAGCGAATCCAGGTCGATTCGACCTTCGTCGGTCACCCCGAACCAGCGGAGCGTCGCGCCCGTGCGGCCGCAGAGCTCCTGCCACGGAACGAGATTGGCGTGATGCTCCAGCTCGGTGATGACGACGGTGTCGCCGGGGCCGAGCGCCGAACCCCCGAGGAGATCCGCAGACCGCGGGTCGCCGAGGGTGTAGGTCACGAGGTTGAGTGCCTCAGTTGCGTTCTTGGTGAACACGAGCTCGTCGGCGGACGCCCCCACGAACGCCGCGATGACCTCCCGGGCGTCCTCATACGCGTCGGTCGCCTCCTCGGCGAGCTGATGCGCGCCGCGATGCACCGCGGCGTTGTGGTGCGTGAGGAAGTACCGTTCGGCGTCGAGCACCTGGACCGGACGCTGCGAGGTCGCCCCGGAATCCAGGTACACCAGCGGCTTTCCGTCGCGGACGGTGCGCGAGAGGATCGGGAAGTCGGCGCGCAGCGAATCGACGTCCAGGGCGGTGGAAACCTCTGTCGAGAGTGTCACCTGATACACCTCCTGTGCTGGTCGGCTCGGATCGGTCGGGCGGTCTCAGCCGGCCTTGGCAGCCGAGGTGAAACGCTCGTAACCCTTCTCCTCGAGCTCATCGGCGAGTTCGGGACCGGCGGATTCGACGACGCGACCGTTGACGAAGACGTGCACGAACTCCGGCTTGATGTAGCGGAGGATGCGCGTGTAGTGCGTGATCAGCAGGATCCCGCCGTTGTCGCGCTCCTTGTACCGGTTCACGCCCTCGCTGACCACCCGCAGGGCGTCGACGTCGAGTCCCGAGTCGGTCTCGTCGAGGATCGCGATCCGCGGCTTGAGCAGATCGAGCTGGAGGATCTCGTGA
The DNA here is from genome assembly GCF_001691435.1 of Gordonia sp. UCD-TK1. Taxonomy (NCBI): domain Bacteria; kingdom Bacillati; phylum Actinomycetota; class Actinomycetes; order Mycobacteriales; family Gordoniaceae; genus Gordonia; species Gordonia sp. UCD-TK1. The sequence goes on along the minus strand of NZ_LZMP01000046.1, from coordinate 130,518 downwards.
CGCTTCTTCTCACCGCCGGAGAAACCCTCGTTGACGCTGCGCTCGGAGAACGACGGATCGATGTCGAGCGAGGTCATCGCCTCCTTGGTCTCCTTGACCCAGTGGCGCAACTTCGGCGCCTCACCGCGCACGGCGGTGGCGGCGGTCCGCAGGAAGTTCGACATCGAGACGCCGGGCACCTCGACGGGGTACTGCATGGCGAGGAACAGCCCGGCGCGGGCGCGCTCGTCGACGCTCATCTCCAGGACGTCCTCACCGTCGAGGGTGATCGAGCCCGAGGTCACCTCGTATTTGGGGTGGCCGGCGATGGCGTACGACAGCGTCGACTTGCCGGAACCGTTGGGGCCCATGATCGCGTGGGTCTCCCCCGACTTCACGGTCAGGTCGACACCCTTGAGGATGTGGATGGGCTCGGCGTCGGTGTCGGTCTGCGCGACGTCGACGTGCAGATCGCGGATTTCCAGTGTGGTCATAGTCTTAGAATTCTTTCTCCGGGCTGGGGAAGTTCGTGTGGCTGATGTCCGGCGGTCAGGCGCCGGCGAGTTCGAGTTCCTGCTCGACCGCGGCGGACAGACGCTCGCGCAGTTCGGGCACACCGATCTTCGCGATCACCTCGCCGAAGAAGCCGCGGATAACCAGGCGGCGGGCCTGATCCTCCGGGATACCGCGGGCCTGCAGGTAGAACAGCTGCTCGTCGTCGAAACGTCCAGTGGCACTGGCGTGTCCGGCGCCGACGATCTCGCCGGTCTCGATCTCGAGGTTGGGCACCGAGTCGGCGCGCGCGTTGTCGGTGAGCACCAGGTTGCGGTTGAGCTCGAAGGTGTCGGTGCCCTCGGCCTCGGCGCGGATCAGCACGTCGCCGACCCACACGGTGTGGGCCTCACGGCTGCGATCGCCGGAGACGTCGCCCTGCAGCGCGCCCTTGTAGACGACGTTCGAGCGGCAGTGCGGCTGGCTGTGGTCGACGAGGAGGCGCTGCTCGAGATGCTGACCGGCGTCGGCGAAGTACAGACCCCACATCTCGACGTCGCCGCCGGGCGCGTCGTAATGGACGATCGGCGACAGCCGAACCAGGTTGCCGCCGAAGCTGATCGCGAAGTGGCGGACCACGGAGTCACGGCCGGCGCGCACGTGATGCGTCGCGACGTGGACGGCGTCGTCCTCCCAGTCGTGGATGTTCACGACGGTCAGTGCGGCACTGTCGCCGACGACGAATTCGACGTTCTCCGCGAACGTGCCGCTGCCCTTCTGATCGAGGACGACGACGGCGCGCGCGAACGCCTCGAGCCGGATCTGGGTGTGGCCGAAGGCGGTCTCGCCCTCGCCGGGGCCGGTGACCGTGACGGTGACCGGCTCGGCGAGCTCGACCTCGCGGCCGACGGTCACCACGGTCGCCTGCGTGAACGACGAATACGCCTGCGCGGCAACACGGTCGAACGGCACGCCGCCTTCGCCGAGGCGCTTGTCGTCGCGACCGATGGTCTCGACCTCGACGCCCTCGGACGCTCCGGTCACTTCCACGGTCGCCTCGCCGGACCGCTGCGCGGACCCGTCGTGCAACCCGCGGAGACGACGGAACGGGGTGAACCGCCACGCCTCCTCGCGGGGACTCGGCACCTCGAAGGCGTCGACGTCGAACGAGGTGAACATCTCACCCTTGTTGACGACGGGCGCCGCCGAGCCGGGAGTGGTCACGGGCAATGTGGGATCGGCCATCAGCCGACAGCTCCTTCCATCTGGAGCTCGATCAGGCGGTTGAGCTCGAGCGCGTATTCCATCGGCAGTTCTTTGGCGATCGGCTCGACGAAGCCGCGGACCACCATGGCCATCGCCTCGTCCTCGGTCAGACCGCGACTCATCAGGTAGAAGAGCTGGTCGTCGCTGACCTTCGAGACGGTCGCCTCGTGACCCATCGTCACGTCGTCCTCGCGGATGTCGACGTACGGGTAGGTGTCGCTGCGCGAGATGGTGTCCACCAGCAGCGCATCGCATTTCACCGTCGACCGGCTGCCGTGCGCACCGTTGTTGATCTTGATCAGACCGCGGTACGACGCCCGGCCACCGCCACGGGCCACCGACTTCGAGACGATGTTGCTCGAGGTGTTCGGCGCGAGGTGGACCATCTTGGAGCCGGTGTCCTGGTGCTGGCCCTCACCCGCGAACGCGACCGAGAGGACCTCTCCCTTGGCGTGCTCGCCGGTCAGCCAGACCGCCGGGTACTTCATGGTGACCTTGGAACCGATGTTGCCGTCGATCCACTCCATGGTCGCGCCGGCCTCGGCCTTCGCGCGCTTGGTCACCAGGTTGTAGACGTTGTTCGACCAGTTCTGGATGGTCGTGTAGCGGCAGCGGCCGCCCTTCTTCACGATGATCTCGACGACCGCGGAGTGCAGCGAGTCCGTCTTGTAGATCGGCGCGGTACAGCCCTCGACGTAGTGCACWTAGGCACCCTCGTCGACGATGATCAGCGTGCGCTCGAACTGGCCCATGTTCTCGGTGTTGATCCGGAAGTAGGCCTGCAGCGGGATGTCGACGTGGACACCCGGCGGCACGTAGATGAAGGACCCACCCGACCACACCGCGGTGTTGAGCGCGGAGAACTTGTTGTCGCCCGCGGGGATGACGGTCCCGAAGTACTGCTGGAAGATCTCCGGGTGCTCCTTGAGCGCGGTGTCGGTGTCGAGGAAGATCACGCCCTGCTTCTCGAGGTCCTCACGGATCGAGTGGTAGACGACCTCGGACTCGTACTGCGCCGCGACACCGGAGACGAGACGCTGCTTCTCCGCCTCGGGGATGCCGAGCTTGTCGTAGGTGTTCTTGATGTCCTCGGGCAGGTCGTCCCACGTGGCGGCCTGCTTCTCGCTGGAGCGCACGAAGTACTTGATGTTGTCGAAGTCGATGCCCTCGAGCCCCGCACCCCAGCCGGGCATGGGCTTCTTGTCGAAGATCTTGAGGGCCTTGAGGCGCTGCTCGAGCATCCACTCGGGCTCGCTCTTCTTCGCCGAGATGTCGGCGACGACCGCCGGGGACAGTCCGCGCTTGGCGCTCGCGCCCGCGACGTCGGAATCGGCCCAGCCGTAGCCGTACTTGCCGAGGGCGGCGATCGTCTCCTCTTGGGTGAGGGGCGCCGCTGGGGTCGGGGTGGCCGGATCGGTGACAGTCATCGCGTGGCCTTTCGGGTTGTCGTGGCGGTCGGTGTCTGGTTGGGGGTGGCGCGGGGCGATACGGGCTGCGTATCGGGGTCCGCGACGGCCCCGGGTCGGTCTTCGGTGGTCCCACCCGGCGGTGGGTGGATCGGCACATGGGTGGTGCAGGCGCAGTCACCGTTGGCGATGGTCGCCAGACGCTGCACGTGCGTGCCGAGCAGTTCGGTGAAGACCGCGGTCTCCGCCTCACACAGCTCCGGGAACTCGGTGGCGACGTGCGCCACCGGGCAATGGTGCTGGCAGATCTGCATGCCGGTCCCGACCTGACGCGTGTTGGTCGAGTACCCCGCGCTGGTGAGCGCGTCGGCGATCTCGTCGACCGTGTCGGCGACGGTCACCGGACCGGTGCTGGGACGGACGCCGGCCACGATGCGTTCGACGCGCTCGCGCGCGAACTCGGCGACCGCGTCGGTGCCGCCGAGATCACGCAGCTTACGCATCGCCGCACCGGCCAGGTCGTCGTAGGCGTGGCGCATCTTGCCGCGTCCGGAAGCGGTGAGCTGGAAGTACTTGGCGGGTCGGCCCCGGCCGCGTTGGCCGAACCCCGGCGAGGCGACCTCGATGTCCCCGGCGCCGGTCAGGGCGTCGAGATGGCGACGGACGCCGGCCGCCGAGATGCCGAGCCGCTCGCCGATGTCGCCGGCGGTGAGCGGGCCGTCTTCGACGAGCAGGGTGACCACGGCCTCCCGGGTCTGACCGTCGTGGTGCGCGTCGACACCTCCGGTCACTCCGGCACCCGTACCAGCGGAGGGCACGGCGCCGGCACTGCCAGAAGGCAGCACAACATCGTTCCGCATGGTTTTCACAACACGAGTGTGACGTAATTACTTCCCTGCTGCCAGCAAGGGTGCCCTTATCGCAGGGGGTCGTGAGGCCACCACGTCCGGCGATTACAGTCGTCGTGTGCCCGAAACCACAGCTCCGCGCCGCGTGCCGGACTACTTCGGACTCGTGTGGACCCGCTTGGTCGCCCTGCTCGACTATCTCGGACTGCGCAAACAGCGCCCTGCGGCTGCCGGCGCCGAACCCGGCGACTACGGCAAGACCGTGGCCCGCCTGCACGACGACGAGCGCGAGGTCGGCCCGCTCAACGCCGAGGAGACCCGCCGGCTCCGCCGGATCAAGCTCTTCGGCGCCACCGGCTCGGTACTGATCCTCATCGGCGCCCTCGGGACCGGTGCGGTACCCGTACTGCAGAACCCCGTTGCCGGGATGCGCGTCCTGTCGTTGCCGTCACGCATGTTCGGCACCGCCCTCGCGCTTTCCATCGGCGGCGCGATCACCCTGGTCGTCGCGTGGTTGTTGCTCGGCCGGTTCGCAGTCGGCCGGTTCAGCGTCGAGGTCCGCCACGGCCGGAGCCCGGAGCGCCGCATGAGCCGCCGCCAGGCCGACCGGACCCTCATGCTGTGGATCGCCCCGATCATCGTGGCGCCGCCGCTGCTGAGCAAGGACATCTACTCGTATCTCGCGCAGAGCGCCATCGCCTTCCGGGGCATGGATCCGTACTCGGTCAGTCCGGTCCGCGGACTCGGCGTGGACCACATTTTGACCAGGTCGGTGCCCAACCTCTGGCGCGACACCCCCGCGCCCTACGGCCCCTTCTTCCTGTGGATCGGCGAGGGCATCACCAAGGTCACCGGCGACAACATCACCGCCGCGATCTTCCTGCACCGCGTCGTCGCACTGATCGGCGTCGCGCTCATCGTCTGGGCACTCCCCCGCCTGGCCCGCCGCTGCGGGGTCTCGTCGGTGGCCGCACTCTGGCTGGGCGCGATGAACCCGCTGGTCATCCTGCATCTCGTCGGGGGCATCCACAACGAGGCCCTCATGCTCGGCCTGATGCTGGTCGGTCTCGAGTTGAGTTTCCGCGCCATCTACGGCGCCGAACGACTCCGCCGACCCGGGACCCTCGTCCCCACCCGAGCGGGCTGGTTGCTCATCGGCGGCGGTGCGGTGCTCGCAGCCTCGGCGATGATCAAGGTCACCTCGATGCTCGCCCTGGGCTTCGTCGGCATCGCCCTGGCCATGCGGTGGGGCGCCACCCTGCCCGTGCTCCGGCACACGCCGATCCGGGAATGGTGGGGTCGCTCCCGGTGGTCGGTGTACATGCTGAGCGCGTCGGCGGCCTTCTACGTGGTGGTCCTGGGCATCGTGATGATGGGGATCTCCCTCGGCACCGGGCTCGGCTTCGGCTGGACGGGCACGTTGTCGACGGGCGAGATTGTCCGCTCGTGGATGTCGATGCCGACCCTGTTGTCGGTGACCACCGGCCGGATCGGCGTCACCCTCGGCCTCGGCGAGCACACGCAGGCGATCCTCGAGGTGGCCCGTCCCATCGGCCAGCTCGTCGCCGCCCTGTTCATCGTCCGGTGGATGCTCGCCACCCTCGGCGGCCGGCTCCACCCACTCGGCGCACTCGGTGTGTCGATGGCCACAGTCGTGCTGTTCTTCCCGTTCGTGCAGGCCTGGTACCTCCTGTGGGCCGTGATCCCGCTGGCCGCGTGGGCCACCGGCGCCTGGTTCCGGATCTCCACCATCGCGGCGTCGGCGATCATCGCCATCGTGGTGATGCCCACGAGTTCGAACACGAGCGGAGTGGTTCTGGCACAAGGACTTCTGGCCGGCGTGATCATGGTCGCGGTTCTCACCGCCCTGTTCTTCGAGGACCGCGCGCCCCGTCGTCGACGCCGCCGCGAGCCCGTGTCGGACGACGACGAGGCCACGGCCGGGTCGGCGTCGGCACGACGATGAGCGCATGCGCCGTGTGCCCGGTCACCGCTTTTCGTCCCTGGGCTCCGAGCGCCTAGTCTGACCAGTGTGCGCAGCACGACCTCTCGGCAGATCAACGACGACGATCGGGTGAACGATCGTCGGCTCCGCGATCCCGGGTCAGCCGCCTCCGCCGGCACCCCGGCCGCCACTGCGGCGGCCGTCGAGGTCCGCGGTCTGGTCAAGCGCTTCGGTGACCGCACCGCGGTCGATCGGCTCGATCTCACCCTCGAACGCGGCGAGATCCTCGCCCTGCTCGGTCCCAACGGCGCGGGCAAGACCACCACCGTCGAGATCTGCGAGGGCTTCACCGCACCCGACGCCGGCAGCGTCCGCGTCCTGGGTCTCGATCCCATCGCCGACAACGACGCGCTCCGGCGCCGCATCGGCGTCATGCTGCAAGGCGGTGGCGCCTACCCGGGAGCCCGGGCCGAGGAGATGCTGCGCCTGGTGGCCGCGTATTCGGCCGATCCCATCGATCCCGAATTCCTGCTCGACGCTCTCGGCCTGACCGAGGTGCGTCGTACGTCCTACCGACGTCTGTCCGGTGGCCAGCAGCAGCGCCTAGCCCTCGCCTGCGCGGTCGTCAGCCGCCCCGAACTGGTCTTCCTCGACGAACCGACCGCCGGCCTCGATGCCCACGCCCGCCTCGTCGTGTGGGAACTCATCGACCGGCTCCGGGCCGACGGAGCATCCGTCCTGCTCACGACTCATCTGATGGACGAGGCCGAGGAACTCGCCGACCACGTCGCGATCATCGATCACGGCCGCGTCGTCGCCGACGGGACACCCGCCGATCTCACCAGCACCGGCGCCGAGAACGAACTGCGCTTCACCGCACCACGTGGACTCGACCTGTCGATGCTGGTGCTGGCCCTGCCCGAGGACTACCACTGCACGGAGGCCACCCCCGGCTCGTATCTGGTCATCGGTCCGATGACGCCGCAGGTGCTGGCCACGGTGACCGCCTGGTGCGCCAAGATCAACGTCCTCGCGACCGATCTGCGCGTGGAGACCCGCAGCCTCGAAGACGTCTTCCTCGATCTCACCGGACGGACCCTTCGACCGTGACCTCATCCGCACCCACCGGGCTCCCCCGCCCCGCCGACCGTGCTGCCGGAACATTCCCCGACGGTCTGTTCCGCCCCGCTCCCCGGGCGGCGTCGCTGCCGGCGATGATCGCCGCGCAGAGCGGCCTCGAACTCAAGCTCCTGCTGCGCAACGGCGAGCAGTTGCTCCTCACGATGTTCATCCCGATCACGCTGCTCGTCGGTCTGTGCCTGCTGCCGATCGACACCGGGTTCGGCGACGGCCCCGCCGAGCGGGCGGCGCTGTTCGTCCCGGCGATCCTGACCGTCGCGGTGATGTCGACGGCGTTCACCGGACAGGCGATCGCCGTCGGGTTCGACCGTCGCTACGGCGCGCTGAAACGCCTCGGCGCGACGCCGATACCGCGCTGGGGCATCATCGCCGGCAAGTCGATCGCGGTCCTCGTGGTGGTCGCGCTGCAGTCGGTGATCCTCGGTGGAATCGGCGCCGCGTTCGGCTGGCGACCGAGCCCCCTCGGTCTGCTCATCGGTGCGGTGGTCCTCGCGGTCGGCACCGCGTGCTTCGCGGCTCTCGGGCTGCTGCTCGGCGGCACCTTGAAGGCCGAGGTCGTGCTGGCACTGGCGAACCTGCTGTGGTTTGCGTTCATCGGCCTCGGCAGTCTGGTCGTCGTCGACTCCAACATCCCCGACGCCGTGCACTGGATCGCGCGGTGCATCCCGTCGGGGGCATTGAGCGAGGCGCTCGAGATGGCCTCGGAAGGTTCGTTCGACGCCTTCGGGGTGGGTGTCTTGCTGGTGTGGGCCGCGGTGGCCGGCACCTTGGCGGTGAGGTGGTTCCGATTCCGATGACATCCGATACTTCGAACGCCCCGGCGACGGCCCGGTCGGGCGATCATCCCGCGGCCGCCGGCGACGCGCGCCGGCCGCTGACCGGTCCGTGGCGGTTCGTCCCCGGCTTCGGCCGGCCGACCGCACGATTCGTGCATCGCTGGGCCATCGCCCTGCTCGTCTCGAACGTGGGCATCGTGGCCACCGGCGGCGCCGTGCGCGTGACCGCCTCGGGCCTCGGTTGCCCGACCTGGCCGCGGTGCACCGACGAGTCGTTCGTGCCGCACGGCGAACTGGGCATGCACGGCGCGATCGAGTTCGGCAACCGTCTGCTCACCTTCGTGCTGATCGTCATCGCCATCGCGACCTGGGTCGCCGTCCTGCGGTTGGCCGGAGCGGCGCGCCGGGACAAGTGGCTGGTCACCCTCATCGCGCTCGGCATCCCGTTCCAGGGGGTGATCGGCGGGATCACGGTCCTGACCCAGCTCAACCCGTGGGTCGTCGCGCTGCATTTCCTGCTGTCCATGGCATTGGTCTCCGCATCCACCGTGCTCGTCTACCGGATGCGTCCGTATCCGACGCCGACCGCGCCCGGATCGCACGACGCCGACGCTCCCTCGACCGCCACACGCCGACTCGGCATCTACCTCGCCTGGCTGGTCTATCTCGTCACCTGGGGCACGATCTACCTCGGCACGGTCGTGACCGGCTCCGGCCCGCACGCCGGCGATGTGGACGCCCCGCGGAACGGTCTCGACCCCGGCAACGCGACACAGCTGCACGCCGACGCCGTCTTCACCCTCGTCGGGCTCGCGATCGCGGCCCTCGTCTACGCACGGGTGTTCGCGCGGCCGCAACAGCGCTCGGCAGTGGTGTTCATGCTGCTCCTGCTGCTCCAGGGCCTGATCGGGTTCGTGCAGTTCGCCACCGATCTGCCCATCGCCCTCGTCATCGCGCACATGTTCGGCAGTGCGGTCCTGCTCATCGGCGCCACCTGGCAGCTCCTGATCGCGCGGAACCCGATCGTCAAGGATCCGGCGACGAAAAAGGCAGACCCGCTGCGCGAGTCTGCCTGATCGAACTCCGGCCTCAGAGGATGGCGCGGTTGCGCGCACGCGGGAAGCGCTTCTGCCGCGCGACCCAACCCGCCATCTTGCGGTAGTGCGACGTCGACACCGTGGTCTCCGAGGTGAGGTCACGGTCCCATTCGGCGATCTCGAGACCGTCGACGGCGTCGACCACGGCCTGCGCGGTCGCGAGATCGGGCACAACCCGGTCCCCGAGGATGCCGTTGGCGTCGCCGACGAGCGTGATCCGCACACCGGCGTCCCCGATCGCCTGGAGGACGACCTTCGCGCTGCCACCTTCGCGCTCGACGAACTTGCGTACCGAGGCGACGACCTCGGTGGGTGCCTCGACCTTCTGCTGCGTGCCCGAGTTCTCGCCGTCGGTGGTGTTCGTCATGGGGGTCAGCATACCGGGGCGATTCCGGCGTGTAGAACGGTGTCGTGCGAGCTATCCAGGTGACCCGCCACGGCGGACCCGACGTCCTGACCTTCGGCAGCGTCGACGATCCCATCCCCGCCTCCGACGAGGTGATCGTCCGGACCGCAGCGGTGGGCGTGAACTTCATCGACACCTATCTGCGCCGGGGCCTCTATCCCTCCACACCGCCCTACATCCCCGGCACCGAGGGCGCGGGCGTCGTCGTCGCGACCGGCTCGGATGTGACGTCGCTGCAGGAAGGTCAGCGGGTGGCGTGGTGTGCGGCCCCCGGTTCGTATGCGGAGCTTGTCGCGGTCCCGGCCTCGAAAGCGGTCCCGGTACCCGACGCGGTCGACGACGCGGTGGCCGGGTCGTCGCTTCTCCGCGGTCTCACCGCGCACTACCTCCTCGACGGGAGTGCTCATCCCCAAGCCGGCAACACGATCCTGGTGCACGCCGGTGGCGGTGGTGTCGGCCTGATCCTCACCCAGCTCGCCAAGCGCCGCGGACTGACGGTCATCACGACGGTCTCGTCCGACGAGAAGGCGGAACTCTCGCGCGCCGCGGGGGCGGATCACGTCCTGCGCTACGGGGAGGACCTGAGTTCCCGCGTCCGTGACCTCACCGACGGACGCGGCGTGCCGGTGGTCTACGACGGCGTCGGCGCCGACACGTTCGAGCAGTCACTGGCCTCGACCGCGGTCCGGGGGATCATCGTGCTCTTCGGGGCGGCGAGCGGGCCGGTTCCGCCGTTCGACCTCCAACGTTTGAACGCGGCGGGATCGCTGTCGGTGACGCGGCCGACACTGGCGCACTTCACCGACACGGCCGAGGAACTGAACCGCCGGGCCGGCGAGTACTTCGAGGCGATCGTCGACGGCAGTGTCGAGGTGCGCGTCGGCCAGCGTTACCGATTGGCCGATGCGGCTGCCGCACACACCGACCTGGAGGCACGTGTCACCACGGGTTCGACGGTGCTGTTGCCGGCCGGGACGTGAGCCGCGCTCAGAAGTAGGACGAGATGGTCTGCAGTCCGACGACCGCGTCGATCGCGAGTCCGCAGAACACGATGGCGAGGTACTCGTTGGACTGCAGGAACACCTTCAGCGGTGCCACCTCGGCACCGCGCTTGGTGTCGCGGTACAGCTTGGTCACCCGCTCCAGGAACCAGCCACCGGCGGTCAGCGCGATCACGGTGTAGATCCAGCTCGTCGCCGGGATCAGCAGCAGTGAGGTCACCACGGTGAGGACCGTGTAGATCAGCATCTGGCGGGTGACGCGTTCTTCGGTCGCGATGACCGGGAGCATCGGCACACCGGCCGCCTTGTAGTCCTCCTTGTAGCGCATCGCCAGCGCCCAGGTGTGCGGCGGCGTCCAGAAGAAGATGACCGCGAAGAGGACGATCGGCTGCCAGCTCAGCGACCCGGTGACCGCGGCCCAACCCACCAGGGTCGGCATACAACCCGCGGCGCCGCCCCAGACCACGTTCTGCCAGGTCCGACGCTTGAGGATCAGCGTGTAGACGCCGACGTAGAAGAGGATCGTCGCCGAGACGAGCAGCGCCGAGAGGAGGTTGGCGGCGAAGTACAGGACCGCGAAGGACGCCGCCCACAACGCGAGACCGAAGATGAGCGCGCTCCGCGGCGCGACCGCGCGGCGGGCCAGCGGACGCCGGGCCGTGCGCTTCATCTTCTTGTCGATGTCGGCGTCGGCCACCATGTTAAGGGTGTTGGCGCTGCCTGCGCCGAGCCAGCCACCGATCAGGGTGAAGGCGATGACCGCGATGTCGACGTGGCCGCGGTCGGCCTGCAGCATCACCGGGATCGTCGCGACGAGAAGCAACTCGATGACACGCGGCTTGGTCAGCGCGATGTAGGCGAGCACCGTCGCACGCACACGCCCGGCCCACGATTGATCGGCCGGTGCGACCGTTTCGGTCGATACCTGCGGATTCGATGCGGTGTCGGTCGAGTGAGATGCGGCGGAACTGTTCCCGCTCACACGCTCCCCTATCCTCACGAACACTCCTCGTCCGCCCGCACAGACGCCCGCGGGCTACTACGGAGCATGGTAGACGTTTGCCTCTGCGAACCGTGAATCGAGGCATGGCACCGCCATGCGCGAGCTCTCGACCGGCGATGACGCCAGAACTCGCCGGTAACCATCGGTCGGCGCGCAACGCGCGGCCGGCGCCGATTACTCTGGACGCGTACGCGCCGACGATCGTCGGTGGCCGACACCGGTCAGCGCCGATACCGATCAACGCCTACACCGATCACGCTGGTACCGGTCGCCCTGGTACCCATCGCCCCTTCTACGACCTCCGACCGAGTACGAATCGCACCGAGCAGGCACAGGAGACCTTCAGCATCGTGGCCGACACAGACGAGATCCGCGCTTTGACCACCCACCGCCACCCGGACGACTGGACCGACCTCGACACCCGCGCCGTCGACACGGCCCGGATCCTGGCGGCCGACGCAGTGCAGAAGTGCGGAAGCGGGCACCCCGGTACCGCGATGAGCCTCGCTCCGCTCGCCTACACCTTGTTCCAGCGAGTCATGCGTCACGACCCGACCGACACCGACTGGGCCGGGCGCGACCGCTTCGTCCTCTCGTGCGGACACTCGAGCCTGACGCTCTACATCCAGCTCTACCTCGGCGGGTTCGGTCTCGAGCTGTCCGACATCGAGGCGCTGCGGACCTGGGACTCTCTCACGCCGGGCCACCCCGAGTTCCGCCACACCCGCGGCGTCGAGATCACCACCGGCCCGCTGGGTCAGGGTCTCGCCTCGTCGGTCGGCATGGCGATGGCCGCCCGACGCGAACGCGGCCTGTTCGACCCCGATGCGGCGCCCGGACAGAGCCCGTTCGACCACTACATCTACGTCGTCGCCTCCGACGGCGACATCGAAGAGGGCGTGACGTCGGAGGCCAGCTCGCTGGCAGGCACCCAGCAGCTCGGCAACCTGATCGTGTTCTACGACCAGAACCAGATCTCGATCGAGGACGACACCGACATCGCGCTGTCGGAGGATGTCGCGAAGCGCTACGAGGCCTACGGCTGGCACGTGCAGACCGTGGAGGGCGGCGAGGACATCGTCGCCATCGAGGCGGCGATCGAGGCGGCCCAGCAGGTCATCGACCGGCCGTCGATCATCTGCCTGCGCACCATCATCGGCTACCCCGCCCCCAACATGATGAACACCGGCATGGCCCACGGCGCGGCGCTCGGCGAAGACGAGGTCGCGGCGACGAAGAAGGTCCTCGGTTTCGACCCGGAGAAGAACTTCGAGGTCACCGACGAGGTGATCGGCCACACCCGCAAGCTCATCGACCGCGGCGCCGAGGAACGCACGGCGTGGACGTCGTCGTTCGATGCCTGGGCGGAGAAGAACCCCGACGCCAAGAAGCTGTTCGACCGGCTCACCGCCCACGAACTGCCCGAGGGCTGGACCGACGTGCTGCCCAGCTGGAACGTCGGCGACAAGGATGTCGCGACCCGCAGCGCATCGGGCAAGGTGCTCGGCGCGCTCGCGCCCGTGCTGCCCGAGCTGTGGGGCGGTTCGGCCGACCTGGCCGGCTCCAACAACACCACCATGGACGGCGAGCCGTCGTTCGGACCGACCTCGATCAGCACCAAGAAGTGGTCGGCCAACCCCTACGGCCGCACCCTGCACTTCGGTGTCCGTGAGCACGCCATGGGATCGATCCTGTCGGGCATCGCGCTGCACGGGCCGACCCGCGCCTACGGCGGTACGTTCCTGCAGTTCGCCGACTACATGCGTCCCGCGGTCCGCCTCGCGGCGCTGATGGAGATCGATCCGATCTACGTCTGGACCCACGACTCGATCGGTCTGGGTGAGGACGGCCCGACCCATCAGCCGATCGAGCACCTGGCCGCGCTGCGCGCGATCCCGAACCTCGACGTCGTCCGGCCGGCCGACGCCAACGAGACCGCGTACGCCTGGCAGCACCTGCTCACCCGCCGGAACCATCCGGTCGGCCTGGCGCTCACCCGCCAGAACATCCCGATCCTGGAGGGCACCTCGGCGCAGGGCGTCGCCAACGGCGGATACGTCCTGAGCGACTCCGAGGGTGATCCCCACGTCGTGCTCATCGGCACCGGCTCCGAGGTGTACCTCGCCGTCGATGCACAGAAGGCGCTGGCGGAGAAGGGAATCAAGGCGCGAGTCGTTTCGATGCCCTGTGTCGAGTGGTTCGATGAGCAACCGCAGGGGTACCGCGACCACGTGCTGCCGCCGTCGGTTCCGCGCGTCGCCGTCGAAGCCGGTATCGCCATGCCGTGGTACCGCATCGTCGGCGCCGGTGGCGAGATCGTGTCGATCGAACACTTCGGGGCCTCCGCCGACTACAAGGTGCTGTTCACCAAGTTCGGCATCACCGCCGAGGCCGTGACCGCGGCCGCCGAGCGCGTCGTCGCGGGCTGAGCGCCAACAACCCACAAGGAGAGAATCGTGACCCAGAACGAGAAGCTCGCCGAACTGTCCGCCGCCGGAGTTTCGGTGTGGCTGGACGACCTGTCCCGGGACCTGATCAGCTCAGGTGACCTTGCCGAACTCATCAGCACCAAGTCGGTCGTCGGGGTGACCACCAACCCGTCGATCTTCCAGGCCGCGCTGTCGTCGGGCCATGCCTACGACGACCAGGTCAACGAACTGGCCGCACGGGGCGCCGACGTCGACGCCACCATCCGGACGGTCACCACCGACGACGTGCGCAACGCCTGTGACGTCCTCGCCGCGACCTACGAGTCGACCGACGGCGTCGACGGACGCGTGTCGATCGAGGTCGATCCGCGCCTCGCCCACGACACCGACGCCACGGTGGCACAGGCCGTCGAGCTGTGGAAGATCGTCGACCGGCCGAACCTGCTCATCAAGATCCCGGCCACCGAGGCCGGGCTCCCCGCGATCAGCAAGGTCATCGCCGAGGGCATCAGCGTGAACGTGACGCTGATCTTCTCGGTCGAGCGCTACGAGAAGGTCATCGCCGCCTACCTCGACGGCCTCGACGCCGCCGCCCAGGCCGGCCACGACCTCTCCCGCATCCACTCCGTCGCCTCGTTCTTCGTGTCGCGGGTGGACACCGAGATCGACAAGCGACTCGACGCCATCGGCACCCCGGAGGCCACCGAGCTCAAGGGCAAGGCCGCACTGGCCAATGCACGTCTCGCCTACTCGGCCTACCAGCAGGTCTTCGAGGTCGAGTCGCGGTTCCCCGAGCTGCTCGCCAAGGGCGCCCGCCCGCAACGCGCACTCTGGGCGTCGACGGGCGTCAAGAACCCCGACTACCCGGACACCCTGTATGTGAGCGAGCTCGTCGCGCCCAACACGGTCAACACGATGCCGGGCAAGACGATGGACGCCTTCGCCGACCACGGCTGGGTCAACACCGAGTCGATCATCGGTCTCGCGGCCGAGTCGCAGGAGATCTTCGACAAGCTCGTCGCGGTGGGCGTCGACCTGACCGACGTCTTCCTGGTCCTGGAGAACGAGGGCGTCAGCAAGTTCGAGGACGCGTGGAACGATCTGCTCAGCGCGACCGCCGAGCAACTGTCCGCGGCGAACAAGGGCTGACCGCAGGTGGCGGGAGGCGAGGAGTCAACCGGGACCGGTTCGTGGACCAATCCGCTCCGTGACCCGCAGGACAAACGGCTGCCGCGCATCGCGGGACCGTGCAGCCTGGTCATCTTCGGGGTCACCGGCGACCTCGCCCGCAAGAAGTTGATGCCGGCGGTCTACGACCTCGCCAACCGCGGCCTCCTGCCACCGTCGTTCGCCCTCGTCGGCTTCGCTCGGCGCGACTGGACCGACGAGGACTTCGGCGCCATCGTCCACGACGCCGTCCGCGAACACGCACGGACCGGATTCCGCGAAGAGGTGTGGGAACGCCTCGCCGAGGGATTCCGGTTCGTGCAGGGCGCATTCGACGACGACGCCGCCTTCGACAGGCTGCGCGACACGCTCAAGTCACTCGACGTCGAACGCGGGACCGACGGCAATCACGCGTTCTACCTGTCGATTCCGCCGGGGGCCTTCCCGACGGTCTGCGAGCAGCTCGAGCGCAGCGGTCTCGCCACGCCGACTGGCGACAGCTGGCGACGGGTGGTGATCGAGAAGCCGTTCGGCCACGATCTCGAGTCCGCGCGTGAACTCAACGCGATCGTCAACAACGTCTTCCCCGAGTCGTCGGTGTTCCGGATCGACCACTATCTGGGCAAGGAGACCGTCCAGAACATCCTGGCCCTGCGGTTCGCCAATCAGCTCTTCGACCCGCTGTGGAGCTCGCATTACGTCGACCACGTCCAGATCACCATGGCCGAGGACATCGGACTCGGCGGCCGGGCGGGTTACTACGACGGGATCGGCGCGGCGCGCGACGTCATCCAGAACCACCTGCTGCAGCTCATGGCCCTGGTCGCGATGGAGGAGCCGATCTCCTTCGAGCCCAAGCAGTTACAGGCCGAGAAGATCAAGGTCCTCGCCGCGACGCGCAACGTCCTGCCGATCGACGAGAACACCGCCCGCGGTCAGTACGGACCGGGTTGGCAGGGCAGCGAGAAGGTGCCGGGCCTCAAGGAGGAGGAGGGTTTCGCGAAGGACTCGAAGACCGAGACCTTCGCCGCCATCGCCCTCGAGGTCGACTCCCGCCGCTGGGCAGGGGTCCCGTTCTATCTGCGCACCGGAAAGCGCCTGGGCCGTCGCGTCACCGAGATCGCACTCGTCTTCAAGCGCGCTCCGCACCTGCCGTTCGACCAGACCATGACCGAGGAACTGAGCCAGAACGCGCTCGTGATCCGGGTCCAGCCGGACGAGGGCATCACCCTCCGATTCGGGTCGAAGGTCCCCGGGTCGAGCATGGAGGTCCGGGACGTCAACATGGACTTCAGCTACGGCACCGCCTTCACCGAGGCCTCGCCGGAGGCGTACGAGCGTCTCATCCTCGACGTCCTGCTGGGTGAACCCTCGCTGTTCCCCGTCAACGAGGAAGTCGAATTGTCGTGGCGCATCCTCGATCCGGTGCTCGACCATTGGGCCGAGTCGGGGTCGCCCGACACCTACGAGTCCGGGACGTGGGGGCCGCGTTCGGCCGAGGAGATGATGGCCCGCACCGGTCGCGCGTGGCGCCGGCCGTGACGAGACGTCCGTACGCCCGCACCGTCCGATCCGTTCAGGAGGCCTCCCGATGATCGTCGAACTGCCCGACACGTCGACCGGAAAGGTCGCCAAGAAGATCATCGAGGTGCGCGCCGCAGGCGGCGCGCTGAGTCTGGGTCGCGTGCTCACCCTGGTCGTGTGCGTCGAACTCGGTGAGCCGATGGAAGGGGCCATCGAGGCGGCGGTCGGCGCGAGCCGCGAGCACCCCAGCCGCGTCATCGTCGTGTATCGCGGTGTGCGTGAAGGCGACTCACGGCTCGATGCGCAGATCCGCGTGGGCGGCGATGCCGGCGCCTCCGAGGTGGTCGTGCTGTCGCTGCAGGGCGAACTCGCCGACCATCCGGACAGCGTGGTGACCCCCTTCCTCCTCCCCGACACCCCGGTCGTCACCTGGTGGCCGGGCAAGGGACCACGACGCCCCGCCGACGATCCGCTCGGCAAACTCGGGCACCGGCGCATCGTCGACGCGAGCAAGGCGGGCGACTCGCTCACGGTGCTGGCGCAGCGCCTCGAGACCTACTCCCCCGGCGACACCGACCTCGCCTGGACCCACATCACCCACTGGCGCGCGATCCTCGCGTCCGCGGTCGACCGACCGCCGCACACCCCGATCACCGAGGTCGTGGTCACCGGGTCGCAGAACTCGCCCTCGGTGGACCTGATCGCCGGTTGGCTGCGGTCCACCCTGAACGTCCCGACGCGACGCCGCCGCGGCAGTTTCGAGATCCGACTCCACCGCGACGAGGGTCCGACCATCCTCGCCGTCGACGAGGAGAACAACGCCGTGCTGACGATGCCCGGCAAACCCGATGGACGCGTCGCCATGGGCCGGCGTGAACTTCCCGCGTGTATCGCGGAGGAGCTACGACGACTCGACACCGACGAGGTGTACTTCGAAGCACTCAAGGGTGTCCCCGAGGTCGAGTTCACAGATGACACCGAAGGAGTTGCCGCCCGATGACCACCGAGACCCTCGTCTTCGACTCCAAGCAGGAACTCGTCGAGACCGCCGCGACCCGGTTCGTGGATCTCGTGACCCGAGCCCAAGCCGAACGCGGCGTCGCGAGTGTGGTGCTGACCGGCGGCAGCAACGGGATCGGCCTGCTGTCGGCGCTCGCCGCCGACAGCGGCACCATCGACTGGTCCAAGGTCGACATCTACTGGGGCGACGACCGTTTCGTCCCCGCCGACGATCCGGAACGCAATTCGGGTCAGGCGCGCGAGGCGCTGCTCGACACCGTGCCCGTCGACCCGTCGCGGGTGTTCCCGATGGCGCCGTCGGACGGACCGCTCGGCGACGACATCGAGGCCGCCGCCGCGGATTACGCCGCGATTCTCGCCGGCCGGTCGAGCGACGGCGTGGCGCCGGAGTTCGATCTCCATCTGCTCGGCATGGGCGGTGAGGGACACATCAACTCGTTGTTCCCGCACACTGCGGCCACCGCGGAGACCACGAAGTCGGTGGTCGCCGTCGAGGATTCGCCGAAGCCGCCGCCGCGCCGGATCACCCTGACCCTGCCCGTCGTCAACCGTTCCCGGCAGGTGTGGTTCCTGGTCGCCGGCGCCGACAAGGCCGAGGCGGTCGGTGCCGCACACGGTGGCGCGGACCCGGCCGACTGGCCCGCCGCCGGGGCGCGCGGCACCGAGGAGACCATCTGGTTCCTCGACGACGCGGCCGCCGCCGACATCCGGTGACCGTCCGCTAGCCCGAGTTCCGCAGCGCGGTGGCGAGGCCGTTCATGGTGAGCTGGATCCCGCGCCGCACGATCGGGGTGTCCTCCCCCGCGCGGAAGCGCCGCAGCAGCTCGACCTGCAGCAGGTTGAGCGGCTCGAGATACGGGAAGCGGTTGTAGACCGACCGCTTCAGCGCGGCGTTGTCGTGGAGCAGGTCGTCGGTGCCGGTGATCTTCGCGCACATCGCGATCGTCCGCTCGTGTTCGTCGACGATCATGCCGAACACCCGCTCGCGCAGCTCCTCGTCGGGCACCAGCTGCGCGTACCGGTGGGCCAGGCCCATGTCCGACTTCGCCAGTACCTGAGCCATGTTCGACATCACGGTGCGGAAGAACGGCCACTTGGCGTAGTACCGCCGCAACGTCTCCAGCCGCTCCGGATCGTCCCCGACCCATTCCTCGAACGCCGAGCCCGTGCCGTACCAGCCGGGCAGCATCACGCGCGACTGCGTCCACGAGAGCACCCACGGGATCGCCCGCAGATCGGAGATCTTCTCGGTCTGCTTGCGCGACGCCGGCCGGCTGCCGATGTTGAGGGCACCGATCTCCGACAGGGGCGTCGAGGTGGTGAAGTACTCGACGAATCCCGGTGTCTCGTGAACCAGCCGGCTGTATGCGGCTCGCGCTTTCGCCGCGATGTCGTCCATGATTTCGTAGGCCGAGTCGGATTCGTCGCCGAGGCCTTCGGTGTCCAGGAGTGAGGACTCGATGGTCGCGGCGAGCAGCGTCTCCAGGTTGCGCCGCGCCGTGACCGGTTCGGCGTACTTCGCGGCGATGATCTCGCCCTGCTCGGTGATGCGCAGCGAGCCCTGAACCGCGCCGGGCGGCTGGGCCAGGATGGCGTCGTAACTGGGACCACCGCCGCGCCCGACGGTCCCGCCGCGCCCATGGAACAGACGCAACCTGATGCCCGACCGCGACGCCACGTCGACCAGATCGAGCTCGGCGCGGTAGAGCGCCCAGTTCGCGGCCATGTAGCCGCCGTCCTTGTTCGAGTCCGAGTAGCCGAGCATGATCTCCTGAATCCCGTTCTGGGACTCGACCATCGCCCGATAGAACG
This sequence comes from Gordonia sp. UCD-TK1, assembly GCF_001691435.1. NCBI lineage: Bacteria > Bacillati > Actinomycetota > Actinomycetes > Mycobacteriales > Gordoniaceae > Gordonia > Gordonia sp. UCD-TK1. The sequence goes on along the minus strand of NZ_LZMP01000046.1, from coordinate 111,207 downwards.
GGACGTCGAGAACGGCGAGGAGGGTCGCTGCGCCCTGCTGGAGATCCTCGATCGTCTCGAACAGCGGAACCACGCGGACCGTACAGCGTGGAGAACCGTCATTCGCGTCGTAGAGGCCTGCCTCCTTGAGCAGGATCAGCGCCTCGAGCATGTCACTGACCGACGTGCACATGCTGATCACATAGTTGGGCACGGCCGCGGGACCGAAGGTCGCGACCGCCCTGGCGGCGGCCCGGACGATTCCGAGTTCCTTGGTGGCCAGCTCGCTCAGCTCGGCGTCGGGACTGGTCAACGGTCGACGCGCACGCAGTTCCGCGGAGAGGATCTCGACGCGCTCGGACTCGTCGAGCGACGCATAGTCCGGATGCACACCCGCCCACGCGAGCAGCTCGGCGACCACTTCCTCGTGCATGTCGGAGTTCTGCCGCATGTCCAGTCCGGACAGGTGGAACCCGAAGGTGCGCACGGCTTCTCGCAGGGCGAGCAACCGGTCGTCGGCGATCGTGTCGTCGTTGTTCGCGCGCAGCGCGCCGTCGATCACATCGAGGTCGGCGAGGAGTTCGGCGGCGTCGCCGTACGGCTGTTTCCCGTCGATGAGGAAGAGGTCGCTCGAGGTGAGGAAGTCGTCGTCGAACATCTCCCGGGCGGTCGCCACCAGACGGGACCGGATGGCGCGCAGGGCGAGCCGGAAGGGTTCGTCGGCCCCCGGGTCGTCGGCGTCGGCCCCGGCGAGGTCGAACAGGGTGTCGCTGGCGTCGATGAGCCGGGCCGACATGCTGAGTTCCTGTGCGAGACTCTCGAGTTCGGCCAGGTGATGTCCGACTGCGGTCTGCGCGGCGAGCGTGGTGGCTAGGGTCACCACCTCGGAGTTCACGAACGGATTGCCGTCGCGGTCGCCGCCGATCCAGGACCCCATCCGGATCATCGGTTCGTCGGCGAGTCCGGCGTCGGGGTACGCCGAGCGCAGCGCGGTGCGTACCGCGGTGTTGATGGCGGGCACGACCTCGAAGAACGAGGCGTCGTAATAGCGGAGCCCGGAACGGATCTCGTCCTGGATCGTGAGACGTTCGAGCCGGATGAGGGCGGTCTGCCAGAGCGTCAGGATCTGCCGCCGGATCGACTCGGTGACCGCCGCGTCCTCGTCCGGCATCAGCTCGGTCCGGCCGCGGAACCGCATCAGCTCGGTGATGCGGTTCTGGGCCTCGAAGACGGTGCGTCGGCGGGTCTCGGTGGGGTGAGCGGTGATGACCGGCACCACGGCGGCATCGGCCAGCGCCCGGCCGACCTCGTCGTCGCCGAGTCCCGCCTCGGCGAGCTTGCGGTAGGTGGCGGCGAGGCTGCTGTCCTGGGGCGGGTCTCCGGCCCGGACGTGGATGGCGCGGCGCCGCTCACGGTGGATGTCCTCGGCCAGGTTCGCCAGCAGGGCGAAGTGGCTGAACGCGCGGATGACCGGGACCGCGGTGGAGATGTCCAGATCGACGAACATGTCGGCGAGCTCGGTGCGGTCGATCTCGTTGCGGCGCACCCGGAATGCGGCCACGCGGGCGGCTTCGACGAGATCGAAGACGTCGCTGCCGGAGTGCTCGCGGACGACGTCACCCAGGATCCCGCCGAGAAGGCGGATGTCCTCCCGTAGGGGTTCGGTGAGTGCTCGGCCCTCGTCGTCGACGACGATGTGGTCGACGATGGAGATCGATGGGCGCCAGTCCGGGACTCCCCGCGCGGGGACGGTTTCACTCATGCCGTCAAGTATCCCGGCAACTCACGGGCGCGGCATCCCGAGGCGCGTACGGTGGCTAGCCGGACAGTTTGATGTCGACGCCCACGCCGACGATGAAGATCACCCAGATGAGCCCGACGAAGATCGTCAACCGGTCCAGGTTGCGTTCGACGACGCTCGAGCCCGAGAGGCTGGACTGGACACCGCCGCCGAACAGCGACGACAGACCGCCACCCTTGCCGCGGTGCAGCAGGATGAGCACGATCAGCAACACGCTGGTCACGATCAATCCGATGTCGAGTGCACCTTGCACAGTCACGAGTCGCAACGCCCTTCCGTAAAGCCCCTACATACAGCTGTGGCAGGTCAACCCCCGAAAAGAGGCCAACCTGCCACAGTGTACGCGTGGGTGCGACCCGTCAGGGCAAGGGGCCACCCGCGGCGATCGCCGACAGCGTCGCGAACTCGTCGGACTTCAGCGATGCGCCGCCGACCAGGGCGCCGTCGACGTCGGGACGTCCGACGATGTCGCCGACGTTCTTGGCGTTGACCGATCCGCCGTAGAGGATCCGCACCGATGCCGCGGTCTCGGCGTCGGCGATCTCGACCAGCGCCTCACGGATCGCCTTGCACACCTCCTGGGCGTCGTCCGCACTCGCCACCCGGCCGGTGCCGATCGCCCAGACCGGCTCGTACGCGATGACGGTCTGAGCGATCTCGGCCGCGGACAGACCGGCGAGCGATCCCTTGAGCTGCGCCACGTTGTAGGCCACGTGGTCGCCGGCCTCGCGGACGTCGAGCCCCTCACCGATGCACACGATCGGGGTGAGTTCGTGCTTGAGCGCGGCCTTGGTCTTGGCCAGCACGACCTCATCGGTCTCGTTGTGCAGGGTGCGCCGCTCGGAGTGCCCGACCACCACGAAGGTGCAGCCGAGCTTCGCGAGGAACGCACCGCTGATCTCGCCGGTGTAGGCGCCCGAGTCGTGCGCCGACAGGTCTTGCGCACCGTAGGTGAGCAGGAGCTTGTCGCCGTCGACGACCGTCTGCACGCTGCGGATGTCGGTGAACGGCGGGATGACCGTCACGTCGACCTTGTCGAAGTACTTCGCCGGGAGGGCGAAGGCGATCTTCTGAACCAGCGCGATGGCCTCGAGATGGTTCAGATTCATCTTCCAGTTGCCCGCGATGAGCGGTTTACGAGTCGCCATGGATCAGCTCTCCAGAACCTTCAGTCCGGGGAGTTCCTTGCCCTCGAGGTACTCCAGCGATGCGCCACCTCCGGTGGAGATGTGCGAGAAATCGGAGTCGGGCAGACCCAGAGTGCGGACCGCGGCCGCCGAGTCGCCGCCACCGACCACGGTGAACGCACCGTTGCCCGTCGCACCGGCGATCGCCTCGGCGACACCGCGGGTGCCCGCCGAGAACTTCTCGAACTCGAACACACCCGACGGGCCGTTCCAGAAGATGGTCTTGGCGCCGGAGAGGACCGCGGCAAACCGCTTCACCGATTCCGGCCCGATGTCCAGACCCATCCAGCCGTCGGGAATGGCGTCCGAGGCCACCGTGTCCGATTCGGCGTCGGCGGCGAACTTGTCGGCCACCACGACGTCGACCGGCAGGTGGATGACGTCACCGAACCGCTCGAGCAGGCTCTTGCAGACGTCGATCTGATCTTCCTGCAGCAGCGAGGACCCCACCGAATGCCCTTGTGCGGCAAGGAAGGTGAACGCCATACCGCCGCCGATGACCAGCGTGTCGACCTTGGGGGCCAACGCCTCGATGACACCGAGCTTGTCCGACACCTTCGATCCGCCGAGGACGACGGCGTAGGGTCGCGTCACCTCTTCGGTGAGCTTGGACAGCACGTCGACCTCGGCCGCCACCAGCTCGCCCGCGTAGTGCGGGAGCAGCTTGGCGACGTCGTAGACCGAGGCCTGCTTGCGGTGCACCACTCCGAAGCCGTCGGAGACGAACGCGCCGTCGTCGCCGACGAGCTCGACCAGCGCCTTGGCGAGCGCCTCGCGCTCGGCGTCGTCCTTGGCGGTCTCCCGCGGATCGAAGCGGATGTTCTCCAGCAGCAGGACGTCGCCGTCGGTGAGTCCTTCCGCGCGGGCCAGCGCGTCGGTGCCGACAACGTCACCGGCGAGCTGCACGTTGCGGCCGAGTTCCTCACCGAGGCGGGCGGCCACCGGTGCCAGCGAGAACTTCGGATCCGGCTCGCCCTTCGGACGACCCAGGTGCGCGGTGATGATCACCTTGGCACCGGCGTCGATGAGCGCGTTGAGCGTCGGCAGGGACGCGAGGATGCGACCCGGATCGGTGATCGTCGACCCGTCGAGCGGGACGTTGAAATCCGACCGGACCAGCACACCCCTGCCCGAAACACCTTCGTCCAGAAGGTCTTTCAGAGTGGGAACACCCATGAGGCGTTGACTCCTAAGGTCGTTGGGGGTGGGTCAGAGCGACTTGCCGACGAGACCGATGAGGTCGACGAGGCGGTTGGAGTAGCCCCACTCGTTGTCGTACCAGGACACGACCTTGGCCTGGTCGTCGATCACCTTGGTCAGGCCGGCGTCGAACAGCGAGCTGTGCGGGTCGGTGACGATGTCGGACGAGACGATCGGTGCGTCGTAGTACTTCAGGATGCCCTTGAGCGGACCGTCGGCAGCGGCCTTGAGCGCGGCGTTGATCTGCTCGGCGGTGGCGGTCTTCGACAGCTGGGCGGTGAGGTCGGTGACCGAACCGGTGGGGATCGGGACACGCAGCGCGTAGCCGTCGAGCTTGCCCTTCAGCTCCGGGAGCACCAGGCCGATGGCCTTGGCGGCACCGGTCGAGGTCGGCACGATGTTGATGGCGGCGGCGCGGGCGCGACGCAGGTCCTTGTGCGGGCCGTCCTGCAGGTTCTGGTCCTGGGTGTAGGCGTGGATCGTGGTCATGAGGCCCTTGACGATGCCGAACTCGTCGTTGAGGACCTTGGCCAGCGGGCCGAGGCAGTTGGTGGTGCACGAGGCGTTCGAGATGATGTTCTGGCTGCCGTCGTACTTGTCGTCGTTGACGCCCATCACGATGGTGATGTCCTCGTCCGAGGCGGGGGCGGAGATGATGACCTTCTTGGCGCCGGCATCGAGGTGTCCCTGAGCCTTGGCGCGGGCGGTGAAGATGCCGGTCGACTCGACGACCACGTCGACGCCCAGGTCGCCCCACGGGATGGCGGCCGGACCTTCCTTGACCTCGAGGGCCTTGATCTTCTGCTCCCCGACGACGATGGTGTCGTCGCCCTCGAGGGTGACGTCGTCGGACAGGCGACCGAGGATGGAGTCGAACTTCAGCAGGTGCGCGAGGGTCGCGTTGTCGGTCAGGTCGTTGACCGCGACGATCTCGATGTCGGTGGTGCCCAAAGCTTTTTGCGCTTCGACGGCACGGAAGAAGTTGCGGCCGATCCGGCCGAATCCGTTGACGCCTACCCGAACAGTCACAGTTGTGCTCCTTAGCGGTATTCATGGTCGGGCCTGGTGGTCAAGCCCGGTCTGGCCGCGCGTGAGCGGTCAGCGAAGCACACCTGAGTGGTCACGCCTTCGCCCACGTCGCCACCAGCCTAGTAGGCGACCCTCGGCTCGGCACACCGCAGGTCCGTGTCAGGCCTCGTCGAGCAGCTCGGAGGTCACCGCGGATTCGGTGTCGGGGATGCCGTCCTGGCGGGCCTTCTTGTCGGCCATCGACAGCAGGCGGCGGATGCGCCCGGCGACGGCGTCCTTGGTCATCGGCGGGTCGGCGAGCTGACCGAGCTCCTCCAGCGACGCCTGCCGATGGGTGATCCGGAGCTGTCCGGCCGCGATCAGATGGTCGGGCACCTCGTCGCCGAGGATGTCCAGCGCGCGTTCCACGCGGGCCGCGGCGGCGACCGCCGCACGCGCCGATCGACGCAGATTGGCGTCGTCGAAGTTGGCCAGGCGGTTGGCGGTGGCGCGCACCTCGCGCCGCATCCGGCGTTCCTCCCACACGAGCCTCGTGTCGTGGGCCCCCATCCGGGTCAGCAACGCCCCGATGGCCTCGCCGTCGCGGATGACGACGCGGTCGGCCCCGCGGACCTCGCGGGCCTTGGCCGTGACACCGAGGCGTCGGGCCGCGCCGACGAGGGCGAGCGCCGCCTCCGGCCCGGGACAGCTGACCTCCAGGGCCGACGACCGGCCCGGCTCGGTGAGCGAGCCGTGCGCGAGAAATGCTCCGCGCCAGGCGGCCTCGGCGTCGGCGACACTACCGCCGACGACCTGGGCGGGCAGGCCGCGCACCGGGCGGCCGCGCAGGTCGAGCAGCCCGGTCTGTCGTGCCAGGCCTTCGCCGTCCTTGGTGATCCGCACGATGTAGCGCGCCGACTTCCGCAGCCCGCCACCGCGCAGGACGTGGACGTCCGAGGCGTAGCCGTAGAGGTCGTGGATCTCGCGGCGCAACCGGCGCGCCACGTTGCCCATGTCCACCTCGGCCTCGACCACCACGCGACCCGCGACGATGTGCAGACCGCCGGCGAAACGCAGCAGCGCGGACACCTCGGCTCTCCGGCAACTCACCTGAGTCACCGACAGGCGACTGAGTTCGTCCTTCACCGCCGCCGTCATCGCCACCGGTACCTGTCCTCCTGTCAACAGACCACACGTCCCTCGAGTGAAAATCGCGGAGACATCGCCCGAATCAGGCGTCCGCTCGGTCAGAGTAACGGGTCAGTTCACCTTCGCACAGTTCGTTCACCACGGCGGCGACTTTCGCCGGGTCATGGACCTGCCGGCCCGGCACCGCGACGTCTCCGACATTCAGCTCCGCGCCGAACAATCCGGCCGCACGCACGAGGTGATCGCGTTCCCGTCCCGCGGGCACCGACGACGCGTCCACGAGGACGTGGTCGACGCGGAAGGTGTTCGCATGGGCGTGCAGGACGTGGAGGTGGCGCTCGACCGAGAACCCCGGGGTCTCCCCCGGCTCGGGGGCCAGATTGACCACGAGGACCTTGCGAGCGCTGCTGCGCTGCAAGGCCTTCAACTGTTCGGGGACGAGCACGTGCGGGATCACGCTCGAGAACCAGGAGCCCGGCCCCAGCATCAGCAGGTCGGCCGATTCTATTGCGGTCAGCGCCGATTCGCAGGCCGGTGGGTCGCCGGGCAACAGCCGGACGCGGCGCACCTTGCCGGGCGTGGTGGCCACCGCGACCTGTCCCCGGATCTCGCGACTGATGCGTGGATCGGCCTCGAGTCCCGAGACGTCGGCCTCGATGTCGAGGGGCACGGTCGACATCGGCAGCACGTGCCCCGTGATGCCGAAGATCTCCCGCAACTCGGCGAGGGCCCCCACGGTGTCGCCGAGCACCTCGGTGAGTCCGGCGAGGAGCAGATTGCCGATGGGGTGCCCGGCGAGCGCCCCACGGCCGCCGAAGCGGTGCTGGAGCACCTCGGCCCACAGTTCGTGCCGGCGGCGGGCCGCGGGGCCGTCGGCGGCCTGTGGGTCCGGCAACCCGTCGGGCGTACTCATCAACGCGGCGAGCGCCATTCGCAGGTCACCGGGCGGGATGAGTCCGAGTTCGGCGCGCAACCGTCCCGACGACCCCCCGTCGTCGGCGACGGTGACCACCGCCGTGATGTCGGCGCTCAAATAGCGCATCGCGGTCAGCGTCGCGTACAGGCCGTGACCGCCGCCGAGGGCGACGATCCGGGGTTCCCGGGAGCTCATTCGCGCCCCAGATCGCGATGCATGACCCGGACGTCATAGGACGCGTGGCCGGCGTCGTCGACGGCGCGGCGCAACCGAGCCGACAGTTCCTCGGCGATGGCGACGCTGCGGTGCTTGCCGCCGGTGCAGCCGACGCTGATGGTCATGTAGCGCTTGCCTTCTCGCAGGTAACCGCGGCCCACGATCGAGACCAGGCCGGTGTAGAGATCGAGGAATCCGTCGGCGTCGGGCTGGCCGAGGACGTAGTCGCGGACCGGCGCCTCCCGGCCGTTGTGATCGCGCAGTTCGTCGATCCAGTGCGGATTGGGCAGGAAGCGGACGTCGGCGACGAGATCGGAATCGATGGGCAGACCGTACTTGAAGCCGAACGACTGCACCGCGATCGACAGCCGCGGTTCGGTGTCGCCCGGCGCGACGCCCTCGACGATCGCGCGCAGTTTGGCCGCCGTCAGCGCCGACGTCTCCACCACCAGATCGGCCACGTTCTTGATCGGGGCGAGGATCGCCCGTTCGCGGGCGATCCCCTCGACGAGGGTTTCCTTGCCCTGCAACGGATGTCGGCGACGAACCTGCTCGAAACGGCGAACCAGCACCTGGTCGCTGGCGTCGAGGTAGAGGAGCCGGGTCCGGATCCCGGACTCTTCGAGACGGTCCCGCAGCTGTTCGAGCTGATGGGCCAGGTTGGCGTCGGACGCGCGCAAGACCATGGCGAGCCGGGTGATCGCCGGATCGTCTTCGCGGACCATCCCGACCATCGTCGAGATCAGCGAGGGAGGCACGTTGTCGGCGACGTACCAGCCGTCGTCCTCGAGCACGTTCGCCGCGGTGGAGCGTCCCGCGCCGGACATCCCCGTCACGAACAGGACGGTGAAGTCGGTGTCGTTCGCCTCGGCGATCGCCGCGCTCTGCACTTCGGTGTGGTCACTCATCGGCACCTCGTCCCGCGTCACCGGTCGCCACCGTCATCTCCTTCTCGGCCCGCTCCGGGATCGGGGCCGGGTTCGGGGTCTGGTCGGGCGCCGCCACCTCGCCGGAGAGCGCGGTCTGGACCGCACGCGCCGTGGTGAGGCCGATCCCGGGCACCTGGGATATCTCATCCAACGATGCCTCGCGCAGGCGCGCAACCGAACCGAAGTGGGTCACCAGCGCGGTGCGGCGGGTTCGGCCGAGGCCGGGGACCCCGTCGAGCACCGACTCGGTCATGCGCTTGCTGCGCTTGCTGCGGTGGAACGTGATGGCGAACCGATGGGCCTCGTCGCGCACCCGTTGCAGCAGGAACAGTGCCTGGCTGTTGCGCGGCAGGATCATCGGGTCGTCGTCGCCGGGCACCCACACCTCCTCGAGGCGTTTGGCGAGCCCGATCACCGAGACGTCGGTGATGCCGAGTTCGTCGAGGACCGCCGCGGCGGCGTGCACCTGGGGCGCACCGCCGTCGACGACGAAGAGGTTCGGCGGGTAGGCGAACTTCCGCGGTTGCGCCGTGGTGTCGGCCGCCGCGCTGATCTCGCCGGACACCGGTGGCGGCGCATCGCGGTCGGTGCGGTGGCGCAGGAACCGGCGTCGAGTGACCTCGGCGATGGACGCGACGTCGTCGGATCGGCCCTCGCCAGCGGCGTGCCGGATCGAGTAGTGCCGATAGTCGGACTTACGCGGCAGACCGTCTTCGAAGACCACGAGGGAGGCGACCACATCGGTGCCCTGCACGTGCGAGATGTCGACGCACTCGATGCGCAGCGGCGCCTGATCGAGCAGTAGCGACTCCTGCAGTTCGGTGAGCGCCGCCGATCGGGTCGTGAGATCGCCCGCGCGTCGGAGTTTGTGCTGCGCAAGAGCTTCGCCGGCGTTGCGGGCGACGGTCTCGAACAGCGCCTTCTTGTCGCCGCGCTGGGGCACCCGCAACCGCACCCGGCTGCCGCGGAGACCGGACAGCCACTCCTCGAGCTCCTCGGCGTCGGACGGCAACTCCGGCACCAGCACCTCACGAGGTATCGACTCCCCGTGTGCCCGATCGGTCCCGACGTCGACGGTGGCGTCGAAATCGACCTGGGCGCCGTAGAACTGGGTGATGAACTCCCCCACCACATCGCCGTCGGTGCCGTTGTCGCTGCGCTCGACCACCCATCCGCGCTGGCCGCGCACCCGTCCGTCGCGGACGTGGAACACCTGGACCGACACCTCGAGCTGATCGCCGGCGAGCGCGATCACGTCGGCGGTGGTGCCGTCGCCGAGCACGACCGCCTGCTTCTCCATGGCGCGTCGCATCGCACCGATGTCGTCACGCAACCGCGCGGCACGCTCGAAGTCGAGCTCCTCGGCCGCGACGTTCATGTCCCGTTCCATCTTGCGGATCATCAGGTCGGTGCGGCCCGCGAGGAAATCGCAGAAGTCCTCGACGATCTCCCGGTGTTCCTCGGCATCCACCCGCCCGACGCAGGGGGCGGAGCACTTGTCGATGTAGCCGAGCAGACACGGGCGGTCGATCTGCCGATGCCGTTTGAACACACCGGCCGAGCAGGTCCGGGCCGGGAAGACCCGGGTCAGCAGGTCGACCGTCTCGCGGATCGCCCACGCGTGCGCGTACGGACCGAAGTAGCGCACGCCACGCCGGCGCGGACCCCGGTACACGAACAGGCGCGGGTACTCCTCGTTCAGGGTGACCGCGAGCATCGGGTAGCTCTTGTCGTCGCGGTAGCGGACGTTGAAGCGCGGGTCGAATTCCTTGATCCAGTTGTATTCGAGCTGCAGCGCCTCGACCTCGGTGCCGACCACCGTCCACTCGACGGAGGCGGCCGTCGTCACCATCTGACGGGTGCGGGGGTGCAGCGAGGCGATGTCGGCGAAGTACGACGTCAGCCTCGACCGGAGGTTCTTGGCCTTGCCCACGTAGATGACACGACGATGCTCGTCGCGGAACTTGTACACCCCGGGATCGGTCGGGATGGACCCCGGGGCGGGTCGGTAGGTAGTCGGGTCGGCCACGTGTTCCAGGCTAGTGTCCGGGCCGGACAGTCCCGCGGTAGCGCTCCTCGAGTTCGCGGAATCGACCCATCGCGTCGATGGCGCGCTGACCGTCACCGGCCTGAACGGCCAGGACGGTGATGTGTTCATCGGCCGGGAAGAGCAGCCACGCCCCGAAACCCTGCTCCGGGTAGGTGAGACCGAGAACACGGTCCCATTCGAAGAGCCGCGCCGACACCAGGTTGCGCACCTCGACGCCGGCGGCTCCGACGCGCAGTCGCGGGCGGGTGAACAGCAGGATGGCTGCCGAGATGAGCACGCCGATGAGGATGATCGCGATCTGGTCGGAACCGCCGAGATTGCGGACTCCGACGTCGTCGATCGTGAGCAGCAGACCGAACGTGATGTGGATGGCCATCACCACGACCGCGGCGGCGATGGCCCACCGCGGTAGGTTGCGGGGCCGGTAGACCAGGTCCCAGCCGGTGGAGTCGGTCGGCGGGGTGTCCGCGGGACTCACGCCGATGCTCCTCCGACCGCCACCGGGAGGGTTTCGCCGCGCGCGAGCGCGCGCAGGGTCAGCGCCGACGCCAGCGCGGCGACCGTCGCCTGTGCGCCCTTGTCCTCCGTCGAGCCCGGGAGTCCGGCCCGTGCGATCGCCTGGTCCTCGGTGAGCACGGTCAGGACTCCGTTGCCGACCGGGGTCGACTCGTCGAGCGACACCCGTGTCAGGCCGGCGGTCACCGCGTCACACACATACTCGAAATGCGGTGTCTCACCCTTGATCACGACGCCCAGCGCGACGACCGCGTCGTGCGTCCGCGCGAGTGCCTGCACGATGACGGGCAGCTCGATGGCGCCGGCCACCTGCACGATGGTCGGGTCGACGACGCCGTTGTCGCGCGCGGCCCGGATGGCACCGTCGAGGAGCGCGCCGCAGACGACCTCGTGCCACTGCGACGAGACGATCGCCAGACGCAGCGAGCCGGCGTCGGCGAGTTCGAGGGTCGGCTCTCCGTGGCCGCTCATGCAGGTGCTCCTTCGGACGCGCCGTCGGTGGGCTGGACGTGATCGTCGAGCCCGATCAGATCGTGGCCCATCCGGTCACGCTTGGTACGCAGGTACCGCAGATTCTCGGCGTTGGCGCGCACCGGCATCGCGACCCGGTCGACAATGTGCAGACCGTATCCATCGAGCCCCACGCGCTTGGCGGGGTTGTTGGTCAGCAGACGCATCGACCGTACGCCGAGATCGACGAGGATCTGGGCACCGAGTCCGTAGTCCCGCGAATCGGCGGGCAGGCCCAGTTCCAGGTTGGCGTCGACGGTGTCGGACCCCGCGTCCTGCAGCTGGTAGGCCTGCAGTTTGTGCAACAGCCCGATCCCGCGACCCTCGTGCCCGCGCATGTACAGGATGATCCCGCGGCCCTCGTCGGCCACCATCTCCATCGCGGCGTCCAACTGCGGGCCGCAGTCGCAGCGCAGCGACCCGAAGACGTCGCCCGTCAGGCACTCCGAGTGCACCCGGACCAGGACGTCGTGGCCCTCGCCGTCCTCGCCGGTGACGTCTCCCTTGACGAGCGCGACGTGTTCGACGTCGTCGTAGACGCTGGAGTAGCCGACGGCACGGAAGTCGCCGTGCCGGGTGGGAATCCGGGCGTCGGCGACGCGGACCACGTGCTTCTCGTGACGGCGGCGCCACGCGATGAGGTCGGCGATCGAGATCAGTGCGAGGTCGTGCTCGTCGGCGAACACACGCAGCTCGTCGGTCTGCGCCATCGAGCCGACGTCCTTCTGGCTGACGATCTCGCAGATCACGCCGGCCGGGGCGAGGTCGGCCAGGCGGGCGAGGTCGACCGCGGCCTCGGTGTGCCCGGGACGACGCAGCACGCCGCCCTCCTTGGCTCGCAGCGGGACGACGTGGCCGGGTCGGGTGAAGTCGGCCGCCGCGGCGTCGGGGTCGGCCAGCAGACGCATGGTGGTGGCGCGGTCGGCGGCGCTGATACCGGTACCGATGCCCTCCCGGGCATCGACGGTCACGGTGTAGGCGGTGCCGTGCTTGTCCTGGTTCATCGAGTACATCGGCGGCAGGCCGAGCCGGTCGCAGGCGTCGCCGTCGAGCGGGACGCACAGGTAGCCGGAGGTGTAGCGCACCATGAACGCCACCAGTTCGGGGGTCGCCTTCTCCGCCGCGAAGATCAGGTCGCCCTCGTTCTCACGATCCTCGTCGTCGACCACGACGACCGCCTTGCCGGCGGCGATGTCGGCGATGGCGCGCTCGATCGTGTCGAAGGCGACGGCGCCGCCACCCTCGGTTGCCGTCGCGTCGTTCCCCTCGCGCGGTGACTCGCTCATCAGAACCTCACTCGTTGTGCTCATTTCGCCCCCGCTACATCAGGAGTACCAGTCGTGTCCGAACCCAGGTGAAGGCGCTCGACGTATTTGGCGATGACGTCGACTTCGAGGTTGACCACGGTGCCGGGTCGGGCGGCGCCGAGGTTGGTCTCGTTGAGGGTCGTCGGGATCAGGGAGATCTCGAACCAGGAGTCGTCGCCGGACCCGCCGACCGCGGACACGGTGAGGGACACCCCGTCCACGGTGATGGAACCCTTCTCGACGAGATACCGGGTGAGCGCCGCGGGCACGGCGATCCGTACGACCGTCCAGTTCTCCGACGGGTTGACCGCGGCGATCGTGCCGGTGCCGTCGACGTGTCCCTGCACGATGTGGCCGCCGAAGCGGCCGTTCGCGGGCATTGCGCGTTCGAGGTTGACGGTGCTTCCGGCGGCGAGGTCGGACAGCGAACTCCGGCGCAGGGTCTCGCCCATCACGTCGACGGTGAACTCACCGGGACGGAGGTCGACGACCGTCAGACACACGCCGTTGACGGCGATGGAGTCGCCGTGACCGGCGTCGGCGGTGACCACGGGCCCGCGGACGGTGAATCGGGCGGCGTCGGAAAGATCCTCGCGGTCGGCGATGACGCCGAGTTCTTCCACGATTCCGGTGAACACGCACTCCTCCTGCTCGCTCGGAGCAGACAGGGCGGCCTCGTGTCGCCTGTTCTCTCGCATCCGGACTGTGACCGTCGGCTTCGGATTCGCACCGAATCTGCTGTCCCTGCCTGGTGGCAGGCGCTCGCGGGCTGGACGATGCGGATCCACCGCACCCTCATCACCGCCGGTGGGGATTTCCACCCCGCCCCGAGAACTGGTGACATCGACGCTAGCACGGTCGGCGATGTCAGTCGCATTGCGATTCCGGTGAGCGAAATGCATCGGGGGCATGTCGTCCCGCTCAGCTGTCGCGCGGGGTGGTCGACGGTCGCGACAGTGTGACGAGGACGTCCTCTCCGAGTCGGGTCACCGATCTCGTGCTGAACCGCTGGCCGTCGTCGAGGGTGGTCACGCCCGGGATCTCGACCGAACTGCGACCGGCACCCAGCACCAGCGGGGCGACGTAGGCGTGCACCTCGTCGACGAGGCCCGCCGCGAAGAACGCGCCGAGGATGTGTGGCCCGCCTTCGACCAGCACCCACAGCGCGTCGGGCAGCGCGGCGAGGACGTCGGCGGGGTCGTGGGAGTCGATGCGGACCAGCGGTCCGCCGGCCGGATCCCGGAGCCGGGCGTCGGCCGGGATGTCGCGGTGACCGAGGACCACGCGCGCGGGCTGGTGCGGGTGCAGTGCGCCGGCGGCGGTGCGCGCGGTGAGCGTGGGGTTGTCGGCCAGCGCAGTACCGGTACCGATGACGATGGCGTCGATCCGGGCGCGCTGTGTGTGCGCGTGCTCGCGGGCCTCCGGGCCGGTGATCCACTGACTGGTGCCGTCGGGCGCTGCGATCCGGCCGTCGACACCGGACGCGATCTTCGCGGTGACGTGCGGACGGCCCAGATCCTGCCGGGTGAGCCACGGACGGAGTGGTCCGTTCTCGACGTCTTCTGCGGCAACTCCCCCGGTGACGCGCACCCCGGCGGCCTGTAGCGTCTCGGCACCACCGGCGGCAACGGGATTCGGGTCGCTCACCGCGAAATGGACTTCGGCGATCCCGGCCTCGATGAGCGCCTGCGCGCACGGGCCGGTCCGGCCGGTGTGGTTGCACGGTTCGAGAGTGACGATCGCGGTTCCGCCGCGCGCCGACTCGCCTGCGGCTCGCAGTGCCATCACCTCGGCGTGCGGCCCGCCGGGTGGTTGTGTCGCCCCGACGCCGGCGACGGTGCCGTCGGCCGCGAGGATGACCGCGCCGACGGGTGGGTTGGGCGAACTGATCCCCATCGCCTCCCGGGACGCGCTGATGGCGCGTTCCATGGCGGCGGCGATGTCCATCGGCTCAGCCCTGGGTCTGTGCCCGTGCGGCGGCGGCCGACTCGCGGAGTGCGGCGACGGCCTGTCCGGGATCGTTCGCGCCGTAGACGGCCGAACCGGCGACGAAGCAGTCGATGCCGGCCTCGGCGGCCTCCTCGATGGTGTCGGCGTTGATGCCTCCGTCGATCTCGACGAGGAGCCGCAGGTCTTCGGCGTCGATGAACTTCCGGATGGCGCGGGCCTTGTCGAGGACCTCGGGGATGAACTTCTGACCGCCGAACCCCGGTTCGACGCTCATGATCAGCAAGGTGTCGAAGTCGCGCAGGATCTCCAGGTACGGCTCGAGCGCGGTACCAGGCTTGATCGACAGCCCGGCCTTGGCCCCGGCGGCGCGGATGTCGCGGGCGACGCCGATCGGGTTCTCGGTGGCCTCGGCGTGGAAGGTCACGTTGTGCGCTCCGGCCTCGGCGTACGGCGGCGCCCATCGCTCCGGGTTCTCGATCATCAGGTGGCAGTCGAGCGGGATGTCGGTGGCCTTCAACAGGCTCTCGACGATCGGCAGTCCCAGGGTCAGGTTCGGCACGAAGTGCGCGTCCATCACGTCGACGTGCAACCAGTCGGCGCGGGTCTCCCCCGGCTGCGCCACCGCAGCGGCCTCGGCTGCGAGATTCGCGAAGTCCGCGGACAGGATGGACGGGGCGATCATGGGCGCGGTACCGGCGGTGCACATGGTCGACAAGTGTAGGACGCGGGTTCCGCTACGGACGAAAGCGTGCCGGCGTCTCAGACGCCGTTCGCCGGCCAGCCGGGGGACGGGGGCTCAGGCGGGCGCGGGGTTGGGCCGGTTCCCCTAACCGCGTCTTCAGGCAGCACACCTTCGGGGACCGGGTGCGTTCGACAGATCTCCAGTTCCGCAGAGTTGTCGCGCCCGACGGCTGCGAATTCGAAGTGGTCGGCTCGCCACCCCCCGAATACGTCCAGTCGTGCCTCACGAGCGGCGCCACGTTGCCGAGCGGGCGGCGCCTGTCCCGACCGAGTGAAGGTGATCACGGATGGGACTGCACTTTTTGGGTAAGTGGTCCAGGCTCCCGCCCCGCCTGAGTTGTCACTAGAGGCGTAACCGTACTCGCACAGAACGATCTCGTCTTGCGGACCCAGTCGCTCCCGCCTGGACGCGACGAATACGGACGTCCCCACGAGACCGCCCTCAGCGCTTTCGCTCGGGATCGCGCGAACTCGTTGCTCAATCCCCGGTGCCGATGCGTTCACGAACCCCGGATACGCCCACTTCGTGGACTGCCCCTCTCGCGCAAGGTAGAACGACTCCACGTACGCGCGCACGAAGGTTCCTTCAGCAGAGAGTGGATCGAACTCGTCGTTCCCCACCCAGCGGAAGGTGACATCGAATCCGGGTGGCCGAACAGCGCTATGCGCGGGCGTGGTCACGCCCACATCCGGACTGTCGCTCGAACCGCAAGACGAGATTGCGAGGGCCATCATCACGGCCATGCCAACTGCAGCGGGTGGCGCGGATCGCCTCACCAGCCCGCGCCGTCCGCGAAGTTTTTATCGTTCATCCTTGCCAGTTGGTTGTTGTAGTCGGTGAAGAAATAGCTGCCGCGGGCTCCGACAAGCTCCTGAACAACCGATTTGAGAGCGATTCCGTCCCAGCCTGGCGGTAGGCCGTCCTTTGCAACTGAGTCCAGAAAATCCTGATCATAGGCTTGAGATCCATAGATGGACCGGAACGAATCCGTCTCGAGAAACTCCGGATGACTGGATATGTAGCCCTCGAGCATCTCTCGGTACACCAGGTCCAGGTCTGTGTTCTTGTACAAGCTAGCGCGCAAAGAAGCGAATTCAGTCGCTGAACCAACATCCTCAGGATTCGGCGGTAAGCCGGTGACATCGAGCTTGAGCGAGGGAGCCGCTATGTCAATCGCACCCTTGATAGCCGGGCTCAACCCGGGAATACCTGTTGCGAGCGACTTCACGGAATCGAACGCGGCGCCGTGCAGGGCGTAGTCGCGCGCCGCGTCATAACGCCGGTCGGCAGTATCTTCGTCTAGCATCGCGTTCATACCGGCGGTCATTCCACCGTGTAGTCGAGCCACCTTTTCCCCGAGATCAGTGCGCTCTGGGTCGCTACCGAACACCTGTTCAAGCACATTGGCTTGCCAGAGCGCGCTTGTGTTCATCACGCGCCCGGCTTCCGGGTCCGAGGTGAGGATTTGGAACAACGACTTGAACTGATTCGCCTCGCCGAGGGCGGTTACACCGCGAGTGTCGAACAGCGTCGGGTCCACCTCGGCCAGTTCGGCCAGAAACGGACTGACTGCTCGCGCAAGCGTTCTCGTCAGTTCGGGGTTGACCTCACCCAATGAAGCGGACCCGCCGTTCATGTCTTCGAAGTCACTCTTGTTCTCGGCGATGATCCTTGCCAGCTCGCTCGCGATCTGACCGGATCTGACGCCGTCGGCCATGCGCTCGGCAGACACACCATCTGGGGTGCTGGCGACCTCGGGCATCCAATTGAACAACCGGTTGATCCCGTCGTGTTCACGTCCTGCCTTGTCTGCCCAGTCGAACTGGAATAGCTCTTTCATTGCCAGCGATGGGTCGTAGGGCTTCTCGCCCCCATCAAGACTGTGAACTGCCGGCATCGACGAGTGCGAGCCGCCTGTGGCCCCCACCACCGCATCGTGGACGGCAATGTGGTCGGACCCAGCGACTCCCAGCATTCTGTCGAGCAGCCTCTCGACGGACGGGTGCGAGATGGTTTCGTTCCGGTCGGTGATGTAACGCTCGTTTACGTCCCCGCCGGCAATCTCGCTCGCACGAGCAATGATCGCCCTGTCGACGTCGCTCCCGAGCTGGACAGATTGCGACCCGTACGAGGCGAGACCCGAGTCCTCTGACCGGTGCTCCAGGACATCCATGAGGTCGTTGAAGTCGTCAACAGAGCCGAGCCGGGTGACCTCGATCATCCGGCTACCGTCTACGCCAGACGGATCGTTGGAGATGCTCGCCTTCGACGCTGCCGGACCACTCAGAAGGTCCCGTATCGGCGCTGGGAGTTGGTTCAATCCTCCTGCCACGAGTGGCGTATTTGTCCCCAAGACCTCGGCGATCGAATTCGAATCGGTCTGTCTGGTCCGCAAGTTCGGGTTCCCCAGCAGATAGACGCCGTCGCCGAGACCTCGTTTCAGGTTCTCTCGCTCTGCGCCGATGTATCTGTCGCCGAACGACTTCAGCGCATCAAGAGACAGCGGCTGCCCCTCGGGTCCGCCACCCCAACTCGGTGTGTAGATCGCTTTCAGGTAATCGAACTGCTCCTTCGAAATCTCCGCGAAGTCCCCGCGGGCCAACGCGGCCCGCTGTTCCGCGGTCAGGCTGGTCGCACGGAAGAACCGATCTTTCTGCTCCTTCGTGGCACTACCACTCATGATGGCCTGGACATCGATGCTCGCCTGGCCGGGCGAGTAGCTCGACGCGAGTGGCGCATTACCTTCGGCATCGCCAAAGGCTGCCGCGAGAACTCTCGCCCCGTTGCGATCGTCCTCGCCCATCTGATCGGCCAGGGAATGCAACGAGAGGGTCGCCGTCTTCGCCTCCTCCGCTCGGGCGGCCTGAGCGTCGAGAATCGAGCGCTCGGTCGCACTTCCCGCCTCCACGCCCTTGAGCTCGGCCGCATAGTCTCGGGTGTCTCGTACCGTCCAGTCGTCGGCAACGCTGAACTCGTCCCGTTCCAGCCCGAGCGCTCGAACCAGTGCGGTGGTGCGATTCGGACTGATCGCAGACGACGTATCCCGGAGCGCAGTGGCGGCGCGGGTGATGTCGGCCCCGAGTTTGTTGATCTCGGTTCGATCGGAGTCGGTGCGCGTCTCACAACCCCGCTGGGAGTCCCCCACCCACCCTTTGGAGTCACCCGCTTTCATCGGCGCTTCGGCCATCCTCTGGGTGAGATCCCTCAGGTCATCCACGGCCGCGTCGAGCGCAGTCGCGACCGCATCCAGAGACATCAGGTCCCAGCCGTTGACGACGGAACGCGACGGACGCGACATCAGAACTCGCTGATGGCACGGAAGCCGCTGGCCAGGGACTCCTCGGTATCAGCGACGTCACCGGCGGCCTGGTAGCAGGTCTGCGACACCTGGTCCATCCTCGCCGCCGCGCGGCCCAGCAGTGAACGGACGGTGTCGTCTTTGCCGGCGCACGCACCACCGATGGCCGACGCCGGCATCGCCCCCGACGCATCGTCGAAGGCGGACCTCCCACTCCACAGGGCTCGCGCCTCCGAGGAGCATCGAGCAAGCGCATCGCCCACGCCGGTGATGACACCCAGCTCCTCGACACCGAACCGCTCAGCCATACAAACCCCCGAGTTTGCACCGACAACGACGTGGCGGACCGCCACGACGAACAACCTAGTACAGCATCACCGGACTGTGCGTTCGCCATCCACAATGACGCCGCTGCGAGTATCTGGATCAGGCTGGTTTCGACGCCGCTGCGTCCTGGCGGTTGATGCCCGATCGCGGGTGGAGCGACACTGCGGTGTCGTCGCGCGGTCGGGGTGATCACGTCGATGACGCGGACGCCGTCGACCATCTTCACGTCGTAGAACCAACCGGGGGCCTCCTTGGCGCGGTTGTGCAGGACGCAGGTTCCATCAGCGTTGACCGCGCTCGTCGGGCCGTGGCGCCGATGGGGTGTGGCGTGGTCGACCTCGACGATCGGTGCACCGCAGTAGGGAGTCCGGCACCGTTGGTCACGCATCCGGATGAACTGGGCGAGGGTGGTTGGGAAAGCTCGTGCCCGTGACTCCATCGCCACCAACGCGCCGTCGGACGGTCTCGCGTACAACTTCCGCATCGTCGAGGCGGTGTCCCCCTCGGGCGACACCGAATCGGCCACCAGTAGCCGCGCGACCGTCGCCGGGATCGGTCCGTATCCGTGGACGTCGGCGGCCGAATCGTCTACGCCGAACAAGGACCGTTCGGACAGAACGACATTGAGCGCGATCGGTGTCGGCTCTGCGACAGCGCGTCCGGTGACACGTTCGACCAGGGTGTCGGTCATGACCTGTGCATGATTTCGGTCGTCCTGTCCGACCACTGAGTCGGCGTGCTTCTTCAACGCGGCGTACACCGCGATCCCGTCCGCCATCGGCAGCAGCACCGACAGTTGCGTCATCAGATCCGGCGCGGGTCGCACACTGACGCGGCGGTCCTCCTCGGCTTTTGATTTACGTGCCACCACCGCTTCGGGCTCCAACTCGTAGGCGTGGCGCTTGGCCGATGCCTCGATCTCGCGGTCGGACACCCCCACCAGCGCTGCGGGATCGGCGCAGATCCGGCGGTCGATCTCCTCACGCGCTTCACGTGTCAGATAAGCGGTTTCGCGTACCAGGATCGTGGCCCGCCACTCGGTGAGCACACCGGAAGTCAGTGCCGCCATCGTATGGGGCATCTCGTGCGCCAGGGCGCGGGCGAATCCGAGGCACCGGCTTCCCTTTCGGGGCGAGACCTTGCGCGCAAGACCGATCTCGGCGGCGAGTCCGCGACCGCGCCGGCGCTCCGGTACGTTCCGTGCGGCTTCGTCGGCTGCGCGCAGCGCGTAGATTCGCGGTCTGACGCACCTGGGCCGCCGTGCATGCCGACTTGATCTCTTCTAGAAGAGTGAGCCGATCCACCGACTCCGCCTCCTCGAGACCCACGGGCATTGCCGACAGCCCACCCACGATGGACCGTAGATGCTCGGTAGCCAAGAGGCCAGTTGCGTCCGAATAGTCCTCGTACATACATTCGATGGTATCTGAAAAGCAGCACATTGCGATGCACTTTCCACAAGGCCGATGCCAGATTTTCGCTTAGCCATTGAGTTAAGCGATGGGACCTGCAACACTTAGCCACATGGCATATAGTTCGGGCGCACTCGACGAGATCTTCGGCGCGCTCGCCGATCCCACGCGTCGCGCCGTCGTCGAACGCCTGGGGCGTGGGCCGGCCAGCGTCGGCGAGCTCGCCGAACCCTTCCCCATCACCCTGCCGTCGTTCATGAAGCACCTGCGCGTGCTCGAGGACAGCGGGCTCGTCTTGACCAGAAAGGTCGGACGCACACGGATGTGCACCCTCGACAAGCGCCGTATGCGCCGTCTGTCGACGTGGCTCGAACATCAGCGCACCGTGTGGACCGAACGCACCGACCGTCTCGAAGACTTCGTGACCGACACCGAGGAGACACCATGATCGACCCAGAACTCGACCTGACCCTGCACCGGGTGATCGGTGCTCCGCGACAACGCATCTGGGAGGCGTGGACCCAGCCGGAGAACTTCGCCAAGTGGTGGACACCGGCTCCGACCGTCACCCGCGTCGACCGCCTCGAACCCGAACCGGGCGGTGGGCTCGTGACCCGGATGAGCGACGACGGAACCACTTTCGTCCCGCACATGGATGCCGTCTTCCTCGTCGTCGATCTCCACGAGCGCCTGGTGTTCACGAATGCCGTCGACAGTTCGTGGCGCCCTGCCGAACCGGCTCCGGTCCCCATGACCGCCGAGATCACGCTGGCCGAGCACGCAGACGGAACCGAGTACAGCGTCGTCGTGCGCCATCGGAGTCCGTCCGATCGTGACCGCCATGAGGAACTCGGGTTCTACGACGGCTGGCGTTCGGTCACCGCTGCGCTCGCCACCCTCGTGGAAAGCAGAACGTCCTGACCCGGAACTAGTCCCGCGTCAACGCCGCCAGGAACATGGCGTCGGTGCCGTGGACATGCGGCCAGAGTTGAACGTGGGGTCCGTCGCCCAACAGGTCCGGGCCGAGCTTGCCCACCGTCACCAACGGGCGGGCGTCGAGTTGGCGCACACCGTCCGTCGACGCCAGGACGTCGGCCACCACCGCCGTCGTCTCGGCCGGGTGCGGCGAACATGTCGAATAGACCACGATGCCACCGGGTTTCACGAGACGCAGCGCTTCGGCGAGGAGCTCCTTCTGCAGGACGACGAGTTCGTCGACGTCGGCAGTGGTCCGGCGCCAGCGGGATTCGGGTCGTCGGCGAAGCGAGCCCAGCCCCGAGCACGGAGCGTCGAGCAGGATGCGGTCGTAACCGGCGTCGAGCCCACTGGACCGGGCGTCGGCGACATGGATGGTGACCGGGAGGTCGGACACGACCTTGCAGATCAGGCCGGCGCGATGCTCGGACACCTCGACCGCATCGAGTCGGGCACCGTCGATCTCGGCGAGCGAACCGATCAATGCGGCCTTCCCGCCGGGGCCGGCGCACATGTCGAGCCACCGCCCACCGTCGTCGGCGACCTCGGCCACGGTCACCGCACGGGCGATCAGCTGACTGCCCTCGTCCTGGACACCCGCGTACCCCTCACGGATCGCGGCGACGTCGCCGGGATCGCCGCCCGGGAGGTACACGCAGTACGGGGAGTAGTCGCCGACCTCCCCCTCGCTGGTGAGGGCGAGTTCCTCGGCGGTCATGAACCCCGGACGAGCGACGAGATGTACCGGCGGTCGCTCGTCGTCGGCGGCGAGTGCCGCCTGCAGCTGTCCCGCCGAACCACCGAGAGCGTCGCGGAACACCTCCGCGATCCAGCGCGGATGTGCGTACTGGAAGGCGAGATAGCCGACGAGATCGTCCGCGGGCGACGGTGCGAGCTCTTCCACCCACATGCCCTCGTCCTTCTGGGAGACCTTGCGCAGCACCGCGTTCACGAAACCGGACGGCCCCATCCCGTTTTCGGCGCGCACCAGGTCAACCGACGTGGAGACCGCCGCATGTGCGCCGACCCTCGTCCGCAACAGCTGATAGGTGCCGAGTCGCAGGACGTCGAGCACCGTGCCGTCGATGTCGGCGACCGGCCGTTTCGCGGCGGAGGAGATCACCGCGTCGAGCAGACCCTGGGCCCGCGCGGCCCCGTAGGCCAGCTCGGTGGCGAAGGCGGCGTCTCGTCCCTCGATCTTTTTTTCGCGCAGCATCTTCGGCAGGACGAGGTTGGCATACGCGTCGCGTTCGCGCACCGCGCGGAGGGTGTCGCGGGCGGCCACGCGCGCGGGATCGAGGTCCTTCTGCCGGAACTTGCCGCTCATCCCAGGACCGTCCCGTCGGTCAGGCGCGCGCCACGAGCCCAGTCGGCGGCGGGCATGGGCTTCTTCCCCGGCGGCTGTACGGTGCCGAGTCTCACCGGCTGCGAACCGGTTCCGACGAACACCGCCTTCTTCGTGACGGCGAGTGCACCGGGCGCCAGGCCGCCGTCCCGCGCCGCATCGGGCAGACCGGGATCGTCGGCCGACGCGACCGACACCGGCCCGACCTTGATCCGCGCGTCGTCGAGGCTGGTCCACGGTCCGGGTGCTGGTGTGTACGCGCGAACCAGGCGATCGATGATGTGTGCCGGCAGTTCCCAGCGGATCCGCGCGTCCTCGACCTCGACCTTGGACGCGTGGCTCACCCCCGTGGTGGGCTGCGGTTCGGGGGCGAGTTCACCGGCCTCGAGGCCGTCGAGCGTGGACAGCAACAGTCCCGACCCGGCATCGGCGAGACGCCCGAGTAGATCACCGCTGGTGTCGGTGGGTCGGATGGTCTCGGTGAGCACCCCGAAGACCGGACCGGTGTCGAGACCCTTCTCGAGCCGGAACGTGCTGGCCCCGGTCACCTCGTCGCCGGCGGCGATGGCGGCCTGGACCGGAGCGGCACCGCGCCAGGCGGGCAGCACCGAGAAGTGCAGATTGATCCAACCGTGGCGCGGCAGGTCCAGCAGTCCGGGCGATACGAGCCCGCCGTAGGCCACGACGGCACCGCAGTCGGGAGCCCAGCGCCGGAGCACGTCGTCGACCTCCGGCTCCGACAGCCGGCGCGGGGTGATCACCTCAAGCGCATGCTTGTCGGCGAGTTGTCCGACGGGTGACCGCATCACCTTGCGGCCGCGGCCGGACACGGCGTCGGGCCGGGTGATGACCCCGACCACCTCATGTGAGGGCGAGTCGATGAGGGCCTGCAACGACGGCACGGCGACCTCGGGGGTCCCGGCGAAAACGATGCGCATTCATCCGATCGTAGGCGGGTCGATCTGCACCCGGATCGGCCCGGTCTGTCGATGTGTGTTGCGGCGCACCTGGCCCGCGACGAGCGCCTCGGCGAGGAGCCGTCCGTGCTTGCGCGGCAACCGCACCAGGATGCGATCCATCTCGTCGTCCGCGGCGGCCTCCCACTCGGCACTGCCGGCCGGTGGGCGGACGCCGGGCGGCAACGGCACCGGGCCGAGAACATCGGCGTCGGAGGGTAACTCGAGGTGCTCGACGAAGTCGGTGATCACACCGGTCGGCCCGTCGACCGAGGCCATCGTCACCG
Source organism: Gordonia sp. UCD-TK1 (assembly GCF_001691435.1). Classification (NCBI taxonomy): domain Bacteria; kingdom Bacillati; phylum Actinomycetota; class Actinomycetes; order Mycobacteriales; family Gordoniaceae; genus Gordonia; species Gordonia sp. UCD-TK1. The sequence continues at coordinate 87,147 of NZ_LZMP01000046.1, read as the reverse complement.
CCGGGGGGAATCCGAGTTCCACGCGCTGTTGCAACTGGATCGAGGCGAAACCCACCGGGTCCCAACGGATCAGGGCTTGCACGGGTGCGAGCGCCGAGTCGGCGACGATGACCACTCGCCCACCGTCACCGTGCGGGGTCACCATCGCGGCGAGCGCCATCCACCGCCGGACCGCGTGCTCTTCGGCACGCAGGTCGGCCCGGTCGAGCTGGGCCCAGGTGTCGACGACGATCGCGGCGCCGTATCCGCCCGGGGCCACCGGTTCCGCGCCGGGCGTCGCGACGACGAGCCGTGCGCCGGGTTCGATCTCGTCGAGGATCGTGTTGCCGCCGCTGGTCAGCACCGGCACGCCGGCGAAGGCACGTCCCAGCTCCTCGGCGGTCCGGCGTGCACCGGTCACCGTCGCGCGCACCGAGGTGTTGCCGCACTCCGGGCAACGGAAGGACCGTTCGGGCCGTCCGCACCAGCGGCAGCTCAGTCGTTGGTCGGCATCGAGCTGCAACGGTCCGTGACAGGCCCGGCACCGCGCGTGTTCGCGGCAGCGGGTGCATGCGAGCGACGGCACGTAACCCCGGCGCGGGACGCTGAAGATCACCGGACGATCGGCGGCGAACGCCGACCGCGCCGCGTCGAACGCGACTTCGGGGATGCGCGCCGACCGGGCCATGGGGTCGCGGGCGATCTGCCGGTCGTCGTCGGAGATGGCCTGGACACGGGGGCTGCGGGTGCGGACCGTCGTGCGGTCGGCGACGAGGTCGTGCGCCCAGCCCGAGACCACCAGCGCCTGCGCCTCGGCGGTCCGGGCGAACCCGCCGAGCAGCAGGCCGCACCGCTCGTGGTGCGACCGCAGCACCGCCACCTCGCGGGGATGCGGGTAGGGCGCCCGCGGGTCGGCCATGCTGTCGTCGCCGTCATCCCACACGACGACCAGGCCCAGGTCCTTGACCGGCGCGAACACCGCGCTTCGGGTACCGATCACCAGCTGCGCGGCACCGCGGCGCACGGCCAGCCATCGGCGGTAGCGCACGGTGGGTCCGAGTCCGGCGGACAGCGCGACCCCACGGTCGCCGATCAACGGCTCACACTCGGCCCACACCCGATCGAGGTCACGCTGATCGGGGACGACGAGGATGCACCCGCGTCCCGCTGCGAGGGTCGCCGCGGCGAGTTCGGCGAGACGGCGCGGCCAGTCCTCCCCCGGTAGGGCCTGCCAGACGGCCCGCGGATGACCGTCGGCCAGGTTCTCCACGTAGGAGTCGGCCAGTGCATATCGATGCCAGTCGGCGAGTTCGGGCGATGCGACGACGGGAGCCGGGTCGGGCGTCGTCTCCTTCTCGGTACGCGCATGCCGCGGCGGTATGGCCAGGCGCACGACGTCACCCATCGTGCCCGCATACCGATCGGCCACCACGCGGCACAGCGTCGCCAGCTGCGGGGTCAGTACCGGCTCGGCGGACACGACCCGGTCGAGCCAGCCCAGCTTGCCGGGATGATCGCTCTTCTCGATGCGCTCGAGGAGGTAGCCGTCGACGAGCCGACCCGAGAATCGCACGCGGACACGAACACCGGGCTGGGCGTCCACGTCCTGGTCGACGTCGATCAGGTAATCGAAGGGGCGGTCGAGGTGCGCGAGCCCCAGAACAGGAAGAACACGGGCCACCGGCAGCTCGGCGGCCGGGACCCGTGCTCCTTTGGGTGTCAGTGAGAGTACTTCCGCAGAGGGTCTACAGACCCGCGGCGGCCCGCAGTTTTTCCGCGCGGTCGGTCCGCTCCCACGGCAGGTCGACGTCGGTGCGACCGAAGTGGCCGTACGCGGCGGTCGGTGCGTAGATCGGGCGCAACAGGTCGAGGTCGCGGATGATCGCGAGCGGACGCAGGTCGAAGTTCTCGGTGATGACCCGCTCGATGACGGCCGGATCGACCTTCTCGGTGCCGAACGTCTCGACGAACAGGCCGACCGGTGCGGCCTTGCCGATCGCGTAGGCGACCTGGACCTCGATGCGGTTCGCCAGTCCCGCGGCCACGGCGTTCTTGGCCACCCAGCGCATCGCGTAGGCCGCGCTGCGGTCGACCTTCGACGGGTCCTTGCCGGAGAACGCGCCGCCGCCGTGACGGGCCATGCCGCCGTAGGTGTCGACGATGATCTTGCGGCCGGTCAGACCGGCGTCACCCATCGGACCGCCGAGGACGAACTTGCCGGTCGGGTTGACCAGCAGACGGTAGTCGGTGGTGTCGAGGGTCGGCAGATCGATCTCGGCGAGCACCGCGTCGACGACCTGCTTCTTGATGTCCGGCGCGAGGAGATTGTCGAGGTCGATGTCGGCGGCATGCTGCGTCGACAGGACCACGGTGTCGAGGCGGACCGGGGTGTCACCGTCGTATTCGATGGTGACCTGCGTCTTGCCGTCGGGGCGCAGGTACGGGAGCGTGCCGTTCTTGCGCACCTCGGTGAGGCGCCGCGACAGGCGGTGGGCCAGCGCGATGGGAACCGGCATGAGTTCCGGGGTCTCGTTGGTGGCGTAGCCGAACATGAGGCCCTGATCGCCGGCACCCTGGCTGTCGATCTCGTCCTCCGAGATGCCGCTGCGGCTCTCGTGCGAGTTGAAGACGCCACCCGCGATGTCCGGGGACTGCGCACCGATGGCGACGTTCACGCCGCACGATGCGCCGTCGAAGCCCTTGGTCGACGAGTCGTACCCGATCTCCAGGACCTTGTCGCGAACGATCTTGGGGATGTCGGCGTAGGCGGTGGTCGTGACCTCGCCGGCGACGTGCACCTGTCCGGTGGTCACGAGGGTCTCGACCGCGACACGCGCCTTCGGATCGTCGGTGAGGATGGCGTCGAGAATCGAGTCGCTGATCGCGTCACAGATCTTGTCGGGGTGTCCCTCGGTGACGGATTCGCTCGTGAACAGGCGTGACGAGGTGGTCATCAGATCCTCTCGAGATCTACGCGCGTCGATGGTCGCCGCGCCGCTGGCGGTGTCGGCCAGTCCGACTGGCCGGGGATGTTTCCAACCTAATCGGTCGGTCGAGCTCCTCGACCATCAGGCACCAGTTGCCGCACTTCGTCAAGTATCCGACTCGACATGAGTGTTTTCGACCCGAAGGGCAAGGCGGTCTCGTCGCCGTTGGCGGCGAGCAACCAGCCGGTGTTGTCCTCGGTCCCGAAGGCCTTGCCGTCGCCGACGGCGTTGACGACGAGGAGGTCGCAGCCCTTGCGGGCGAGCTTGGCGCGGCCGTGGTCGAGGACACCGCCGGTCTCATCGCCGGTCTCGGCGGCGAACCCGACGATCACGGTGGCAGTGGGAATGCGGCCCTCGTCGCGTGCGGTGACGAGTCCGCGCAGGATGTCGGGATTGGTGGTGAGGTGGATCGGCGCCGGCCCMTCGTCGCCCTTCTTGATCTTCGACTCGGCGACCGCAACCGGTCGGAAGTCGGCGACCGCGGCGGCCATGATCACGACATCGGCGTCGGCGGCGCGCTTGGTCATCTCGTCGGCGAGTTGCTCGGCGGTGGAGATCCGCACGATGGTGACCCCGGCCGGGTCGCCCGGGTCGGCGGTGGACCCGGCGACGACGGTGACGCTCGCGCCGCGTTGGGCCGCGGCGCGGGCCAGCGCGAAGCCCTGTTTGCCGGAGCTGTGGTTGCCGAGGTACCGGACCGGGTCGAGCGGTTCCCGGGTTCCGCCGGCGCTGATGAGCACGCGGACGCCGGCAAGGTCGTACGGGAGTGCGTCGGCGCGATCGAGCAACAGCTCGCCCACCAGGGCGATCTCCTGCGGATCCGGTAGACGACCGCGGCCCGAGTCGGTGCCGGTGAGACGGCCCGACGCGGGTGTCATCACGACCGAGCCGTGCGACCGCAGCGTTGCGATGTTGGCCTGCGTGGCGGGGTGCTCCCACATCTCGGTGTGCATCGCGGGTACGAACAGCACCGGGCACCGCACGGTCAGCAGCGACGCGGTCAGCAGGTCGTCGGCACGCCCCTGTGCGGCGCGGGCCATGAGGTCGGCGGTGGCCGGGGCGATGACCACGAGGTCCGCGCCCTGCCCGAGCCGGACGTGGGCGACCTCGTCGACGTCGTCGAACACGGTCGTGGAGACGGGGTTACCGCTCAGCGCCTCGAAGGTCGCCTTGCCGACGAACTCGAGCGCAGCCGGGGTCGGCACGACGCGGACGTCATGGCCGGACTCGGTGAAGTGTCGGATCACCGAGCAGACCTTGTAGGCCGCGATCCCGCCGCCGACGCCGATCAGGATGCGGCGCCGGGTTCCGGTCGGTTTGGTCATCACCGACGACGACTATTCGCCCTCGGTGTGCTCGAGCAGGTCGGAGTGGATCTCACGCATCGCGATCGACAGCGGCTTCTCCTGGAGGCCGGGCTCGACCAGCGGGCCGACGTACTCGAGGATGCCGTCGCCGAGCTGGTTGTAGTAGTCGTTGATCTGGCGCGCACGCTTGGCTGCGTAGATGACGAGTGCGTACTTCGACGACGCGCGGTCGAGGAGATCATCGATCGGCGGATTGGTGATCCCCAGCGGCGTGTCGTAGGCCGGTGCGTCGGCGATCTCGGTGATGTCGAAATTGGTCGGGGTGCTCACACGAACTCCTGCGTCGAGGTCTGGGTGTCGGAAAGGGCCGGTCAGGTCGCAGATGCGGCCGGCTGTTCAGGTCCGACCAGCAAGGATACCAACTCATCGACGGCGCGGTCGACTTCGCTGTTCACGATGACGTGGTCGAACTCGTCCTGCGCGGCCATCTCGGTGCGCGCGGTGGCGAGTCGGCGCTCGATCGCCTCGGGCGTCTCGGTGGCCCGCCCGGTCAGGCGGGCGACGAGTTCGTCCCAGCTGGGCGGCGCGAGAAAGACGGTGATCGCCTCGGGGAGCCGGGCCACCACGTTGCGCGCACCGACCAGGTCGACCTCGACCAGAACCGGTTTGCCGGCTTCCAGAGCGGCGAGCACAGGGGCGATGGGGGTGCCCGAGCGCTGCAGCCCGCCGTGGATCTCGGCCCATTCCAGGAGTTCGTCGGCGGCGATCATCTTGTCGAAGTCGCCCGCGGACACGAAGTGGTAGTCGCGGCCGTCGACCTCGCCGGGCCGTGGGTCCCGGGTTGTCGCCGAGACGCTGAAGTAGACATCGGGTACCGCGGCGCAGACCCCTGCGACCACGGTGGACTTGCCGACGGCCGAGGGGCCGACCAAAACGATCAGTCGACCCCTCGTGCGTCCGGTTCCCTCGTGGTCCGGGCGGTGGTTCACCGCCGCGTCCACGGGTTCGTTCCGCTGCCGTATCCGGTTCGGTTGCTCACGCTCAGGAGCTGAACTTCTCGAGCAGAGCCTTGCGCTGACGGTCGCCGAGACCACGCAGGCGGCGGGTCGGGGCGATCTCGAGCTCGGTCATGATCTCCTGCGCCTTGACCTTGCCGACCTTGGGCAGGGCCTCGAGCAGGGCCGAGACCTTCATCTTGCCCAGGATCTCGTCGTTCTCGGCATCCTTGAGCACCTGCTGGAGATCGGTGCCACCGCGCTTGAGGCGCTCCTTGAGCTCCGCGCGGACGCGACGAGCGGCAGCTGCCTTCTCCAACGCAGCGGCGCGCTGCTCATCGGTCAACTGGGGAAGGGCCACGGGGTTCCTCCGTCTTTCGTTCTCGAGTGGGACTGCATCGTTCGCCCGGGGGCGTCCGAGGCTCTGTTGCCGTGCGACCGAGGCTGGATCGCCATCGCCGGCCTGTCAGCCGGGTCTTCACCCGGCCGACGCCATCAAAATGTTGGCGGCGAATGCGACCGTACCCACGTGAGCAGGCATTTGCGAGTGCGACCCCCCGTTTTCGGAGCGTTTTCTCATGTTGTAGGGCCTCGTGTGCGTTCACGGGAGCACAGCACCGATTCAGTGCCTCCCCCACCGCGCTGACTACGTGTTTCGTGACATTCTCGCAGGTCAGGGCAACATCGTGCGACAAGGTGGTCGATAGCAAAGCGAACGACCTCTCGCCCGGACGTCCCTCGACTGAGACGCGTGTGACACCAGTGATGTGGCCGGAAATTCTGGGATTGGGCCGAGGCACCGCGCGTGTCGCGGGCGGTCCCACGGCATCCCTGGGGAGAGCTGCCCGCCGTCGTCGGTGCACGCGGCTAGCATGATCTGACTTTCGGGGAAGTAGCTGATCGGGGGCGGTTGATGAAGGTGGTTCCGGCGCGGGTGCGCGAACTGGGCGAGAAGATGCGTGCGGGAGGCTGAGCGGTGTCGGATGAAGTCGCGTACACCGTCGAGAAGGTGCTGGCGTGGGACTTCGGCAGCGCGAAGACGGTCAGTGGCCGGTTGACGTCGAAGTCCGCCGACTTGAGGGGTACGGCCAGAGCAGCTGCAACGACCTTCGACGGCTCACTGGAGTACCTGGCGCAGTGACGGCGGACGGGACGCCCGGGAGTCGTCGAACGCGCACGCGGACGCTGCCGATCGCAGTGCCACCGTGATCGAGTCGCTGGCCGGGAAGTTCGATTCCCTCTTGGCGTCGATGGAGGGCGAGATCGCGAACGTGAGGTCAAAGAAGGCCGAGGCACTCGGCTCGGAATTCGAACTCGCCGTCGCCGGTGACGGGGAGGTCTACTCGACGAAGTCGAACCTCGAATGGCTGAAGACCTGGAAGTTGGCCTACCAGGTCAAGATCGTGCAGAAGGAGTCACTGGAGAGCTACCTCACCAAGGAGATCCGCGGTTCTCTGCGGCGCATCGAGGAGATCGACAAGGTCGGGTCCGAAGGGCTGCGACGGATCCTCGAGAAACTCCCCGACTCCGTGAAAGCAGGAGCGGCGGGTCACCACTCCGATCCCCGGCTCGCCGAGATCCTCCGCGAGTATCAGGTCGACGCGTCCAAGGGCGGAGCGCGCCTGTGGCCGTCGGGCGACCTGCTCGACACGATCCGCAGGTTCGATCCGACGTTCAAGCCCACCCTCATGACGCCCGAGGAAGTCACCATGCTCGCCGAGATGGGGGCGACACCGGTGACGGGCTGGCGAGCCGTCTACGACTTCTTCCAGATCCAGTGGAAGGCGGATGCCGTTGCCACCGCACGGCATCCGAATCGTGACAGGCGGGAGAACTCACTGGCAGACGGCCACGGTGACGCGTTCCGCCACACGTATTGGAACGCGCTCATGACCGACCGTTTCGGTCAGGAGTGGACGACGAGGTTCGCGACTGCTCATGAAGGCCTAGGCGGAAACCCAGCCAGCCGTGAGGCCATGGATCTCTACAACAACGAGGTGGGACGACGGATCGCGACCGAGAATCCGGACGCAGACCCGCAAAGGCTCGCCGAGCTGGTGGACAAAGCCATAACCGAAGGCCGCACGGTCGTCTTGGACGAGAACGGAGAGATCGAGTGGAGCGACAAGGTCGCGAAACATGAGACAGGAATTGCGTTGAAGACAGACATCCCGTTGCCGGCGCCGACCACGTGACCGGGCAGATTACGCTCACTGCACAACGCATCCGCAGTGTGACACTCGTCGTCGTCATTGTGATGACCGCCCTGGGTGCGGCCGCGTGCCTTCCGATCCCGAGGCTCGGCGAAAAGCCCCAGGAGGAGTGCTCGCGCGAGTTCTTCCTGTGGAGCAACGATGCCCCATTGGGTCCGTCGGCCGACTTCTTCAGGGTGGCTGACGAACTCGCAGCGACCGCCGGCATCACGACAAGTCTGGACGACATAGCCCGACGCGCGGGCTGGTCCCCATCCGGACGTTGGGACCGCCTCATCTACATCGCAATGTCCAGTGACAGCTCAGTGCTCAACGCCGCGGCCGGTACGACCAACATCTGCTACCGAGGGTTCATTACGAGCGATCCCGACCGCGGCTCGGACGGCTACTACGTCTTCTTCAACGGACCGAATCCGGTACAAACGGCAGGTGCGGGATCTCAGCCTGTCATCGCGCCCGATGAGATCGCAGCGCTCGGTCGTGACGAAACCCTCTATTCGGATACGTCGATCAAACGGCCGGTGCTGCGGAGAGTTATCGCCGGTGGGCAGTGATCCGCATCGATCGATTCGATCGTCGTCGATACTGGCGGTCGCCGGAGCGGGCCTCGCCGTGGCGACCGCCGGTTGTCTCCCGAACCCGCGACTCCTGACCGCACCTCAGCCCAGCGCGGCCTCGACCTCGTCCCGGGCGCGGACGAAAGCGTCGCGCAGGGCGATGGGATCGGGCCCGGCTCGGAGCACGCCGCGCGAACTGGCGGGCAGCACCCAGGCCGGGTCGGCCCCCTCGAACACAATCGGCAGGTCGGCGGCCGTCGCACCCTGGGCACCCAGCCCGGGGGCCAGGATCGGGCCGCGGAAGCCGGCGAGATCGAGCCCGTGCTCACGTGTCGCCCCGACGACCAGACCGACGGTCGCGGTCCCGTCCGTGTTCTCGGCGGCCGCGGCGTCGACGATCGATTGCGCGACCGTCCGCTCCCCCACCTGCGCCCGCTGGAGCTCGCCGCCCTCCGGGTTCGACGTCCGCGCCAGCACGAAGACGCCGCGCTCGCCGGACCGCGCGAGATCCAGTGCAGGGCGCAGGGATTCGTAACCCAGGTAGGGAGACGCGGTGACCGAGTCGGCGCACAGCGGCGACGACTCGGACAACCAGGCCTGCGCGTAGGCGGCCATCGTCGAACCGATGTCACCGCGCTTGGCGTCGGCGATGACGAGGGCGCCCGCCTCGCGGCAGCCCGCGATGACGCGTTCCAGTACCGCGAACCCCGCGGACCCGAACGGCTCGAAGAAGGCGACCTGAGGTTTGATGACGGCGGCCACCGGACCCAGCGCCTCGACGCAGATGTCGGCGAACGCCGACAGTCCGTCGATGTCCACCGAGAGGCCCCACTCCTCGAGCAACGCGGCGTGGGGATCGATCCCGGCGCACAGACGCCCGCGCTCGGCGACCGCCCTCGTGTAGCGGCCGCCGAACCCGGACGCGTCCGTCACGAGCGGCCGGCCAGGTCGGCGTGCCGGTTCTGCAGCGACCTCACCCCGATGTCGCCGGTCATCGCGGCCTCGATGCCCTGCACGGCGGCCGAGGCACCCTGCACCGTGGTGATACACGGGATGTTCACCGACACCGCGGCGCTCCGGATCTCGTAGCCGTCGACGCGGGGCCCCGAGTTGCCATACGGGGTGTTGATCACCATCGTCACCTCGCCGGCCCGGATGATGTCGACGATCGTGCGCTGCCCCTCGGCGGCCTCGAAGTGCTTGCGCACCGTCTCGCACTTGATCCCGTTGCGGCGCAACACGTCCGCGGTCCCCTCGGTGGCCAGGATGTCGAACCCCAGATCGGCGAGGTGCTTCACCGGGAAGATCAGCGCCCGCTTGTCCTTGTTGGCCACCGACACGAAGATCTTGCCGCTGGTCGGGAGCGAGCCGTAGGCGGCGGTCTGCGACTTGGCGAATGCGCGACCGAAGTCGGCGTCGATGCCCATGACCTCACCGGTCGACTTCATCTCGGGGCTCAGCAGGTTGTCGACCCCGCTGCCGTCATGGCGACGGAACCGGTTGAACGGCAGCACAGCTTCCTTCACCGAGATCGGCGCAGTCGCCGGAGCCTCTCCGCCGTCGCCGGTGGCGGGCAGGATGCCCTGCTCCCGCAGATCGGCGATCGACGCGCCGAGCATGACGCGCGCACACGCCTTGGCGAGGGGCACCGCGGTGGCCTTGGAGACGAACGGGACCGTTCGGCTCGCACGCGGGTTGGCCTCGAGAACGTAGAGGATGTCGTCCTTGAGCGCGTACTGGACGTTGAGCAGACCCTTGACGCCGATGCCCTTGGCCAGCGCCTCGGTCGAGGTCCGCACCATCTCGAGGTCGGCGCGGCCGAGAGTGACCGGCGGCAACGCGCACGCCGAGTCACCGGAGTGGATTCCGGCCTCTTCGATGTGCTCCATGACGCCGCCGATGTAGACCTCGTCGCCGTCGCAGAGGGCGTCGACGTCGATCTCCACCGCGTCTTCGAGGAACCGGTCGACCAGTACCGGATGATCCGGGGTCAGCTCGGTCGCGCGAGAGATGTAGTCCTCCAGGGACTTCTCGTCGTAGACGATCTCCATGCCGCGTCCACCGAGGACGTACGACGGCCGGACGAGCACCGGGTACCCGATCCGGGCGGCGGTGTCGCGGGCCTCGTCGAAGCTCGTCGCGGTACCGAACGCTGGAGCCGGAAGCCCCGCCTCGGTCAGCACCTTCCCGAACTCGCCGCGATCCTCCGCGAGGTCGATGGCCGCCGGGCTGGTGCCGACGATCGGCACCCCGGCCTCCTCCAGACGGTGCGCGAGACCGAGTGGCGTCTGGCCGCCGAGCTGGACGATGACACCTTCGACGGTTCCCGACTGCGATTCGGCGTGGTAGACCTCGAGCGCGTCCTCGAACGTCAGCGGCTCGAAGTAGAGGCGGTCGGCGGTGTCGTAGTCCGTCGACACCGTCTCCGGGTTGCAGTTGACCATGACGGTCTCGTACCCGGCGTCGGACAGGGTCAGCGCGGCGTGCACACACGAGTAGTCGAACTCGATGCCCTGACCGATGCGGTTGGGGCCCGAACCGAGGATCAGGACCTTGGGGCGCTCCGTCTGGGGCGCGATCTCACTGGTCGCCCCGGGGTCGAGTTCGTAGCTCGAGTAGTGGTACGGCGTCTTCGCCTCGAACTCAGCCGCGCAGGTGTCGACGGTCTTGTAGACCGGCCGCACGCCCAGCCCGATCCGGTGGGCGCGAACGGCTGCCTCGTCGGCGAAATCCGAACGCAGAGCGGCGATCTGACGGTCGGAGAAGCCGGTGGACTTGGCCTCGCGCAGCAACGGCTCGTCCAGTGTGTCGGCGTCGCGGATCTCCGCTCCGAGCGCAGCGATCCCGCCGATCTCGGCGAGGAACCAGGGATCGATCGCGGTGGCCTCGTAGAGGTCCTCGATCGTCGCGCCGGCCTCGAAGGCGAGCATCAGCTTGTACAACCGGCCGTCGCGCGGGGTCTTGATGTCCTCGAGCAGTGCGGGCAGGTCAACGGTCGCCGGGTCGGGGCGGTTGGGCTCGGCCCAGAAGCCGCCGGCCTTCGTCTCCAGCGACCGCATGACCTTGCCGAGCGCCTCGGCGAAGCTGCGACCGAGGCTCATGGCCTCGCCCACCGACTTCATCGTGGTGGTCAGCGTGTCGTCGGCGCCCGGGAACTTCTCGAACGCGAACCGCGGAGCCTTCACCACGACGTAGTCGAGCGTCGGCTCGAAGCAGGCCGGCGTCTCCTTGGTGATGTCGTTGACGATCTCGTCGAGGCTGTACCCGATGGCGAGCTTCGCGGCGATCTTGGCGATCGGGAAGCCGGTGGCCTTCGACGCGAGCGCCGACGACCGCGACACGCGCGGGTTCATCTCGATGACGACGAGGCGGCCGTCGCGTGGGTCCTGGGCGAACTGGATGTTGCAGCCGCCGGTGTCGACGCCGACCTCGCGCAGGATGTCGATGGAGAGGTCGCGCATGATCTGGTACTCGCGGTCGGTGAGCGTCATCGCCGGGGCGACGGTCACCGAGTCGCCGGTGTGGACGCCGACCGGGTCGAGGTTCTCGATGGAGCAGACGACCACCACGTTGTCGCGGTTGTCGCGCATGAGCTCGAGCTCGTACTCCTTCCACCCGAGGATCGACTCCTCGATGAGGACGTTCGCGGTCGGGGAGGCGGCGAGACCGCCGCCCGCGATCCGGTCGAGGTCCTCGTCGTCGTAAGCCATTCCCGAGCCGAGACCGCCCATGGTGAACGACGGCCGGACGACGACCGGGAACCCGAGCTCGGCGACGGTGTCCCGCACCTCGTCCATCGTGTGGCAGACGCGGGACCGCGCGCTCTCCCCGCCGACCTTCTCGACGATGTCCTTGAACATCTGCCGGTCCTCGCCGCGCTGGATGGCGTCGAAGTCGGCGCCGATCAGCTCGATGCCGTACTTCTCCAGCGAGCCGCGATCGTGCAGTGCGACAGCGGTGTTGAGCGCGGTCTGACCGCCGAGGGTCGCCAGCACGGCGTCGATGGGATGCCCGGCGTCGCGCTCGGCCTCGATGACCTTCTCCACGTACTCGGCTGTGATCGGCTCGATGTAGGTGGCGTCGGCGAACTCCGGATCGGTCATGATCGTGGCCGGGTTCGAGTTGACCAGGCTGACCCGCAGGCCCTCGGCCTTGAGGACCCGGCAGGCCTGCGTGCCGGAGTAGTCGAACTCGCAGGCCTGACCGATGACGATCGGCCCGGACCCGATGACCAGGACGTGGTTGATGTCTTCGCGGCGCGGCATCAGGCACTCGCTCCTTGGGACTTGTCCCCTTCGAGCAGGGTGACGAACTTGTCGAACAGGTAGGCGGCGTCGTGGGGACCGGCGGCCGCCTCGGGGTGGTACTGCACCGAGTAGGCGCGGCCGGAGAGCAGCTCGACGCCCTCCACGGTGCCGTCGTTGGCGCAGACATGGCTGACCCGGGCGCGGCCGAAGTCGGAGTCGAACTCCTCGCCCGCCTCGCCTTCGAGCGCGAAGCCGTGGTTCTGCGAGGTGATCGAGACCTTGCCGGTGGCGTGGTCGACGACCGGGATGTTGATGCCCCGGTGGCCGAACTTCATCTTGTAGGTCGACCGGCCGAGCGCGCGGCCCAGGATCTGATTGCCGAAGCAGATGCCGAACAGCGGGATGTCCTGGCCGAGCACCCCGCGGGTGAGTTCGACGATGTCGTCGGCCGTGGCCGGGTCGCCGGGACCGTTCGAGAGGAACACCCCGTCGGGCTTGAGGTCGGCGATGGCGTCGAGCGCGACGGTCGCGGGCAGCACGTGGGTGCGGACGCCGCGTTCGGCGAACATCCGCGGCGTGTTGGTCTTGATGCCCAGGTCGATGGCGGCCACCGTGAACCGGTGCTGGTCGAGGGGTTCGACCACGTAACCGCTGTCGGTGGTGACCTCGTCGGCCAGCCGGGCGCCCTTCATGTCCGGCTGGTTGCGCACGCGGGCGACGAGTTCGTCGGTGTCGGCGAGCGCCGGGCCGGAGAAGATCCCGGCCTTCATCGACCCGTGGTCGCGGAGGATGCGCACCACGGTGCGGGTGTCGATACCGCCGATCCCGACGATGCCCTGACGGTCCAGCTCCTCTGCGAGGGAGGTCGTCGCGCGCCAGTTGGAGACGCGTCGGGTGGGGTTGCGAACCGCATACCCCGCGACCCAGATCTTGCCCGAGTCACCGTCGACGCCGGTGCTCCCGGCGCTGCCCGTGCTCTCGCCGTCCTCGGTGTTCCAGCCGGTGTTGCCGATCTGCGGCGCCGTGGCGACCACGATCTGCCGGTGGTAGCTCGGATCGGTCAGGGTTTCCTGATAGCCGGTCATCGCGGTGCAGAACACCGCCTCGCCAAGGGTCTGGCCGACTGCGCCGAAGCTCCGGCCGGTGAACACCTGGCCGTTCTCCAGCACCAAGACCGCTGTGTTCATTCCTGTGCCCCTTGTCCCTGTGGCCCGTGTCCACTGTCATGCGTCCCGGCGAAGGCGCTCACCCAGCCGGGGTAGATCGTTTTGTCGTCGGCGCGCACCCCGGAGTCGATCTCGGTGCCGCTGGGCAGGACCCAGCGGATGGCGAGGACGCCGTCGGCGGTCATCACCTTGCCCGCGATGCCGCGTTCGGTCCGGACCGCGGTGATCGATTCCCGGGGAATCCAGAGGTCACTGGCTCCCTGACGCGCGATGAGGATGCCCGTCTCGAACTCGGTCAGCACCGAGGACGCCCGGTCGCCGATGTCACCGACGGTCACCCGGTTCTGCCAGCTCGGCGCGATGGTGCTGCCGAGGTAGAGGCCGGTATCTGGACCTCTGAGTACCGCGCCCGGCTCGGTGGGGATCGTCGGCAGCGTGCCGATCACGTCGGCCTGCGCCGCGGTCTTCTTCCGATTCCCGGTCGCCAGCAGGTAGAACACCGACGCCACCCCGAGGGCGAGCAGTGCGACCACGCCGATGAACCAGGCGTTGAAGACGATTTTGCCGTATCCGAGCAGCGACGCGAGCACCGAGGCGACCACCAGCACCGCGAGGATCGCCGGTACCAGTCCACGCCTGGGTCTCGCGGTCATCGGGTCACCTGCCCGTCGTGGGCCGTCACCACGCCGCGCAGCACCGTCGCGGTGACGGTGGCGGGCATGGTCATCGACTCGAACGGGGTGTTGGCCGACAAGCTCGCCAGCTCGGGACCGTGCACCACCCAGGACGTGTCCGGGTCGACGACGGCCAGGTTCGCCGGCTCGCCGACCTCGATCGGACGACCCTGATCGGTGAGTTCGACAATCTGCGCGGGCCGCTCGCTCATCACTCGCGCGACGCCGCGCCAGTCGAGCAGGCCGGGCTTGACGAGGGTCTCGACGATGATCGGCAGGGCGGTCTGCAGGCCGAGCATGCCGGGCTTGGCCTGGGCGAACTCGCAACACTTCTCCTGCGCGGCGTGCGGGGCGTGGTCGGTGGCCACACAGTCGACGATCCCCTCGGCCAGCGCCTGTCGCAACGCCTCTTTGTCGCGGACCTCGCGCAGCGGCGGATTCACCTTGTTGACCGGGTCGTACGTCTCCAGCCGCGAGTCGTCGAGCAGCAGGTGATGCGGGGTCACCTCGGCGGTGATCGCGATCCCCTGGTCCTTGGCCCAGCGGAGCAGTTCGACAGTACCCACGGTCGAGGCGTGGCAGATGTGGATGCGCGCACCCGCGTCGCGCGCGAGCAGGGCGTCGCGGATGACGATCGACTCCTCGGCCGCACGCGGCCAGCCCGCCAGACCGAGGCGCGAGGCCGTCGGCCCCTCGTTGGCAACGGCACCGACGGTCAGTCGCGGCTCCTCGGCGTGCTGTGCGATGAGGACGCCGAGCCCGGTCGCGTACTCGAGCGCACGGCGCATCAGGAGCGGATCGTCGACGCACTTGCCGTCGTCGCTGAACATCCGCACGCCGGCGGCACCGGCGGCCATCATGCCCATCTCCGCGAGCTGCTTGCCGCCCAGACCCACGGTCACGGCGCCGACCGGGTACACGTCGACGAGTCCGACCTCGCGCCCGGACCGCCACACGTTGTCGGTGACGGTCGAGTTGTCGGCCACCGGGCTGGTGTTGGCCATCGCGAAGACCGCGGTGTAACCGCCGAGCGCGGCGGCTGCCGAACCCGACCGGATGGTCTCGGTGTCCTCGCGGCCCGGCTCCCGCAGGTGGCTGTGGAGGTCGACGAACCCCGGCAGCAGCACGCCGCCCTTGCCGTCGATCGTCTCGGTGCCGTCGGGCGCTGTGACCGCGGAACCCATCTCGCTGATGACGCCGGCGACGACCAGGACGTCGATCGGCTCTCCCTCGCCGTACGGACGGACGGCGCGGAGAAGAACGGATCCGGTGCGGGCGGTCACTTCACATCTCCTGACACGATGTCGTGGGCGGTCACAGGCGTGCTCCCGCGGAATCAGAGCCGACGAGCAGCCGGAACAGAACCGCCATGCGGACGTGCACGCCGTTACGGACCTGTTCGAGAACGGTCGCCTTCGGCGAGTCGGCCACCGAGTAGCCGATCTCCATACCGCGCAACATCGGACCGGGATGCAGGACCACCGCGTCGTCGTGCAGCAATCCCAGTCGCCGGTCGTTGAGCCCGAACCGGACGGAGTACTCGCGGGCGCTCGGGAAGAACCCCCCGTTCATGCGTTCGGCCTGGACGCGGAGCATCATGACGGCGTCGACGGCCGGCAGCTCGGCGTCGAGACTTCCCGAGACGCTCACCGGCCACTGGTCCACCCCGACCGGCAGCAGCGTCGGGGGCGCCACCAGGACGACCTCGGCGCCGAGCGTCGAGAGCAGGTGGGCGTTCGACCGCGCGACGCGGGAGTGGATGATGTCGCCGACGATCGCGATCCGCCTGCCCTCGAGCGAACCGAGCCGCTGTCGCAGGGTCAGCGCGTCGAGGAGCGCCTGCGTGGGATGCTCGTGCGTTCCGTCGCCGGCGTTGATCACCGCGGGACCGTCACCGTCGGGCGTGGTCGTCCAGTCGGCGATCTGGGCCGGCGCACCCGACGCCGGATGCCGGACGATCAGCGCGTCGGCGCCCGCCGCGTGCAGGGTCTTGGCCGTGTCGCGCAACGACTCCCCTTTGCCCGCAGAGGAACTCGAAGCACTGACGTTGATGACGTCGGCACTCATCCACTTGCCCGCGACTTCGAAGGAGACCCGGGTGCGGGTGGAGTTCTCGTAGAACACGGTCATCACCGTCCGACCGCGCAGCGTCGGCAGTTTGCGCACCTCACGCCCGGTCAGGGCCTGCTCGAAACGCTCGGCGTCGTCGAGGAGGGCGGTGGCATCGTCACGGCTGAGGTCTTGCGTCGACAACAGATGCCGCATCATGAATCACTCTCCGCGGCAATCGGATTCGACGCCGAGGCGAGGACGACCTCGTCGATGCCGTCGTGTTCGACGAGATGGACCGAGACCTGTTCGTCGCGGGCCGTCGGGATGTTCTTGCCGACATAGTCTGCGCGCAACGGGAGTTCGCGATGGCCACGGTCGACGAGGACCGCGAGTTGCACGGCCGCGGGACGACCGAGATCGCGCAGTGCATCGAGCGCGGCACGGACCGTCCGTCCGGAGTAGAGGACATCGTCGACCAGGATCACGATGGCGCTGTCGACGCCACCGGCCGGCACCATCGTCCGCTCGAGCGGGCGGTGTGGCTTGCCGCGCAGATCATCGCGGTAGAGCGTGATGTCGAGATATCCCACCGGCACGTCGACGCCCGCGAATTCGCCGATCTTGGCACCCAGCCGGGTGGCGAGAGATGTTCCGCGAGTGGGGATTCCGATGAGGACGACGCGAGGTGCGTCGGGCGAGTCCAGAGCAGTCTTCTCGATGACCTGGTGTGCGACACGGGCAATCGTGCGCGACACGTCAGCGGCATCGAGCAGCACCCTGGGAGCGGGGCTGGCCAAGGCCGACCTCCTTCTCCGCCTCGCAGGACGGATCGTTAAAGGATGTCTGTCTCGCGACACTCTACACCGGGCGGCGACGCCGACGAATTCCCGCGACGTACGCCACACCCGGTGCGGATCAGTTGGGCTCCGGCCGTCCGGGTGCGGCCCCACCGGGTTCGGCGGAAGCGGCTGCCCGGACCTGCGGCGCGAGCTCGGCGATCTTGGCCAGCACGCCGTTCACGAAGGCCGGCGAGTCGTCGGTCGAGAGTTCTTTGGCGAGTTCGACCGCCTCGTCGACGACGACGATCGTGTCGACGTCGAGGGAGTTGAACAGCTCCCACGTCGCCAGTCGCATGATGGCGCGGTCGACGGCCGGGAGGCGTTCGAGGGTCCAGTCACGCAGATACGACGAGATGACCGCGTCGACCTGACCCTGGTCCTCGGCGAGTCCCTGGATCACGGTCGCGGTGTAGTCGTGGATCGAGCCGACGCTCTCGTCCGAGCGGACGTATTCACGACGTTCGGCGACGAGCTGCGCGGGACTGACCTTCTTGGCCTCGGCCTCGAAGAGAAGGTCCACCGCGCGCCGCCGCGCCTTGTGTCGGGTTCCGGGTTGTTTCACAGGTCAGGAGTTGACGCGGCCGAGATAGCTGCCGTCGCGCGAATCGACCTTGAGCTTGTCACCGGTGTTGATGAACAGCGGAACCTGGATCTCGGCGCCGGTCTCGAGCGTGGCGGGCTTGGTGCCGCCGGTGGAACGGTCGCCCTGGAGTCCGGGATCGGTCTGGGCGACGATCAGCTCCACCGTGACCGGCAGTTCGACGAACAACGGGTTGCCCTCGTTCAGCGAGACCTGCACGGTCATGTTCTCCAGCAGGAAGCGGGCGCCGTCGCCGACGGTGGCCGGCGGCAAGGAGAACTGCTCGTAGTCCTGCGCGTCCATGAACACGTAGTCGGTGCCGTCGTTGTAGAGGAAGGTCATGTCGCGACGGTCGACGGTCGCGGTCTCGACCTTGACGCCCGCGTTGAAGGTCTTGTCGACGGTCTTGCCGCTCAGCACGTTCTTGATCTTGGTGCGCACGAACGCGGGGCCCTTGCCCGGCTTGACGTGCTGGAACTCCATGATCTGCCAGAGCTGGTCGTCCATGCGCAGCACGAGGCCGTTCTTGAAGTCGGCGGTGGATGCCATGTGGTTTTCGTTCCCTTGCAGTCAGATGACGGTGAATGTCTTGTCGGTGGCGGTCAGCAGGTCGGGGTCGCCGTCGGTGACCACCAATGTGTCCTCGATCCGGACCCCACCCCATCCGGGTAGGTAGACACCGGGCTCCACGGTGACCGCAGCACCGCATGGCAGTGTACCCGCCGCGAGTTTGCCGATTCCCGGCGCTTCGTGGATCTCCAACCCCACTCCGTGACCGAGACCGTGCACGTAGTTCTCGCCGTGGCCGGCGTCGGCGATCACGTCGCGGGCCGCGGCGTCGACCGCCCGCAGGTCGGCCCCGGGCGTGAGGGCCCGGCGGCCGGCGGCCTGTGCGGTGGCGACGAGTTCGTAGAGGTCCCGCTGCCACGACGCCGCGCGCCTCAGGACGAAGGTCCTGGTCATGTCGGAGTGATACCCGCCGACCACCGAGCCGAAGTCGATCTTGACCAGATCGCCGTCCGCCAGAGCCGTGTGGGTGGGCCGATGATGTGGGATCGCCGAGTGGGCGCCGGCGGCCACGATGGTCTCGAACGCGATCCCGTCGGCCCCGAGGCGATACATCTCCCACTCGAGCGCACGCGCGACCTGCCGCTCGGTCGTCCCGGCCCGCAGGACGCCGTCGGCGATGATCTGCGCCAGGGCCGCATCCCCGATCGCGCACGCCGCCCGGAGCAGCTCGATCTCCCCCGGTTCCTTGACCGCGCGGAGGTTCTGCACGACACYGGTCGTGCTGACGAGTTCGATCCCGGAGTCCCCGACAGCCGCGGACAGCGCTCGGTGGGCGGCCACGGTCTCGGTGTCGGCTTCGAAGCCGACGCGACCCGCCCCGGCGGCCCGGGCGTGGTCGACGAGGGCACGCGCCGCCGCGCGTTCGATGATCGGCTCGACGTCCGGCACCTGTTCGGCGACCTGGGTGAGATACCGGCCGTCGGTGGCGATCCGGTCGCCGGCCGGATCGTCGACGTCGATCAGCACGGCGGCGTTGGAGCCGGTGAACCCGGTCAGGTAGCGGACGTTGACGAGGTCGGAGACGACGAAGAACGAGACCGGGTCGTCCGCGGTACGCAGCTCGGCACGCAGCCGGGCGCGGCGGCCTGCGGTGTCATGGTTGATCGGCACCCTGGCCACGCTACGGCCGGCGCCCCAGCCGCGCGAACCCGCCCGACCCGCGAAACCCGGCCACTTCGACCAGGTGTGTCCGCTGTCACCACCCCCGTGCGTAAGATGACGCGCATGTCTTCGTGGTTGGTGCGCGGTCTGACGATGACCGCAGTTCACGTCCTTGCCCGCGTCTTGCTGGGATTCGCCGTGGTGCAGGCGCCACTGAACTCGACGATCTGGCGCACCATCGCGATCGCGGTCGTCGTGCTCATCGCCCTGGTGTGGGGTGGTTACGACGGCATCCGCGACGCCCGCGCCAACCCGGATCCCGATGACTACGAGGATCTGACCGTGCGCTGGCTGCAGGCCGGTGTCCTCGCCGGCGTCCTCGCCGGGTTGATCTCCTGGATCCTCGGCACGGTCGTCCTGGCCGGCATCGGGCAGGCCAGCCTGTTCATCGAGCTCATCGCCGGGGCGTCGTTCACCGCACTGCTCGTCTTCGTCCCGGCCTTCGTCGGCGCTGCGATCGGCCGTTTCCTCGTCCGGCGCGACCAGAACAAGGGCGCAGCCGACGACGACTGGTCGGTGCACGAGGATCGTCATGCCGACACGGATGCTCCAACTCGGGAGATCCGCTGACATTGCCTTGACCGTCCGTCTACCCGCAAACCCACCCCTTTTCCACAAACTCACCACGCTCGGACGGGCTGGGTTTGCGGAAAAGGGGTGGGTTTGTGCAGCGCTGGACTAGAGCAGCACCGACGTACTCTTCTCCGCTGAGCCACCGGCCACTGCCGAGTAGGCAGCGGCGATCAAGCCGGGGTCGGGCCCTTCGAGCCGGCCCGGCTTGGCGAGTCCGTCGAGCACGACGAAACGCAGCACGCCGGAACGGTTCTTCTTGTCCCCCGCCATCCCCTGCAGGAGATCGGCGAACGCATCCGGGTCATAGGTCGTCGGCAGCCCCACGAGATCCAGGATCGCCTTGTGCCGATCCGCCGTGGCGTCGTCGAGGCGGCCGGCCAGGCGCGAGAGTTCGGCAGCGAACACGAGACCCACCGACACCGCCGCGCCGTGACGCCAGCGGTAACGCTCGCGGCGCTCGATCGCGTGGCCGAGAGTGTGCCCGTAGTTGAGGATCTCGCGCAGCGACGACTCCTTGAGGTCCGCGGACACCACGTCGGCCTTGACCTGCACCGAGCGCCGGATGAGATCGGGCAGTACCGGCGACGTCGGGTCGAGGGCGGCCTCGGGGTCGGCCTCGATGATGTCGAGGATCGTCGGATCGGCGATGAACCCGGTCTTGATGACCTCGGCGAGTCCGGCGACGATCTCGTTGCGCGGGACGGTCTCGAGCGTGCCGGTGTCGATCAGGACGGCGTCGGGTTCGTGGAACGAGCCGACGAGGTTCTTGCCCGCCTCGGTGTTGATGCCGGTCTTGCCGCCCACGGCGGCGTCGACCATCGCCAGCAGGGTCGTCGGGATGTGGATGACCCCGATGCCGCGCATCCAGGTCGCCGCGACGAACCCGGCGAGGTCGGTGGCGGCTCCCCCGCCGAGGCTGATGACCTTGTCGTTACGTTTGAGGCCGATCCGGCCGAACACCTCCCAGCAGAACGACGCGACAGAGAGGTCCTTGCCCGCCTCGGCGTCGGGGATCTCGACGCGATGGGCGTCGAACCCCTTGTCCGCCAGATACTCTCGGATCTGTTCGGCGGTCTTGGCCAGCGGCGGCTGATACAGGATCGCGATGCGGTCGGCGCCCTGCGCGGCCGCGGCCACCTCACCGAGGAGTCCCCGGCCGATGGTCACGTCGTACGGTGCGCCGGCGTTGACCCGGATGGCGATGGGTTCGTTCGCTGCCTGTTCGTTCACGGTGATACTCGGCTTCCTCACATCAGTTCACGGGCGAGTTGGACGACCACGGCGTCCGCCACCGCGTCGGGGTCGGGGTCGGCGTCGACGTCGAAGGTGCAGACCGCCTCGTAGACGGGTATCCGCTCGGCGAGCAGTTCGGCGTACCGAGCGGCGGGGTCGTCCGTCCCCAGGAGCGGGCGGTCGGTACCCGACACGCGGTCGTACCCGCGATCGGGCGACACCCGCAGGTATACGACGCGCTGGTCGGCCAGTGCCTCGCGGATCCCGGCGGTCGTCACCGCGCCGCCGCCGAGCGACACCACCCCGCCGTGATTGTCCAGGACATCGGTGACGACGTTCGCCTCGATCGTCCGGAATCCCTCGAGACCGTCGGATTCGAAGATCTCCGGGATGCTGCGGCCGGTGCGCCGGACGAGTTCGATGTCGGTGTCGATGAAGTCGACGCCGAGCCGGTCGGCGAGCATGCGACCGACGGTGGACTTCCCGGCTCCCATGAAACCGATCAGTACGGCCGCCGGGCGGCGACCGGTCGTCGGACGCGTCGGGGTCGGGGGTGCCGGGGGCTGGGTCATGCCCGGGGCGGACGCGCGTCGACGGCAGCCCGGTAGGCGGCGAGGTTCGCGCCGGTCTCGGTCACCGAGTCGCCGCCGAACTTCTCGAGAGCGGCCTGGGCCACGACGAGCGCGACCATCGCCTCGGCGACGACGCCCGCCGCGGGCACGGCACAGACGTCGGAACGCTGATGGATGGCGCTGGCCGTCTCCCCGGTCGACATGTCGATCGTGGACAGCGCTCGCGGCACCGTCGAGATCGGCTTCATCGCGATGCGGACGCGCAGGTCCTCGCCGTTGGTCATGCCGCCCTCGAGTCCGCCCGCGCGGTTGGTCGATCGCAGGACACCGTCGGCACCGGGCACCATCTCGTCGTGGGCCTCACTGCCACGCCGGCGGGCGGTGGTGAAGCCGTCGCCGACCTCGACGCCCTTGATCGCCTGGATGCCCATCAGGGCGGCCGCCAGCTTGGCGTCCAGGCGGGTGTCGCCGCTGACGTGCGAGCCGAGGCCGACGGGCACCCCCGTGGCGACGATCTCGACCACGCCGCCGAGGGTGTCGCCGTCCTTCTTCGCCGCCTCGATCTCGGCGATCATGGACGTCTCGGCATCGGCGTCGAACGCCCGGACCGGACTGGCGTCGATGGCCTCGAGGTCGGAGATGCGCGGCGGCGGGCCGACGTAGGGATCGCTCGCGCCGATGGAGATGACATGGGAGATGACGTCGACGCCCAGTACCTGGCGGAGGAAGTTGCGAGCGACCGTGCCCGCGGCGACACGCGCCGCGGTCTCCCGGGCGCTCGCGCGCTCCAGCACCGGACGGGCGTCGTCGAAGCCGTACTTGAGCATTCCCGAGTAGTCCGCGTGCCCGGGGCGGGGACGCGTCAGCGGTGCGTTACGGGCACTCCCCTCGAGTTCGGCCGCGTCCACGGGATCGGCCGCCATCACCGTCTCCCACTTGGGCCACTCGGTGTTGCCGATCTCGATCGCGACCGGGCCGCCCATGGTCTGGCCGTGACGAACCCCGCCGAGCACGGTGACCTGGTCGGCCTCGAACTTCATCCGCGCACCGCGGCCGTAGCCGAGCCGGCGGCGTGCCAGTTGCCCGGCGATGTCGGACGAGGTGACCTCGACACCGGCCACCATGCCCTCGACGATGGCGACCAGGGCGGGACCGTGGGATTCTCCGGCAGTTATCCAGCGCAACACAGTGATCGATTGTTCCATGCTGCCGAGCCCGGACCGACGGCGGCGCCGCCGAACCACGCGTAGCACGCGTCACAACAGACCGGCGACCACGATCGTGGCGGCGACGAGCGCGGGTCCGTGCGGATGAGCCCCGCGGCCGGCGGGGTCCCGGCGACCCACGCGATGCCCGACCACCGTGCCCACCGCGATGACCGAGGCGAGCGCCACCACGAGCAGGGCGGCGTCCCACCGTACGGCGAGCGCACCGCACGCGATGGCGAGCTTGACGTCCCCACCGCCGCACCATCGCATCCCGAAGGCGAGCGCGTACGGGGCCGCGGCGACGAGCGCGGCCACCGCCGCGCCGGGGTGGACTGCGCACGCGCCCACCGCACCGCAGATACCGGGCCAGACGAGCACGTTCGGGATCCGGCGGGTGTCGGCGTCGGTCACCGCGATGACCGACAGCCAGATCAGGATCACGCACTCGGCCATCGGTCGAGCATGTCGGGGTGATCGACCGGCACCGTTCGCCCGTCCACAACCGGCACGTCCTGTGGACGGAGTCGGAGCTCCCCCGGGATCAGTCGGCGGTGAGTGCCGCGACCATCACGTCGCGGGGTGCGGGCAGCCCGGTGAACTGCTCGACCTGCCGGAATGCCTGGTTGACGAGCATGACCAGACCGCCGACCACGGTTCCACCGGCCGCGTCGACCGCGGACGCGAGCGGAGTCGGCCAGGGGTCGTAGATCACGTCCACGACCTTGCGTGCCCGCGCCACGGCGGGCGTCAGGACCACGGCCGCGTCGGCCGGCACCGTCGACACGACGACCGCGGACTCGCGACACCTTCGGGCCAGCGCCTCGGCGGGTTCGAAGGGCACGACGTCTCCGTTCATCCCCAACCGCTCACACAGTTCGAGGACGGCCGCGGCCCGGCCGGCGTCGCGGGCGACCACCGTGACGTCGGTGATGCCCGTCTCGGCGAGCGCCATGATGGTCGGAAGTGCCGTGCCACCCGCTCCGACGACCACGGCGACCGGTGAGGTCCCGGCGGCGAGGTCCGCGTCGACCGCGAGGTCGGTGAGCGCTCCCGACACGCCGTCGATGTCGGTGCAGTCCGCGCGCCAACCGGTCGCCACGCGCACCAGGGTGTTCGCCGACCCGACCAGTTCGGCGCGTTCGGTGCGTTCGGTGGCGAACTCGAGGGCAGCGCGTTTGTTGGGCATGGTGACCGAGAACCCGATGAAGTCGACGTCGGCTCCCGAGACGATCTCGGGCAGACGGTCGGCGGTGCACTCGATCCGGTCGTACCGCCAGTCGACGAGCCCGAGTGCCCGGTAGGCGGCCAGATGGACACGCGGCGAGCGCGAGTGCGTGATCGGCGACCCCAGAACCGCGGCCCGACGGCGGTCACCGTGCGGTGAGCGGATGCCGGCGGGCACGGTGTTCATGGCGGGTCCGCTGCTGCTCACTGGCTGCAGCCGGTGGCCACCAGCTTGTTGCGGCAGGCGACCTGGCGGTTGCGGATGTGATCTTCGAAGGTGTTCGCGAACAACGTGGTCCCGGCGGTGTCGACGGTGACGAAGTACAGCCATCCGCCCGGTGCCGGGTCGAGCATCGCCTCCAGGGCGGGCACCCCGACCGCCGCGATGGGCGTGGGCGGCAACCCCTTGTACCGGTAGGTGTTCCACTCGTTGTCGTTCTTGTACGCCTCGCCGTCGACATCGATGTTCGTGATGTCCGCGGTGTAGTTCTGCGTCGAGTCCATCTGCAGCAGCTGGTCGCGGTCGAGGCGGTTACGGATGACCCGCGCCACCTTCGGCGCATCCTCGACATGCCGGACCTCGCGCTCGACGATCGACGCCGCGATCAGGGTGTCGTACGGCTCGAGTCCGGAGTTGTTGCGGTCGAGCAGTCCCCATTGTTCGAACATCGTCGCGCTGCTGGAGATCATCTCCCGCAGGATCTGCGTGGCGGTGTGATCGGGTTCGATGCGCTCCCAGGTGGTCGGCGCGATGAGCCCCTCGATCCGGCGGTGATCGCCCGTCATCTCGGCGACGTTCTGTTCGGCCCACTCGGGCACACCGAGCTCGGCCGGGGTGGTCTCGGCGGCGGCCTTCTCGAGGTCGGCGACCGTCACCCCCTCCTGCTGCCCGTTGAACGAGAACGACGTGGCGTTCTCGATGAGCTGGAAGATGCCCGGGGTGACCTTGCCGTCGATACCGGTCTTCGAGTCGAGCTGCAGCCCTGGCGGGATCACCACCCGCCCGACGCGGTGCACGGCGCCGTCGGCGGTCAGCATCTCCACGGCCGTGGTGGCCGGGATCTGGGTGCGCATCTTGTAGAGGCCGCCGGACATCGGCTGTCCACCGGCGGCGTCGACGAACGCCCGCACGCTGCCCACCACGTCGGCGTCGACGAGGATGCGGCCGAAGTCGGCGAGCGTGGAGTTGTCCGGGATGTCGACGACGACATCGCCGGAACCGGCGGCGTTGGTGTAGTCCTTGCGCGACTCGAGCAGGCCGGTGGCGCGCACACCGTAGTAGCCGACCCCGGTGATCAGCGCGAGCATGAAGACGATCGCGACGGCGAGGACCGCACGACGCTTGCCCCGGCTGCGCTTGCGGCGCGGCGTACGGCGCTGTTGCTGGTCGGACTCGGTGTCGTCGGCGCCGGGCCACCAGTCGTCGTGCTCGTCGTGCTCGTCGAAGCGCCGGTCTCGTCGGGCGACGCGATCGTCGTCGCGGATCGGGCGTGCGGTGCCCGGCGTCTCGTAACGCCCGGTCTCGAAACGCCCGGTCTCGTGGCCACCGGTGTCGTAGCGCCCGGTGTCGTACAGCTCGGCGTCATGGCGTTCTGTCTCGTGACCCGCCGGCTCGTAGTCGGCAGCGGTGAACTCCTCCGCGGCGTGATCGTCCGGGAAAGAACGAGATTCGTCGGGGCGAGGACCCCGGGCCGGAGGCGCCGGAGCGGCCGGACGGGCCATGGTGAAGTCGGTGTCGACGTCGTCTTCGACCGGACCCCCGGCAGCCGTTGATGGACCGGGCTGCGGCGGACCGGGCTGCGGCGGACCGGGCCGCGGTGGTGCCACCGGCGGCGGCGGGGTGGGCGGCTGCCCCGGCGGGATGCGGACCGGCGTCGCGCGGGGGCCGGGCGTGCCGGATACCGGCCGCGCCTGTTCGGCGGGCGGGACATTCGGCGGGGCCGGGCGCCGGGGAGCCGGTTCGGCATTCTCGCCACCGGCGCGCCGGCGGCGGTGCCGCGTGTGGGGCGACCCGTCGGCCGACTGCGTGAAGTACCGCAGACGCTCGGGATCCATGCCCTCGGCACGGCGTCCCTGGCCGTCTCGGTGCCGGGTGCGACGCCGATCATCGGTCACCGGAGGCTCCCCTGACTCACCGTCGCGCATCCAACCACCCCTGCAGAATAGCGACCGCCGCGGCCTGGTCGATGACCGCGCGCGAGGACTTCACCGTCCGGCCGCTGGCGTGCAGTGCCTGCTGTGCGGTCACCGTCGTGAAACGTTCGTCGTGCCAGTGCACGGCCACCGGGTCGATCCGGGTCGCGAGACGGTCCCCGAATTCCTGTGCGGTCTCGGCCGCCGCCCCCGCGGTGTTCTTGAGCGTCTTCGGCAGCCCCACGACGACGCCGACAGCCTCGTACTCCACGACCAGCGCCGCGATGCGGTCGAGATCGTCTGTGCGCGAAGGGGTTCGACGCACCGTTTCGACCGGTGTGGCGAGGATGCCGTCGGGGTCGCACACGGCGACGCCGATCCGGACGCTCCCGACGTCGATCCCGAGGAGTCGCCCGCGGGTCCGCTGGTGACCGTCGGCCCGGGTGTGCGGATGCGGCATCAGGCGACGAACTCGCGGATTCGCGTCAGTGCCGCGTCGATCCCCGCGGGATCGGTGCCCGCGCCCTGGGCCAGATCCGGCTTGCCACCGCCACGACCGCCCACCAACGGCGCGACCTCCTTGACGAGGTCACCGGCCTTGACCCCGGCGTCACGGGCAGCCGCCGTGGTGGCGATCACGAACGGCACCTTGGCATCCGGTCCGTCACCGTTCGGCGAGAACAGCGCGATCACCGCCTGGCGGTCGGCGACCCGGCCGCGGAGGTCGGTCACCACCGAGCGCAACCCGTTGGCGTCGAGGCCCGGCACCCGTCCCTCGACGACGAGGGTGGCACCGACGGTCGTCGCCGTGTCGAGGAGACCGGACACCGCGGCCCGGGCCGCCTCGGCACGTACCCGCTCGAGTTCCTTCTCCGCGTCACGCAGCTTGGTGACGAGCTGCTCGACGCGGCCGGGCACCTCTTCCGACGGGACCTTGAGCGACGACGCCAGGCCGGCCAGCAACGCACGCTCCTTCGACAGGAACCGGAACGAGTCCATGCCGACGTAAGCCTCGACGCGCCGGACACCCGAACCGACCGAGGACTCCCCGATCAGCGTGATGGGTCCGATCTGCGACGACGACGCCACGTGCGTGCCGCCGCACAGCTCCATGGAGAACGGCCCGCCGATCTCCACGACGCGGACGACGTCACCGTAGTTCTCGCCGAAGAGCGCCATCGCGCCCATCGCCTTGGCCTCGGACAGACCCGTCTCGAACGTGTTGACCTGATAGTTCGCCTCGACCGCGGCGTTGCTGATCTCCTCGATCTCCCGACGCTGGGCCTCGGTCACCGGGCCGCTGGCGTTGAAGTCGAAGCGCAGATAACCGGGACGGTTCAGCGAACCGGCCTGCGTCGCGCCGGGGCCGAGGACCTCGCGCAGCGCGGCGTGGACCATGTGGGTGCCGGAATGGCCCTGCGTGGCGCCGTGACGCCACGCGGTGTCGACCGCCGCGAGGACCTCGTCGCCCTCCTCGATCTCCCCCTCGTCGATGCGGACCTTGTGCAGCCACACCGACTTGCCGACCTTCTGCACGTCGGTCACCGACATGCGCACTCCCGACCCGGTCGTGATGGTGCCGACGTCGGCCATCTGCCCACCGGATTCGGCGTAGAGCGGGGTGCGGTCGAGGACGACCGTCAGTTCCTGGCCGGCCGACGCCGCCGGCAGCCGTGCGCCGTCGGCGACGAGGCCGAGCACCCGTGCCTCCGACACCAGCTCGTCGAAGCCGGTGAACTCGGTCGGCCCGCGATCGAGGAAGTCCCGGTAGACGCTCAGGTCGGCGTGCCCGGTCTTGCGGGCGGTCGCGTCGGCCTTGGCGCGTTGCTTCTGCTCGGCCATCAGGGCGGTGAAGCCCTCCTGATCCACCGAGAGACCGGCCTCGGCGGCCATCTCCAGGGTGAGGTCGATCGGGAAGCCGTAGGTGTCGTGCAGCGTGAACGCGTCGGAACCGGTGATGGTCGTACGCGACGCACTCTTGGTGGCGGTCGCCGCGTCGGCGAACAGCTTCGACCCCGCGGCCAGGGTCTTGGAGAAGGAGGTCTCCTCGCCCACGGCCACGTCGACGATGTGCCGGCGCTGCGTCTCCAGCTCGGGGTATGACGGTGACATCAGGTCGATGACCTTGCCGATGATCGTGCCCATGGTCGGCTGATTGTCACCGGCGCCGAGCAACCGCATCGACCGGACGACCCGACGCAGCAGGCGGCGCAGGACGTACCCGCGGCCGTCATTGCCGGGCAGCACGCCGTCGCCGATCAGCATCGCCGAGGTCCGCGCGTGGTCGGCGACGACCCGGAACCGGACGTCGTCGGCATGCGAACCGGCGGCGTATGCACGTCCGGACAATTCCGCGGCGAGGTCGATGATCGGCTTGCACAGGTCGGTCTCGTACACGTTGTCGACGCCCTGCAGGATGCAGGCCACGCGCTCGACGCCCATACCGGTGTCGATGTTCTGCTTGGGCAGCGGGCCCAGGATCTCGTAGTTGTCCTTGCCGCCCCCGGGACCGCGGACGTTCTGCATGAAGACGAGATTCCAGATCTCGATGTAGCGGTCCTCGTCGGCCTCCGGCCCACCCTCGACGCCGTACTCGGGTCCGCGGTCGTAGAAGATCTCCGAGCACGGCCCGCAGGGACCCGGGACGCCCATCGACCAGTAGTTGTCCTTCATGCCCCGTCGCTGGATGCGCTCGGCCGGCACGCCGATCTCGTCGCGCCAGATGGCCTCGGCCTCGTCGTCGTCGAGATAGACCGTCGGCCACAGCTTCTGCG
This sequence comes from Gordonia sp. UCD-TK1, assembly GCF_001691435.1. Taxonomy (NCBI): domain Bacteria; kingdom Bacillati; phylum Actinomycetota; class Actinomycetes; order Mycobacteriales; family Gordoniaceae; genus Gordonia; species Gordonia sp. UCD-TK1. The sequence continues at coordinate 58,103 of NZ_LZMP01000046.1, read as the reverse complement.
GGTCGATACCGAAACCGCCGTCGTCGACGCTGTTGGTCAGCAGCGTCCAGGCGAAGGTGATGGCCTCGCGCTTGAAGTAGTCGCCGAAGGAGAAGTTGCCCGCCATCTGGAAGAAGGTGTTGTGGCGGGTGGTGATGCCGACCTCGTCGATGTCGAGGGTGCGGACGCACTTCTGCACGCTGGTCGCCCGCGAGTACGGGGGCGTCTGCTCACCCAGGAAGAACGGCTTGAACGGGACCATGCCGGCATTGACGAACAACAGATTGGGGTCGTCGAGGAGCAGCGAAGCGCTCGGCACCTCGGTGTGCCCGGCTTTGATGAAGTGGTCCAGAAAGCGCTTCCGGATGTCATGCGTCTGCACTGTGGGTTTCGTCCTAGCCGTTGGTGGTCCCAGCCGTTCGGTGGTAGCGGCCGTTGTTTGTCGCGACATCCCAGCCTACCGTCGGCGAGTCGCCGGGGGCGCAGGGACTCTGCACTGGGGAAACGCCCCACGGACGGTCAGCGCGACCGGCGCCGCGACACCGCGCCACGCACGATCGATCGCAACTTCGCGACCCGCGGCCCGATTTCGCGTTCCAGCCCATGGTCGGTGGGCTCGTAGTAGTCCCGGCCGACCAGGTCGTCGGGCGGATACTGTTGCGGCACAACCCCGTCGGGATCATCGTGCGGATATCGGTATGCGACACCGCTACCGAGCTTCTTGGCCCCCGGATAGTGACTGTCACGCAGATGGGCCGGAACCGCGCCGGCCTTGCCCGACCCGACATCGGCGAGGGCCGCGCCGATCGCCGACACCACGCCCGCCGACTTCGGTGCCGTCGCGAGGTGGATGGTGGCCTGTGTGAGCGCGAGTTTGGCCTCCGGCATCCCGACGAGGTTCACGACCTGAGCGGCCGCGACCGCGGTCTGCAGGGCCGTCGGGTCGGCCATGCCGATGTCCTCGCTGGCGTGGATCATGAGGCGCCGCGCGATGAACCGCGGGTCCTCCCCGGCCGCGATCATGCGGGCGAGATAGTGGACGGCGGCGTCGACGTCGGAACCCCGGATGGACTTGATGAAAGCACTCGTCACGTCGTAGTGCTGGTCGCCGTCCCGGTCGTACCGGACGGCGGCGCGGTCGATCGCGGTCTCCACATCGGCGAGGTCGATCCGGTCGGTGGCGTCGGCGCTGGCCTCCAGCGCGGTCAGCGCCCGGCGCGCGTCCCCACCGGACACCGCGACGAGGTGGTCGTAGGCGGCGTCGGTCACCTCGACCTTGCCGTCGAGCCCACGCGGGTCGGCGACCGCACGAGTCAGCACCTCCCGGATGTCGGCATCGGTCAGCGACCGCAGCTGCAGGACCAGCGACCGGGACAGCAGCGGCGCGACCACCGAGAACGACGGGTTCTCGGTCGTGGCCGCGACGAGCAGCACGATCCGGTTCTCCACGGCGTCGAGCAACGCGTCCTGCTGGGTCTTCGAGAACCGATGGACCTCGTCGATGAACAGGACCGTCTGCTGACCGCCGTTCTTGCCGTCACCGATGAGCCGGCGCCGGGCCACGTCGATGACCGCGCGCACCTCCTTGACCCCCGCCGACAGCGCGGACAGGGCCTCGAAGCGGCCGCCGGTGGCGCGCGCGATGAGCGAGGCCATGGTGGTCTTGCCGGTTCCGGGCGGCCCGTAGAGCAGCACCGACGCCGCGCCCGAGCCACTGATCAGCCTGCGCAGCGGCGAACCGGTGCCGAGCAGGTGCTGCTGTCCGACGATCTCGTCGAGGGTCTGCGGCCGCATGCGGACCGCCAGGGGTGCGGTCGGGGCCGGTGGTGCGGTGAGACCACCGGCGTTGCCATGCCCGTCGGAGCCGGCCCGAGGATCGTCGGGTGGGTCGAACAGTCCGTCCACGAGCGTGTCAGGCCAGCCAGATGCGCTGCAGCGCGACGCCCATCGCGGTCGCGAACACCGCGATCTCCTCGTCGCCCGCGCGTCCCGCGGCGGCGGCGAGGTCGGTCCAGCGGCTGACGATCACGCGGGGGTCGTTCGTGTGCAGCGCCCAGTCATGCGTGAAGCCGGCGGCAGTGACGTCGGCCGGCTCGAAGTCGGGCGCCTCGACGTCCGCGTCCGGGCCGGTGGGAGCCAGCGGGTCGCTCGGCAGCATCCACACCGTCGACAGCCACACCCACAGCTGACGGGCGAGCAGCACCTTGCGCTGCATCTCCCGCTCATGGGCGAGCGCCGGCCAGATCGAGTGCACCTCCGAGCGCCAGGCGTCGACCATCGAGACCTCGAGGTCGGTGGCCCGAGCAGTGGTCCGGGGCGGAAGCTGCGCGGTGATGGTCACGAGGGCGTAGGCGATGTCGAGGGTGGCGTCGCGGAAGCCGCCCCACTCGTAGTCCATGAACTGCACGCCGTCGTCGTTGAGCAGGATGTTCTCGGGCCCGACATCCGACGGACTGAATGCGCGGTGATCGCCCTCGTCGAACAGCGTCGCCGCGGTACGCAGCGACTCCACCACCTGCTCGGGGACCTCGACGTCGAGCGCGGCCGCGTGCCCCACCACCGAGTCGATCGACCGCAACGCCTCGTCGCGCAGGATGTCGCGTCCCTGCATCCCGGACGGTCCGCGCCGCAGCAGCGCGAGGAAGTCGCCCTCGCCGCCGACCGTCGCCGCGTGCATCCGGCCGAGTGCCTGGCCCCAGGCACTGACAGCACGTGAGGTCTCGACCGGGTCGACGCCGGCCAGGTACTCGAGCATCGTCCGGCCGTGGCCGAGGTCGGAGAGCACCATGATGCGGAGATCGGTGTCGGAGGCGATCAGTTGCGGCCCCGGGCGCGATTCGTTCGGGAGGGCGGTCGCGTACTTGTACGACGCGATCTCCCGGTGGAAGGCCTGAGGGTCCTCGTGTTCGGGAAGGGCCTTGATCACCAGTGAGCGGTCCAGGCTGAGGGGGTTCTGGGCGACGCGGACCCGCACGACCGTGGTGCGTCCGCTGCCGCCGAGGTCCTCGGGATCGTCGAGAACCACTGCTGATCCGGCGCGGTGTGACAGCAGCGCCTCTGCCGCCCGCACCACGCTGGTGATGCGGCTTTTCGTAATGACCGTCATGTCGCCAACCAACCTACCCGTTGCAACGTTGTCGCAACAGCGCGTTCGTCCATCTGTACCACCTCGTTACCGGTATGACCCGAAAACGTGCGCCGAAAACACTGTGGCACAGCGACTTACCGAGGAGGCGAGTCCGATGTGCCCGGTTCAGCCCGCGGTGAGGTCATCTGTCGGCCGGACGTCGACCGACACGTCGATCCGGCTCTTCGTGGAATCGGTGTAGATGACCCCTCGGAGAGGCGGCACGTCGTCGTAATCCCGCCCCCACGCCAGTGTGACGTGGCGTTCGTCGACCAGCTTGTCGTTGGTCGGATCGAACGATAGCCAGCGGCCGTCGGGCATCCAGACGGCCGCCCAGGCGTGACTGGCGTCGGCACCGAAGACCTTTTCCTTGCCGGGCGGCGGCTCGGTCGCGAGATATCCCGACTCGTACCGCGCGGCGAGACCCTGTGACCGCAGACAGGCGATCGCGATCCGGGCGAAGTCCTGGCAGACGCCCTCGCGACGCTGCAGGACGGTGTCGACCCGGGTGGAGATGGCCGTCGACCCGGACCGGTAGGTGAAGTCGGTGAAGATCCGCGACGTCAGATCGATGACCGACTCCACCAGCGGCCGGCCGGGCGTGAAGATGCCGGCGGCGTAGTCGCGCACCGCGGGGGTGATCTCGGGCGGGTCGAGATCGAGGACGAACTCGGCGGCCAGGGCGCTGTCCCGCCCGTCGACCACGCACGGTCGCGCCTGTTCCCACGGACCCCGGGCCGCCGGACTCAGGAGGACGCCCGGGTCCACGGGGTCCACCTCGACGACCGACCGCGCGGTCACGGTCAGCTCGCGGTGCGCGGTCCGGACATGGAAATAGCTGTCGTGGTTGCCGTAGACGTCGAGCCCCGTCGACCGGTCGTCGGGTTCGGGTTCGATCTCGACCGACGTCGAGTGCACGCGCTGGCCGGGCAGGTCGCGCGGGGTCAGATGGCAGCGCCCGTACGAGGACGACACGTCGTCGTCGTAGGTGTAGCTGGTCCGGTGCAGCACACGGTAGACGCGCGTGCTCACGATTCCCCACCGGCCCAGATCGGTCGCGCCTGGCGCGGGGTGGCGAAGCGGGTCCGGGTGAGCAGATCGGAGAGTTCACGCGCCCCGGTGCGCAGGGTCGTCATCAGTTCGACGAGTTCCGGGCGCCTCCGGTCGGCGTCGACCCGCACGAGGTCGGCGGGGTCGCCGCGGCGCAGTTCGGCGATCATGTCCTGCACGGCCCGTTCGGCGCCGGCCGACCGCAGGGTCTCCGGTACGGACGACAGGTCGGCGTTCATCTTGTCGAGGCAGAAGATCATCGACCGGGGATTGGTCGGGTCGAACAGCAGCAGCTCGGCGACACTGGCCGCCTGATACAGCCCGCGGTTGCGGCGACGGTAGATCACCGACGATTCGTTGGCCACCAGGTACGACTCCAGCAGCGCCTGCTCGACGTCGGTGTCCTGCGCGTCGGCGAACATCGCGAGCGTGAGGTCGGCGAGGGTGACGGCCCGTTCGATGCGTCGGCCGACGTCCATGAACATCCAGGCCGGATCGTGCACCATCGACTCGGCCTGCAGCCCGGTCAGCGCCAGGACGCCGTGCAGGATCTCGTCGTGCGCGCGGGCCAGATCGGGTCCTAGGTCCAGCGCGGCGTCGCCCGCCCCGGCGTCCGCGCGCGACCGGAGGACCAGCCGGGTCGTGCTCGCCATGATCCGTTCGACCGGCGCGAGCACCATCCAGGTGCTCGTGGACATCTGGTCACGGACCGCCCGGACCGTACTGATCAGCCGGTCGACCGAGTAGGCGATGGTCCCGGGCACCGATCGCGACACGGTCAGGTCGGCGATCTTCTCGATCGCCTCGTTGACCTGATCGGGTGACGGCGGCCGGTCCGAACCCGGCAACAGCAGGTCGGCGGTGTCCAGGTAGCGCGCGGTGCCCGTCACCGTGGCGACCGCGTGCAACAGCAGCGGCACCGCCGGCGTGCCCGACATCCATGGCCTGTACTGGAAGTCCTGATAACGCTCGCGGGACACCTTGGCCAGGCGGGTCACGAGCTCGGTGCGCTCCCCGTAGCGGCCCAGCCAGAACAGGTCCGCCAGGACGCGCGGACTGGCCGCGGCCGCGACGTCGGAGTACTCCCGGGTCACCGGGCGACCCGCCGACGTGCCCGCGACGACCTCCCCGGCCGGCTCACCGCGTGTCTCCGAACGCCGCGACACGTGCCCGCCCACCTCGGTGCTGGTGACCCACACGTCCTTGGCGGCCACCACGTGGTGGGCGGCGCCGGCGACCCCGTCGGCGAGAACGGCCCCCAGGCCGCCCGGCATGACCGCGTACCCGGGACCCTGCGCCACGCTGAACGCGCGCACCGACACCGGCGCCGCCCGCAGCGTCGCGATCGATTCAACGGGACCGCTGCCGGGGGTGATCGTCGGGGCCACCGAGAACGCCTCGAGCTCGCGGGCCACCCACTGCCACGTCTGGGCCTCGATCCGGGCGGCGAGGTCGGCGCGATCGGTCGCCGCGAGCAACGGGCCGATGAACTCCTCCCCCGTACTCGTGTTCGTCAGGACCAGGGCGTCCAGTCGATCACGGATCAGGCTGCGCTGCAACGAATCTCCGGCCCAGTACGTGGTGACCGAGCCCAGCCGCAGGTCCTCGTCGAGCAGGACGGGCGCGAGACGTTCCAGCACGGTGTGCAGCGCCGGGTTCTCCAGCACCCCCGAGCCGAGGGTGTTGAGGACCGTCACCGTGCCGCGCGAGATCGCCTCGACCAGCCCGGCGACGCCGAGCTGGGAGTCCGTCCGCAGGTCCAGCGGATCGGAGTAGGCGGCGTCGACCCGTCGCAGCAGCACGTCCACCCGCTTGTAGCGACCCAGCGAGCGCATGTGGACCGCGCCGTCCCGAACGGTGAGGTCGGCGCCCTCGACGAGGGGGAAGCCGAGCACCGACGCGAGATAGGCCTGGTCGAAGGCGGTCTCGGACATGCTGCCGGGGCTGAGGACCGCCACCGTCGGGTCGTCGACCCCGGGCGGCGCGTACTCGGTGAGTGCCAGCCGCATCGTGCCGGCGAAGGTGGTCATCGGCCGCGGTGCGCACGCCTGGAACAGCTGCGGGAAGGTCTTCGACATCAGTCGCCGCCCGACGATCGCGTAACCGATCCCCGACGGCGCCTGGGTGCGGTCCCGGTAGGCGACGAACCGGCCGTCGGCGGTGCGCGAGATGTCGACCGCGTGCAGGAACAGCGCGTGCGGCCCGGCGACCTCGAGTCGGGCGGCCTTGCGGATGTAACCGGGATGGCCGAACACCATCTCGGGCGCGACGAGTCCGGCCGCGATCGTCTTCTGATCGCGGTAAAGGTCACGCAGGAGCAGGTCGAGCAGCATCGACCGCTGCGTGATGGCCTTTTCGAGTTCGGCCCATTCGACGCCGTCGATCACCAGCGGCACCGCGTCGACATCCCAGTCGCGGGTCACGGTGTGCTGACCGTCGAACTCGTTGTAGACCACGCCGTCGTCGCTGACGGCTGCGGCCAGCCGGGCCGCGGACTCGCGGAGGCGGTCCGGACCGCGCAGCTGGTAGATGCGGGCCAGGTCGGCCCACGCCGGACGGATCGCGCCGTCGGCTTCCAGGAGCTCGTCGTAGGAGTCGGCCGGCCGGTCCGCGGATGCGGCGAGACGGGTCAGACGGTCGGGATCGAAGAGAGTGTGGCCCTCGGCGCGGTAGCGGTCGAACACCGCGGAAGCGTTGCCCGGCGAAGAGGTCACCGAAGAACTGTACGTGCCCGCCGGAGGTCGAGGATCCCGGGCACCCCGAAGTCGGTGGCCTGCCGGGACTGTCGTTCGCGCAACAGCCCGACGTCGACGGTGCCGGTCGTGTGACCGGCCGCCTCGAACCGCCCGTTGCGCCGGGACTCGGCCTCGACCGCGTTCACCGGCGGCCGATCGTAGGCACGTCCTCCGGGATGCACGACGTGGTAGGTGGCACCGCCCACCGACCGGCCGTTGACCGTGTCGATCAGGTCGAAGGTGAGCGGGGTGTCGATGGTGATCGTCGGGTGCAGCGAGCTCGGCGGCTGCCAGGCCCGGAACCGGATGCCGGCGACGCGTTCACCGGTGCGACCGGTGGCACGCAGTGGGATCGGGAAACCGTTGCAGGTCAACAGGTAACGATCGTCCTCACCACCCAGGACGCGCACCTGCACGCGCTCGACAGAGGAGTCGACGTACCGGGCCGTGCCCGTTCCGGTTGCCTCCTCCCCCAACGTGTTCCACGGCTCGATGGCACCGCGCAGCTCGATCTCCTGGTCCCGGATCTGCACGGTCCCCAGACGCGGGAAGCGGAATTCGGTGAACGGGTCCAGCCAGGCGGTCTCGAACGGATAGCCGGCCTCGCGGAGTTCCTCGGCGACCAGCGCGATGTCGGCGATGACGTAGTGCGGCAACAGGTGTTTGCCGTGTAGGTCGCCGCCGTGGCGGATCAACCGGGCCCGGTAGGGCTTCTCCCAGAACCACGACACCAGGCTCCGCACCAGCAGCGACTGCACCATCGCCATCCGGTGGTGGGGCGGCATCTCGAACGCCCGCAGCTCCAGCAGGCCCAGCCGGCCGCGCACCGAGTCGGGACTGTAGAGCTTGTCGATGCAGAACTCGGCCCGGTGCGTGTTGCCGGTGATGTCGGTGAGCAGATGCCGCAGCGCCCGGTCGGTGACCCAGGGGTTCGGGGGCGCGCCGTCGAACCGTCCCCCGGCCCGGGCACCATCGCCAGGATTCTTGACCGCGAGCCGGTCGATCTCGGCGAAGGCGATCTCCAGCTCGTAGAGCGAGGACTCCCGACCCTCGTCGACGCGCGGCGCCTGCGAGGTGGTGCCGATGAACCGGCCGGAGAACAGGTACGACAGCGCGGGATGACGTTGCCAGTAGGTCAGCATCGACACCAGCAGGTCGGGACGGCGCAGCATCGGCGAATCGGCGGGCGTGACGCCGCCGAGGGTGATGTGGTTGCCGCCGCCCGTACCACCGTGGCTGCCGTCCAGATCGAAACTCTCGGTGCCCAGTCGCACGTGTCGGGCATGGTCGTAGAGCGATTCGAGCAGCTCGGACTGCTCGGCGAAACTGCCGGTCGGCTGGATGTTGACCTCGACGACCCCCGGGTCCGGGGTCACCGACAACGACACGAGACGCGGATCGGCGGGCGGTCCGTACCCCTCGACGACGACCGGCGTCGACACCGTGGCGGCGGCGTCCTCGACGAGTTCGACGATCGCGAGATACTCCTCCAGGGTCGAGGTCGGCGGCATGAACACGTGGACCACGCCGCCGCGGACCTCGGCGACGAGGGCGGTCCGGGGCAGGAACTGTGCGGGGTCCACCTCGCGGACGGTGTGCCCCAGCGCCGCCGACGGGTCGGTCGGCAGGTCGTCGTGGCGCGCGGACGGGTCGGCTTCGAACAGCGTCGGTGCCGGACCCCACGACAGCGAGTTGAGCGGCAGCCGCAAGCCGGCCGGCGAGGTGCCGGGGGTCAGCACGATCCGTCCCCGCCGGGTCGTCCACACCGCGCTCTGCCACGCGGTCCGGTCCTCCGAGCGGCTCAGCGGCAACACGTGCGCACTCGGCTGGGTGACGGCGGCGTCGAGCCGCTCGATCAGTGCTCGTCTGCGTCGGACGGAATCCGTTGTCGGCGCGAGGCTCTCGTCGTCGTCGTCGTCGCCGTCCGCCGAATCGGCGTCGACGGCGATCTCGGCCTGCGTGAACGACCGTGCGGCGGGCAGGGTGGGGTCGGTTCCGGGGTCACCGGGCGGCATCGCGGCGAGTTCCCGCATCCGGACCAGCGGGTCCTCATAGGCCGGCACGACCTGACCGACCGGGAGTCCCAGTCGCGTCGCGAAGGCGGTGAGCAGTTCCCGTGCCGGGCCGGGGTCGCCGAGGTCGTCGGGGTTCGGGCCGTGGGTCTCGCGGTCGATCGCCGCGGCACAGTCGTCCGGCGTCGCCCACGGGTCGGCGAGCAACTCCGGATTCCGCCAGATCGGCAGACCGTCGGCGCGCCACATCAGTTCGAGCTGCCACCGCGGCAGCGGTTCACCGGGATACCACTTGCCCTGGCTGCGCCGCATCAGGCCGCCCGGCGCGAACGCCGTCATGAGGCGGTCGGCCAGCCGCCCGGCCAGCAACCGTTTGTGCGGACCGTCCGCGGCGGTGCGCCACTCCGGGTCCGTCTGGTTGTCGATGGACACGAATGTCGGCTCGCCGCCCATCGTCAGGCGTACGTCGTTGCGTTCCATCCGTTCGTCGACCAGCGCGCCGAGATCGGTGACCCGGCCCCACTGCTCCGCGGTGTAGGGCAGCGTGACGCGTGGGTCCTCGTGGAACCGCGTGACCGTGTTGGTGAAATCCAGAGTGGCGTGGCACGGGCCGGTCGAACCGGTGATCGGTGCGGCGCCGACCGGATGCGGGGTGGCCGCCAAGGGGATGTGCCCCTCGCCGGCGAACAGACCCGACGTCGGATCCAGTCCGACCCAACCGGCCCCGGGGAGGTACACCTCGGTCCACGCGTGCAGGTCGGTGAAATCGGCGTCGGGACCCGACGGACCGTCGAGCGACTTCACGTCCGAGGTCAACTGGACGAGGTATCCGGACACGAAGCGTGCCGCGAACCCGAGTTCGCGGAGGAGGGCGACCAGCAACCAGGCCGAGTCCCGGCAGGAACCGATGGCACTGGAGAGCGTGTACTCCGGCGACTGCACGCCGGCCTCGAGGCGGACGGTGTAGCCGACGGCGTCGCGCACCGCGGCGTTGAGGCGCACCAGGAAGTCGATGACCCGCGTGCGGCCGGACGGCCGATGCTTCGCCGCGAACCTCGCGATCTCCGGATGCACCGGCGCACCGGCGAATTCACCGTCGGTGACCCCGGCCGGCCGGAGGAAGATCTCGAGGTCGCGCCGCAGCTCGGCCGGATAGTCGAACCCGTAGAACTCGGCCCACTCCTCGATGAAGAAGTCGAACGGATTGATCGCGGTGAGGTCCGCGACCAGACTCACGGTGATCCCGAGGGTGGTCGAGGGTTCCGGGAACACCAGGCGCGCCAGATAGTTGCTGAACGCGTCCTGCTGCCAGTTCAGGAAGTGCTCACCGGGGTCGACGGTGAGCGAGTACGCCTCGATCGGTGTGCGCGAGTGCGGCGCCGGACGCAGGCGGACGACGTGGGGGTAGATCTTGGTCGGCCGGTCGAACGAGTACACCGTCCGATGCTCGAGGGCAACCTTGATCGTCACCGGCGGAACTCCCCGCCCGGGCCCGTCACCACTATTCCGGCAGCCGACTCGATCCCACCGCTGTGCGCCATGGTGGAGATCTCATCACAGATGACCTCCAGGCGCCGGGTGACGAGCACCGCGCCGGGAACACGGTGGCCGAACTCACGTCGGCCCACCGCTTTTCGGCTCAGGCAGTGCTCCCGGCGTCCTTCTGGTCGGCGCCCTTCTGCTCGGCGTCCTTCTGGTCGGCGCCGCCCCGCGGTGCGGGCTTGGCGTCGATCCCCGATTCCTTGCGCTGCTGCGGGGTGATCGCCGCGGGGGCGTCGGTCAGCGGGTCGACGCCGCCACCCGACTTGGGGAACGCGATCACCTCGCGGATGGACGACTCGCCGGCGAGCAGTGCGGTGATGCGGTCCCATCCGAAGGCGATGCCGCCGTGCGGCGGAGCGCCGTAGGCGAAGGCGTCGAGCAGGAAGCCGAACTTCTCCTGCGCCTCGTCGTGGCCGATGCCCATGATCTCGAAGACGCGCTCCTGCACGTCCCGCCGATGGATACGGATCGATCCGCCGCCGATCTCGTTGCCGTTGCACACGATGTCGTAGGCGTAGGCCAGGGCCGAACCCGGATCGGACTCCAAGGCGTCGATCGACTCCGGCTTGGGCGAGGTGAACGCATGGTGCACCGCGGTCCAGGCCGAATGTCCCAGTGCGACATCGCCGGACGCCGTCGCGTCGGCAACCGGCTCGAACATCGGCGCGTCCACCACCCAGGTGAACGCCCAGTCCCCGTCCTTGATGAGCCCGAGCTTCGAGGCGATCTCACCGCGCGCGGCACCGAGCAGGGCGCGGGTCGACTTCACCTCTCCCGCACCGAAGAACACGCAGTCACCCGGCTCCGCGCCGACATGGGCGGCCAGACCGGAGCGCTCCTCCTCGGAGAGGTTCTTGGCGACCGGCCCGCTGAGGGTCCCGTCTTCGGCGATGAGGACGTACGCCAGACCGCGTGCCCCGCGCTGCTTCGCCCATTCCTGCCATGCGTCGAGCTGGCGGCGCGGCTGCGACGCACCGCCGGGCATGACGACCGCTCCGACGTACGGTGCCTGGAACACGCGGAACGGGGTGTCCTTGAAGTACTCGGCACACTCGACGAGTTCGATACCGAAGCGCAGATCCGGCTTGTCCGAACCGAATCGGCGCATCGCATCGGCGTAGGTCATGCGCGGGATCGGGGTGGTGATGTCGACGCCGATGAGCTTCCACAGCGCGACGAGGATCTCCTCGGCGACCGCAATGACGTCGTCCTGGTCGACGAAGCTCATCTCGATGTCGAGCTGGGTGAACTCCGGCTGCCGGTCGGCGCGGAAGTCCTCGTCGCGGTAGCAGCGCGCGATCTGGTAGTACCGCTCCATGCCCGCGACCATCAGCAGCTGCTTGAACAGCTGCGGGCTCTGCGGCAAGGCGTAGAAGGTGCCGGGCTGCAGGCGCGCCGGGACCAGGAAGTCACGTGCCCCTTCCGGCGTCGACCGGGTCAGCGTGGGCGTCTCGATCTCGGTGAAGTCGTGGGCGGCGAGCACGCCGCGCGCCGCCGCGTTCGCCTTGGACCGCAGGCGAAGCGCCGCGCTGGGCCCCGCACGCCGCAGGTCGAGGTAGCGGTGACGCAGGCGCGCCTCCTCGCCCGGCGACTCGTCGAGCTGGAACGGCAGCGGCGCGGACTCGTTGAGGACCTCGAGCTCGACGGCGTTGATCTCGATCTCGCCGGAGCTCAGGTTGGGGTTCTCGCTGCCCTCGGGACGCACCTCGACGACGCCGGTCACGGTGACGCAGTACTCGGCGCGCAGACGGTGGGCGGCCGGCGCGACCGACTCGTCGCGGAAGACCACCTGGACCAGTCCGGTGGCGTCGCGCAGGTCGATGAAGACCACGCCACCGTGGTCGCGTCGGCGTGCGACCCACCCGGCGACGGTGACGGTCTGCGACGCGTCGGCGCGGCGCAGCGAACCTGCGGAATGCGTGCGGAGCACTGAGAATCCTTCCAGGAGTCGAAATCGGTCGGCGGAAACGCAGACCAGGTGTCCATGGTGCCGTATCCGCGCCCCCGGCCGTCAATCGCATACCTTCGCCGAGGCAGCGAGGGGCGGGTGACGATCGTGCCAGAATGGCCGCGTGACCTTCCAAGGCAGCGGATCGATCGACACCGGCAGCGTCTCCGGCGGCGGTGGAGGCGGTGGGGGCCGGATCGCGCTGGGCGGCGGCGCGGGACTCCTCATCACGATCGTCGCGCTGTTCTTCGGTGTGAACCCCGGCGATCTGCTCGGCGCCGGTGGCCCGACACCCGGCACCTCGTCGGACGCCGCGCAGATCCAGCAGCAACTGGACGAGTGCACCTATGAGATGGCCAACGAGAACACGATCTGCCGGATCAAGGCGACCACCGTCAGCGTCGACACGGTGTGGTCGGATCTGTGGCCCGAGTACGAGCCACCGCAGACGGTCATCTTCTCCGACGCGGTGAACACCGGGTGCGGCGCGGCGAGTTCGGCGACCGGCCCGTTCTACTGCCCCGCCGATTCGACGGCGTACTTCGATCCGACGTTCTTCGCCCAGCTGCGTCGCATGGGCGGCAGCGACGGGCCCCTCGCGCAGGAGTACGTCGTGGCCCACGAGTACGGACACCACGTGCAGAACCTCACCGGCGCCCTCGCCAAGGGTCAGCGGATGGGTTCGCAGGGACCGCGATCGGGTTCGGTACGGGTCGAATTGCAGGCCGACTGCCTCGCCGGGGTGTGGGCCCATCACGCCGACGACGGCCCCGACGCCCTCCTCGCGCCCATCACCGAGGAGCAGATCGCGACGGTCATCCAGACCGCGAAGGCCATCGGCGACGACACCATCCAGGGCGCGGGCTCCAATCCCGAGGGCTGGACTCATGGTTCGGCCGCCCAACGCACGCGGTGGTTCACCGTCGGCTACCAGTCGGGCGATCCGGATCGCTGCGACACCTTCGCCACCGACGACCTGTGAACGCCACCGACCCCGGCGGGACCGGCCCGCGCAGGCCCACCGCCGTCGACGCGATCGCCGAGGCGCACCTGGACCGGTTGTGCGCGCTCGATCCGCTGTTCGCCACCGAGATCGGGCGCGGCGGGCATGACGACCGGCTGACCGACTTCTCCGCGCAGGGGTGCGCCGAACGCGCCGAGGTCGCCGCCGGCACCCTCTCCGCCCTGGGCGGCGCCGACGTCGTCGATGCCATCGACCGCGTCACCGTCGCGACCATGAGCGCCTCGCTGCGTCGCGAGCTCGCACTCGCCGACGCGGGCGAGCACATCGGCAACTGCAATGTCATCGCGTCACCGTTGCAGGCGCTGCGCGACGTCTTCGACCTCATGCCCACCGACACCCGCGAGCAGCGGGAGACCTTCTTGTCCCGCCTCACCGCGATCCCGGCGTCGCTCACCGACGTCGTCGACGGCCTCGCCCACCGACTTCGTCACGGTCCGCCGCCGGCCCGTCGACAGGTGGCGGCGGTCGCCCGGCAGGCCGACACCGCGGCCGACGCCATCGCCGGCAACACCGCACCGATCGCGGCCGACCCGGCGCTGGCCGGCACCCTCGCCACCGCGCTCGACGCGGCCCGGTCCTCGTTCGGGACCTTCGCCCACTACCTGCGCACCGGCGTTCTCGCCCAGGCCGTCGACGACGACGCGGTCGGCCGCGACCGCTACCTGCTGCACCTGCCGGCCTACCTGGGCGCCGACGCCGACCCCGACGACGCCTATGCCTGGGCGATGACCCGGTTGCAGCAGATCGTCGCCGAGCAGCAGGAGATCGCGGAGGGTCTGCTCCCCGGACAGGGGGTCGCGGCGACGCTCGCCTGGCTGGATCGTCAGCCGCAGTACCAGATCCACGATCGCGCGGAATTCGTCGACTGGATGCAGGCGACGTCCGACGCGGCGGTCGCCGGTCTGGCGGGCACGCACTTCGACCTCCCGGCCCGGCTGTCCCGGCTGGAGTGTCGGCTCGCCCCGTCGTCGACCGGGATCATCTACTACACCCAGCCCAGCGAGGATCTCTCCCGTCCGGGACGGATGTGGTGGGCGGTGCCCGACGACCAGACCGTCTTCCACACCTGGCAGGAGAAGACGACGGTCTACCACGAGGGCGTGCCCGGGCATCATCTCCAGCTCGGATCAGCGATCGTCGACCCCGACCTCAACGCCTGGCGCAAGCTCGCGTCGTTCACCTCCGGACACGGCGAGGGCTGGGCGCTCTACGCCGAACGCCTGATGGACGAGCTCGGCTGGCTCGAGGACCCGGGCGACCGTATGGGGATGCTCGACTCGCAGCGGCTGCGGGCCGCGCGGGTCGTGGTCGACATCGGCGTCCACTGCCGCCTGCCCGCGCCGGAGTCCCTCGGCGGCGGGATCTGGGACGCCGACAAGGCCTGGACGTTCCTGACCTCGTCGGTCGCGATGGACCACGCCGTGCTGCGCTTCGAACTCGACCGCTATCTGGGCTGGCCCGGCCAGGCGCCCTCGTATGCGCTCGGCCAGCGCGTGTGGGAGCAGACGCGTACCGCCGCCCTCCGCCGGCACCCGGACTGGACGCTCAAGGACTTCCATTCGCGCGCACTGGCTCTCGGCGGTGTCTCGCTGGACGTCCTCGCGGCCGAGGTCGCCGGCGAGGACCAGGAGACGCGCCGCTGAAAACCACCCTCCGCAGCTTCGCCGACGCCTTTGAGCAGTCGCCGGTCCTGCACTGGGCGGTTTTCAGCTGCGAATGTATGCGCTGACCTCAGCCCAGGAGACGACGGACCTCGGCGACCAAGTCGTCCAGGGCGACCCGGTGCTGTTCGCCGTTGCTCAGGTCCTTGATCTCCAGCCGGCGCTCGGCGAGTTCGTTCTCCCCGAGCACCAGCGCCAGCCGCGCCCCCGAACGGTCGGCTGCCTTCATCGCGCCCTTGAGGCCACGATCGCCGTAGGCCAGGTCGACATTGATCCCGGCGGCGCGCAGAGCGCCTGCGACACCGACGAGTTCGGCTTTGGCCGCCGAGCCCAGCGGCACTCCGAAGACCTGGCAGCGGGCCGCCTCGGTGCCCGCGACGCCCTCGGCCTCCAGCGCCAGCATCGTCCGGTCGACGCCGATCCCGAACCCGATGCCCGACAGATCCTGCTTGGCGCCCAGCTGTCGCATCAGACCGTCGTAGCGCCCGCCGCCGCCGATGCCCGACTGCGCACCGAGACCGTCGTGGACGTATTCGAACGTGGTCTTCGTGTAGTAGTCCAGGCCGCGCACCAGACGCGGGTTGATCTCGTAGACGACACCCAGCCGGTCCAGGTGCGCCAGGACGAGGTCGAAGTGCGCCTTCGCATCGTCGGAAAGATAGTCGATGAGCAGCGGTGCGCCTGCGGTCGCCGCCTTGATCTCCGGCCGCTTGTCGTCGAGGACACGCAGCGGGTTGATCTCGGCGCGCATCCGGGTTGCCTCGTCGAGATCGAGCCCGAACAGGAACTCCTGCAACGCCTCTCGATAGCGCGGACGGCTCTCGTCGTCACCCAGCGAGGTGATCTCCAGCCGGAACCCCGTCAGACCGAGTCGGCGATAGCCCTCGTCGGCGATCGCGATGACCTCGGCGTCGAGCGCCGGGTCGTCGACACCGATCGCTTCGACGCCGACCTGCTGCAGTTGGCGGTACCGGCCGGTCTGCGGCTTCTCGTAGCGGAAGAACGGCCCGGCGTAGCAGACCTTCACCGGTAGCTGGCCGCGGTCGAGACCGTGCTGGATCACCGCGCGCACCACGCCCGCGGTGCCCTCGGGACGCAGCGTCACCGAGCGGTCGCCGCGGTCGGCGAAGGTGTACATCTCCTTGCTCACGACATCGGTCGACTCCCCGACCCCGCGTGCGAACAGCGCGGTGTCCTCGAACACCGGCAGTTCGATGTGGCCGTAGCCGGCACGACGCGCCGCGTCGGTGAGCGTGTCCCGGACCCGCCGGAAGTCCGCCGAGTTCGGCGGGAAGTAGTCCGGGATGCCCCGGGGGGCCTGAAATGCTCCGCTCACAGTCCGTGTCGTCCCTTCGGTCGCGTGTTCTGGCGTTCGAGGCCGGCCAGGAAGGGATTGCTCGCACTCTCCTGGCCGATGGTGGTCTGGGGTCCGTGGCCGGGCAGGACCAGCGTCTCCGCGGGCAGCGGCAGGAGTTTCGCCGCTATCGAGTCGAGCAACTGCTGATGGTTGCCCCCGGGGAGATCCGTCCGGCCGATCGAACCGGCAAACAATACGTCACCGGAGAAGCAGACCCCGACCACCGACGGCGTGTCGGGCCCGGCCTGATCCCGGGCCTCGTCCGGCACGTCGACGTCGACCCCGAGCAGCACCGAGCCCTGTGTGTGCCCGGGCGCGAGATCGACCGAGAAGGAGACCCCGGCGAGCTCCACCGACTCGCCGTCGGCGAACTCGACCACCTTCTCCGGCTCGGTGAACACCTGGTCGCCGATCATCGCGCCCAACGCCCGTCCGATGCCGAGACCGGGATCGGCGAGCATCGGACGATCCGCGGGATGGATGTAGGCCGGGATCGAGTACTCGTCGCAGAGTTCCGTCGCGTTCCAGGTGTGGTCGAGATGACCGTGCGTGAGCAGCACCGCCACCGGGGTGAGGTCGTGTTCGGCGAGCAGTTCCCGGACCCGCGGCGCCGCATCCTGGCCCGGATCGATGATCACCGCCTCCGATCCCGCCTCGGCGGCGACGATGTAGCAGTTCGTCTGGAACATCCCGGCGGGGAATCCGGTGATGAGCATGCTGCTCCTCGGGTCGGCGCGGACAGGACAACGCACACACGTCGCCGTCCATTGTTGCGTAGGCGCCAGGGCTCGCGACCCGCCGCACCCCGTTCTCAGGTACAACTGGCACACTTGCCCCCGAGTAAGTGACATCCACGACGATGTCGGCACAGCCATGCCGAGGTTTCAGGAGGATCCACCCGCGTGTCCACCAATGAGGAGCGCCGCGAGGCGGCGAAGCGGAAGCTCGAAGAACGCCTCGAGACCGAGCGCCTCGCCCGGCGCAAGCGGAAGATCGTCATCGCCTCCGTCTCGACCGCCGTCGTGGTCGCCGTGGTCGCGGGCGTGACCGCCGTCGTGGTCAAGAAGATCATGGACGACCGCGAGGCTGCACGCTGGACGACCTGCGCCTACGAGGACTCCCCGAGCCGCTTCGACCAGCTGCCCGATCAGGTGCCCGACAACGTCCCGGCCGATCAGCGAGCGCAATACCAAGCCGAACTCGACGAGCTGAAGGCGGCCGCGGAGAACGAGCGGACCTCGCCCAAGCCCGATGAGCGCGTCCTCAAGTCGGGCACCGAGAAGGCCACGTTCGTCACCTCCCAGGGCACCCTGCCGATCACGCTCGAGCGCGACGGCGCGCCGTGCAACACGGCTGCGGTGACCTCGTTGATCGAGAACAAGTTCTACGACGACTCCACCTGCCACCGCATGACCACCAGCGAGACGCTGAAGATCCTGCAGTGCGGCGACCCCACCGGCACCGGCATGAGCGGGCCCGGCTGGACCAGCCCCGACGAGCCGCCGACCGACCTGCAGACGGTCGGGCAGCCGGATCCGACGACCGGTTCGCAGCCCGTCATCTACCCGCGCGGCACCATCGCGATCGCCAACAGCAGCCAGGGCGGACAGAACCCGAACACCGGGTCCAGCCAGCTCTTCATCGTGATCAACGACAGCCAGTTGGGCCCGGACTACTCGATCGTCGGCAAGGTCGACGAACCCGGACTCGCGGTGCTCGACAAGGTCTACGCCGGCGGCATCAACCCCGGCCCGATCGGCAGTCAGCCCGGGGACGGCGAGCCGAAGCTCCCGGTGACCATCGAGACGGCCACGATCAACTAGGCGCCGGGACTCTGATCCCTAATCCAAAAGAACCTCGAAACCCGTGATCCCTAATCCGAAGAGTTAGGTGAGGTGGCTGCTCAGGCCGCTCCGTGGGGTGTGATGGTGACGTCGTATCCGAGTTTGTGTAGGTCGTAAATGGCGCGGTTCTTGGTGCGTTCGGGGTGGCGTTGCTGGTGGTAGTCGGGGCCGGGTTCGTCGTAGACGACGTTGTCGGTGAGCATGATCCAGACCACGGTGAGCAGGGTGTGCTCGAGGGCGACGATCGCTTTGGGTTTGCCGCGAGAGCGGACCAGGCGCCGGTACTTGGCGTTGAGGAACGTGCCTTTGTGGCTGGCGATCGACAACGCTGTAGCACCGAGAGCACCTTTGAGGTGACGGTTACCGGGGCGGGTTTTGACGTTTTTGACCCGTCCGGCGGATTGGTGCTGGCCGGGGCAGACTCCCGCCCACGAGGCCAAATGGCCTGGTGTGGGGAACTGGGCCATCTGGCCGCCGGTCTCGGCGATGATCACATCGGCGGTGGTGGTGGAGATACCCGGGATCGTGCAGATCAGGTCCCGCTTGGCTTGAAACGGCGCCATCACCTTCTCGATGCGCTCGGTCAACGCGTCGATCCGGGTGGTGTGTTCGGTGATGAAATCCAGATGCAACTCGACCAGGAACGCGTGGTGGTCGGTGAAGCGGCCCTGCAACGCCTGGGTCAACGCGGGGATTTTGCGGCGGAGTTGTTTCACCGACAACTCCGCCAACACGGCGGGATCGCGTTCACCCTTGACCAGCGCCTGCAACATGAATCGCGACGAGACCCCGTTGATATCGGAGACCACCACCGACAGTTTGATGCCGGCGTCTTCGAGGACTTTCTCCAACCGTTGGATCTCGCGGCCGCGTTCGCGGGTGATCGCGGTGCGGGTGCGGGTCAGATCGCGTAACCGTCGGATCGGTTCCGGTGGCACGAACGAGGCACGCAACAGCCCGTGGGCGGCCAGCTGCGCCAGCCACGCCGCATCCGACACATCGGTTTTGCGGCCCGGGAGGTTCTTGGCGTCGTGGGCGTTGACCAGCATCACCTCGAACGGGGCGTCTTCGAGGAGGTAGTAGAACGGTTTCCAGTAGTCGCCGGTGGCTTCCATGACCACACACGTCACTTGCTCGGCGATCAGATGATCCCGCAGCCGCAGAATGTCGCCGCTCATCGACGACCAGGTCGTGGTATCTTGCACCGTCTTTCGGCCCGGACTAGCCAGGCGGACACAGACTTTCACATCCTTTTTGGAGACATCCATCCCGGCGCATCGGGGATGCAGCACTTCCATCTCGGTTTCCTTTCGAGTCCTCGGAAGTGGGCTGCGGACGGGGCAAACAAATGCAGGAGTCTAATCCGCGTGCTCGTAGCAACAATCCACGATTCCCGTGGCAGGCCCCGCGCCTCACACTGAGGTACTGGCTCTTCGGCACAAGGGAGGAATTCAAGGTCACCGCATCCCACCCCTCCACTATCAACCCCCCACGCGCCGGTGACCAGCACGAACTCTTCGACCCCCACGACGGCCGCCAGGCCGCAGATACTGAGGTGCGAGGAGCGCGAGCGACGAGCCACGAAGGGCCTGGCGAGGCAGCTCACCCGGCCCTTCGTGGCTCGCTTCGCTCGCACCTCAGGGAGCAGAGGGAGTGGGCTGGCGAATCAGAACAGAGCCTCCCGATCACGCCGCCGAGGTCACCCGGTAGACGTCGTAGACGCCTTCGACGTTGCGCACGACGTTGAGCACGTGCCCGAGGTGCTTCGGGTCGCCCATCTCGAAGGTGAACTTGCTGATGGCCACCCGGTCCCGGCTCGTCGTCACCGACGCGGACAGGATGTTGACGCGTTCGTCGGCGAGCACCTTGGTCACGTCCGACAGCAGCCGGTGCCGGTCGAGCGCCTCCACCTGGATCGCCACCAGGAACACCGATTCCGGCGACGGGGCCCAGGACACGTCGAGAATCCGTTCCTCCTGCTGCCGAAGCGATTCGGCGTTTGTGCAGTCGGTGCGGTGCACGCTGATCCCGCCGCCGCGGGTGACGAAACCGAGGATGTCGTCGCCGGGCACCGGGGTGCAGCACTTGGCGAGTTTGATCACGACGTTGTCGATACCGTCGACCATGACGCCCGCGTCGCCGCCCTGACGTGCCCGGGTCGGCATCGTCGACGGCGTCGACCGCTCGGCGATCGCCTCTTCGGCGTCCTCGATGCCACCCAGTGAGGCGACCAGCCGGTTGACGACATGCCGTGCGGAGACATGGTTCTCACCGACCGCGGTGTAGAGCGCGGTCACGTCGGTGTAGCGCAACTCGCGGGCGATCGCCGACATCGATTCCGCGCTGAGGAGCCGCTGGAGCGGGAGCCCGCCGCGGCGAACCTCCTTGGCGATCGCGTCCTTGCCGGCCTCGAGGGCCTCCTCGCGTCGCTCCTTGGCG
The DNA here is from genome assembly GCF_001691435.1 of Gordonia sp. UCD-TK1. NCBI lineage: Bacteria > Bacillati > Actinomycetota > Actinomycetes > Mycobacteriales > Gordoniaceae > Gordonia > Gordonia sp. UCD-TK1. Next base: position 37,385 of record NZ_LZMP01000046.1, on the reverse strand, counting down.
AACCACTGCCGGATCTTGGCCTTGGCGCGGGGCGAGACCACGAACGTCTGCCAGTCCTTCGACGGACCCGCGGTCGGCGCCTTGGACGTGAACACCTCCACCACCTCGCCGTTCTCGAGCGTGCGCTCGAGCGCGACCAGCCGGCCGTTGACGCGCGCGCCGATACAGCGGTGCCCGACCTCGGTGTGGACCGCGTAGGCGAAGTCGACCGGGGTCGATCCGGCGGGCAGGGTGATGACGTCGCCCTTCGGGGTGAACACGAAGATCTCGCGCACGGCGAGGTCGTAGCGCAGCGACTCCAGGAACTCGCCCGGGTCCGCGGCCTCCCGCTGCCAGTCGAGCAGCTGGCGCATCCAGGCCATGTCGTCGATCTCGGCGGTGTCGGACTTCTTGCCCGACTTGCGGTAGCCGTTCTCCTTGTAGCGCCAGTGCGCGGCGATCCCGAACTCGGCCGTGCGGTGCATCTCGTGCGTCCGGATCTGCACCTCGAGCGGTTTGCCCTCGGGCCCGATCACGGTGGTGTGCAGCGACATGTAGACGCCGAACCGCGGCTGGGCGATGTAGTCCTTGAAGCGCCCGGCCATGGGTTGCCACAGCGAGTGCACGACACCGACGGCGGCGTAGCAGTCGCGGTCCTCCTCGCAGAGGATGCGCATCCCGACGAGGTCGTGGATGTCGTCGAAGTCGCGGCCCTTGACGATCATCTTCTGATAGATCGACCAGTAGTGCTTGGGCCGCCCCTCCACGGTGGCGTTGATACGCGCCCCGGCCAGCGCGTTGTTGATGTCGGCGCGCACCCGCGCGAGATATGTGTCGCGGGACGGCGCGCGGTCGGCGACCAGCCGCACGATCTCCTCGTAGCGCTTGGGATGCAGGATCGCGAACGACAAGTCCTCGAGTTCCCATTTGACCGTCGCCATGCCGAGTCGATGAGCAAGTGGCGCAATGACTTCCAGGGTCTCGCGAGCCTTGCGCGCCTGCTTCTCCGGCGGCAGGAAGCGCATCGTGCGCATGTTGTGCAACCGGTCGGCGACCTTGATGACGAGAACGCGCGGATCGCGCGCCATCGCGATGATCATCTTGCGGATGGTCTCGGCCTCCGCGGCGCTGCCGAGGGCGACCTTGTCGAGCTTGGTCACGCCGTCGACGAGGTGTGCGACCTCGGGTCCGAAGTCCTTCTCCAGCGCCTGCAGGGAGTAGCCGGTGTCCTCGACCGTGTCGTGCAGCAGCGCCGCGATGAGTGTGGTGGTGTCCATGCCCAGATCGGCGAGGATCGTGGCGACCGCCAGCGGATGGGTGATGTAGGGATCGCCGGACTTGCGCTTCTGGCCGCTGTGCCGTTCGTCGGCGACGTCGTAGGCGCGTTGCAGCAACGCCACGTCGGCCTTCGGGTAGATCTCGCGGTGCAACGTGACCAGCGGTTCGAGGACCGGCCGGACCTGGCTGCGGGTCGCGGTCATGCGGCGCGCGAGGCGGGCGCGCACCCGGCGTGAGGCCGACGCACCCGGCTGGATGGAGCCGACCGCGGCCGGTGCGTTCGGCCGGTCGGCGGTCTCGGCCGACGTCGTTCCGGCGTCCGGGGTACCCGCGGGGGTCACGCCACGCTGCGCCGTGTCGGATTCATCGGGCATCAGCGGTCCTCCTCACGGTTGTATGTCGGCATACGGTGACCCGTCCGGCCTGCCGGGCGGGCTCAGCCGATTCTAGTCGCGGCCCGCCCATGACCGGGTCGACGCCGTCAGTCCAGTGCGACCGCATGGACGGGAACGTCCGGTCCGAGGCCACGGGCGATCGTGTCCCGGCCGCCGAGACCCGCGAGTTCCATGATCACCGCGACCCCGACGACGTGCGCACCCGCACGATGGAGCAGTTCGGCCGCGGCGACCGCCGTCCCACCGGTGGCGAGCACATCGTCGACGAGCAGGACACGCCGGCCGCTGAGGTCGAGGCCGTCGGCCGGGATCTCGAGCGTGGCCTGCCCGTATTCGAGGCTGTAGTCGATGGCGAGGACCGGCGGCGGCAGCTTGCCGCCCTTGCGGACCGCAAGCACCCCGACCTGGAGCTCACGCGCGACCGCGCCGCCCAGCAGGAACCCGCGCGCGTCGATACCGGCCACGAGGTCGATCGACGAACAGCCGTGCGTGAGCGCGGTGACGATCGTCGACAGCCCTTCCGGGTCCGCGAGGACCGGTGTCAGATCCTTGAAAGCGATTCCGGGAGCCGGGAAGTCGTCGACGAGGCGAGCGTGTGCGGCGATCGCCGCCTGTGCTCGCGAGACCGCCTCGGCCGTACGCTCGGGCACGACACCACCCATCGCTTCACTCCCCTGCTCAACCACGGATCGTCCACCGATCCATGTTCCATCCGGTGCCGTCGCGGCCGAGGCCGGCCACCACGTTGCCCACCCGATCCTTCCACTGCCGTATCCGGGGCGCCGCGAAGAGGGGCACCGACGGCATCGTCGCCCAGGTCGCGTTCTCGATGGACCGGGCCAGACGGAGTCGGTCGGGCGCCGAGACGGTCGTCGCGAGCTGATCCACTCCCCGGCTCACCATCGGCTCCCGGATGCCGGACAGGTTCAACGGGTCTCCGCCGCGCAACGCGTAGGCGTCCCGGCTCGGGTCGGCGGCACCGGCCGCGGCGAATGACGCGCCACCGGCGACGATGAGTGCGTCGACGTCGCGGCCCAGCGCGTCGGGCCGCAGGTCGGGTGAGGACGCGTCCTCGACGACGATCCCGGCGGCGCGGCACGACGCCGCGATCGCCGCGGTCATCTGCTGCCACCGCGGAGTCGGCGCGACGTAGCCGATGCGCACCGTCCGCGGTCGCAGCGCGACCTCCGAACCGGCCGCCTCGCCGCCGGCTGGATCCTCTACCGCGCCCTGCCCGGTGGCCGCCCGGACGAGTCCGCGCGCTCGTTCGATGTCCGGCCGCTGATAGGCCTGGCCGAATTCGGTGTTCATCTGTGCGGCCAGGTTGTCTGCCGGGGAGAGCACCCGGAGATTCCAGACCTGCGCGCCGGCGCCGAAGTCGCGCGCGAGGTCGGCTCGCGGGACGCACGAGGCGAACGCCCGGCGCATCCGGACATCGCCGAACAAGCCGCGGCCGGCCAGGACGAGTTCCTCGACGCCCAGCGCGCGCGCCGGCGAGGACGGCCCGGCGGCCCCCGCCGAACCGGCGATGTCACCGTCGACGAGGCCGGCCGTCACGTCGACGACGTCGAACCGCCCGTCGGGGAGCCGGCGAGTCGCGTCGGTCCCGCGCCCCCAGACGACGATGCGGGAGGTCTCCGGCTTGTCGCCCCACCACTCGTCGTTGGGCACCAGGACGAGTCCGCCCGAGCGCGAGTACCGGTCGATGCGATACGGACCCGACGCCGGATAGTGCGCGTGATCGACCGGTCCGAACGTCAGGTCGAAGCCGGTGTTCCATGCGTCCGCGATGCGTCCGACGGCGGCCCGGTCCATCGCCCGGATCGGGTCGATGACGTCGGAGAGGCCTGCCACGCGGGCCACCACGTGCGCGGGCATCATCGCCCCGGCGCCGAAGAGCGAGAGCCAGTTCCGGTACTCCCGTCCGGGCGCGAAGGTGACGGTCGCGCTCTTGTCGCCGGCCCCGCAGTTCACCGAGTCGATGTCGCGATAGCCGGCGGTGGTCGCCGGGGTGAAGCCGGGCAGCCGTCCGCTCATCGCCGCCCAGGCGAGCACGAGATCGTCGCAGTCGAGGGCCACCCCGTCGGAGAAGACCGCCTCGGGGTTGAAGTCATACCGCAGGGTCGGCACGCGGCCGGGCACCTGGGTGACCGTGCCGACGTCGCGATCCGGGATGACTTGGCCGGCCGGGCCCAGCAGACTGAAGCCGGGCAGCAGCCGGGTGGTCGCCATGAGGACGCCATCGGCGTTGCCGCTCACCGTGTTCGCGTTGTAGGTCGTGATCCGCGCGTCGACCACGTAGTCGATCGTCGGCGGCCCGTCGTCGCCGCAGGCCGTCACCAGCCCGGCGACCGTGACGAGCCCGACGAGGAGGCTCAGGACCCTGACGAACTCCCGGCGTCCAACGCTCACGTCGCAGAGACTAGCGGTTGCGACGGCGTTTGCCGGTCGGGACCGCGCGGTCCGCGTCGTCGGTGTCGACTGCTGCCCCGGCGGACGCCCCTCGGCGCGTCCGGACCGGCCGCGGCTCGTCGGACGGGAGCCCGGCGCGACGCCGGAGGACCTTCTCGGTGTGCCGGCCGATGTCGGGGCGACGTTCCTTCAGTGTCGCCAGGAGCGGCGCGGCGAGGAAGACCGACGAGAACGTACCGACGAGGACACCGACGAGCTGAATTAGCCCGAGATCCTTGAGCGTTCCGACGCCGAGCAGCCAGACCGCGATGACCATCAACGCGATGATCGGCAGCACCGAGATGACGGTGGTGTTGATCGATCGCATGAGGGTCTGGTTCACACCCAGGTTGGCCTGTTCGGCGTAGGTGCGCCGGGTGGTCTGGAGCACCGAGCGGGTGTTCTCGGAGATCTTGTCGAACACGACCACCGTGTCGTAGATCGAGAAGCCGAGGATGGTGAGCAGGCCGATGACGGTCGCCGGGGTGACCTCCCACCCGACGAGCGAGTAGATACCGGCGGTCACGATCAGGTCGAAGAACAGCGACCCCATCGCCGCGATGGACATCTCCCGGTCGAATCGCACCGCGATGTAGACGAAGACGATGACCAGGAACACGGCCAGCGCGATCAGCATGCGCTCGGTTATCTCGCTGCCCCACGTCGAGCTCACATCCGAGATGCTCACCTCGGCGGGCGCGAGTTCGGGACCGAATTCGTCTGCGAGCGCGCGCGTCACCGATTCCGCCTGGGCGAGATCGAGGGTCTCGGTGCGCACCTGGACCGTCTGGCTGCCACCGGCTCCCGCGGTCTGTACCGATTCGGGCGCCTCGCCGAGGGTCGCGGTGACAACTTCTTCGACGGACTCCGCGGTGATCTCCGAGGAGACGACCGGCACCGACATCTGGGTACCGCCCTCGAAGTCGATACCGAGGGTGAACCCGCGGATTCCGATCGAGGCCAGGCAGATCAGCAGGATCGCCGCGGTGACGCCATACCACATGCGGCGGCGCCCGACGATCTCGAAGGCACCGGTACCGGTGTAGAGCCGGGACAGGAATGAGCGGTTGCGATCGGCGACGAAGTCGGCGTCCGCGCCGGGCTGGGCCTTGTCGGCGTCGAGAACGGCCGAGTCGCCGGCTGCCTTGTTGTCCGGCCCGGTCATCGCACCGTCCCCTTCTCCCGAGTGGCATCAGTGGTGTCGTCGGCGTCCGCGGTGCCCGCGGGCGTGCCATCGGGGGCAGCACTCGCCTGTCGGTGTGCCGCGACGCGACGCTGGCGGGCGACCTCGCTGATCGCCCCGAGTCCGTTGACGCTCGGCTTCGACAGGAATGTCGAACGGCTCGCGTAGACGACCAGCGGGTGGGTGACCAGGAACACGACCATGACGTCGAGGATCGTGGTGAGACCCAATGTGAACGCGAAGCCGCGGACCTCGCCGATCGCCAGGATGTAGATGACCGCGGCGGCGATGAAGCTCACCGCATTGCCGGACCAGATCGTGCGGCGCGCGCTCGCCCAACCGCGGGGCACCGCGGACCGGAAGCTGCGCCCCTCGCGCATCTCGTCCTTGATTCGTTCGAAGTAGACGACGAACGAGTCGGCGGTCATACCGATGCCGATGATCAAACCTGCGATACCGGCCAGATCGAGGGTGAACCCGATCCAGCGACCGAGCAGCACGATGATGCCGTAGACCATCGCCCCGGCGAGGACGAGCGACAGCACCGTCAGGATGCCGAGCATTCGGTAGTAGGCCAGAGCGTAGATGAAGACCGCGATCAGGCCGACGAGACCGGCGATCAGACCGGCCTGCAACGACGCGAGACCCAGTGTCGCCGAGATCGTCTCGGCGTCGGAGGCGGTGAAGGACAACGGCAGCGAGCCGTACTTCAGCACGTTGGCGAGTTCGTTCGACGACGACTCGGTGAACGGACTGGCGCTACCGCCGCTGATTCGGGTCTGACCGCCCGGGATGGGCTCGTTGATCGCCGGCGCCGAGACGACGCGCGAGTCGAGCGTGAAGGCGGTCTGGGTCCGGTTGGGGGCCTGCTCGGCGGTGTACCTGGGCCAGAAGCTGGCGGCCTCACCCTCGAATTCGAGGGTCACCACCCATTCGCCGGTCTGCGGATCGGTACCGGCGTTCGCGTTCTTGATGTCGCGACCGTCGATGATCTCCGGGCCGAGGAGGTAGACCTCCGAGCCGTCCGTCGAGCAGGCCACGAGGTACTGATCGGGGCGGTCGTTGCCCAGCAGCGGGTCGTTGGCCGTCGGCGAGCAGTCCATCTTCGCCATCTGCTGCTGGAGTGCCTCGAGCTGCTGCGGGGTCGCGTTCCCCGGCGCCTGACGGAGCTTGCGCTGCTCGTCGATGGCGGCTGCCGCGGCCTCGGTGGGCAGGGCGTCGGCCTGATCGTCGGCACTCTCGGGCTTCGGCGGTTGCGGAGTCGCCATGGCCGGCTGCCCGACGACCGGTCGGACGTACAGGCGCGCCGTCTGGCCGAGTGACTTGGCCTGCGCGCCGTCCTGGCCGGGGACCGTGATGATCAGGTTGTCACCGCTGACGACGACCTCGGAACCGGAGACGCCGAGCCCGTTCACGCGCTGCTCGATGATCTGCTTGGCCTGATCGAGCTGCTCTCGGGTCGCCGCCTGACCGTCCTCGGTCCGCGCGGTCAGCGTGACGCGCGTACCGCCCTGGAGGTCGATACCGAGCTTCGGTTCGATGGTCTGGGGTCCGGTGAAGAAGATCAGTCCGTAGACGACCGCGAGCAGGCCGATGAAGGCCACGAGCGGACGCCACGGCGGGATCTCTCGAGCCGGTCGCGACCGCTTCCCTGCAGTCCGGCCCTTCCCCGAAGTCCGAGAGGGAGTTGTCACAGCTGTTCAGGTCTCCTTGAGAGCGTCAACCGGCCGACGAGCAGCCCGACCGGCATGACCCATCGTCCACTCCTGGCCGGGACACGCCGGAAACGCGTCGGAGGCGGTGCAGACGGATGGGCGCGCCGCGTCGTGGATCGACGCGGCGCGGATGCGGCTTACTTGTCGTTGTCGCGCGCGTCGTCGGTGGCGGGCTTGTCCAGGCTGACCGAGTCGGCGTCGTCGTAGTCGTCGGACTCGATCTCCGGGGCGACGTGGCCGGCGTAGGTGGCCGCGGCCTCATCCGTCGGGACGACGCGCATGACGGCCAGCCGGTTCCAGCGGGTGACCACGCCGGTGGCGATCTCGACATCGACGACGTCGGGCGAGCTCGCGTCGATCACGGTGCCGAAGAGACCCGAGGTCAGCTGGACGCGGGTACCGGTGGACACCGAGTTCTGCATCTCCTGCATCTCGGCCACACGCTTCTTCTGCTTCCGCATCGACAAGAACATGAAGCCGGCCAGCAGGGCGAGCAGAAGCGGGAAGAGCAGAGCGTCCATGAGTGCGAGTCAGTCCTTTGGGTATCAGTGGGTACGGCGTGAGCGAGCGGCCTGTCCGGACAAATCCGGGCAGCATCAGCTCAGCTGTGCTCCACACAGTGTGCCACGTCTTGCGCGGAGCTCATCCCCGCAGGTGGTGCCGGTGTCCTCGACGGTCGTCGAAGATCCGGCTAGAGGTCGTCGAACAGCGTGTCGGCCGCCACGTCACGGGGACGCACCCCGAAGGTGGCGTTCATCGCACCGGCGGGCGGGGTGAGTCCGAGATGATGCCAGGCGGCGGCAGTGGCCACCCGCCCGCGCGGCGTCCGCGCGATCATGCCCGCGCGCACCAAGAACGGCTCGCAGACCTCCTCCACGGTCGCCGGTTCCTCGCCGACGGCCACGGCCAGCGTGGACACCCCGACCGGCCCCCCGCCGAAGGCGCGGATCAGGGCGTCGAGGACGGCTCGGTCCAGACGGTCGAAGCCGAGTTCGTCGACGTCGTAGACCGCGAGCGCCGCGCGGGCGACGTCCACGGTGATCGACCCGTCTCCCCTTACCTCGGCGTAGTCGCGGACCCGGCGGAGCAGCCGGTTCGCGATGCGGGGCGTGCCCCGCGACCGGCGCGCGATCTCGCCCGAGGCGTCGCCGCGGAGTTCCATGCCCAGAATCCCGGCCGAGCGGTGCAGCACCCGGACGAGTTCGTCGGGCTCGTAGAACTCCATGTGCGCGGTGAACCCGAACCGGTCGCGCAGCGGGCCGGTCAGCGACCCCGACCGTGTTGTCGCCCCGACCAGCGTGAACGGCGCGACGTCGAGCGGAATCGAAGTCGCTCCCGGGCCCTTGCCGACCACGACGTCGACGCGGAAGTCCTCCATCGCGAGGTACAGCATCTCCTCGGCCGGGCGCGCGATGCGATGGATCTCGTCGATGAACAGCACGTCGCCCTCGACGAGGTTCGACAGCATGGCCGCGAGGTCGCCGGCGCGCTCGAGTGCCGGACCAGAGGTCACCCGGATGGCGGCGCCCATCTCCGAGGCGATGATCATGGCCAGCGACGTCTTGCCGAGCCCGGGCGGTCCCGACAGCAGGATGTGGTCGGGGGTGCCACCGCGGCCCTTGGCCCCGTGCAGGACCAGTTCGAGCTGTTCGCAGACCCGCGGCTGGCCGATGAAATCAGCGAGTGACCGGGGACGGAGACCGGCGTCGAGGTCGCCGTCGGAGCGCACCGGCATCGCGCTCACGTCCCGGTCGTCGACGTCGTCCGGATCGCCGCCCATCTACGACGCCTTGCCGAGCAGTGACAGCGAGTGACGCAGCGCGGTGGACGCATCGGCGTCGGGATTCTCGGCCAGTACCGCCGTGACCGCCTTCTCCGCCGGACCGGCGGTGAACCCGAGCCCGACGAGCGCCTCGGCGACCTGCTCGCGAATACCGCCGACGACGGTCACACCGGTCGACGCCTCGCCCGTGGGCCGGTCCACCTTGTCCCGCAGTTCGACGCACAGCCGTTCGGCCACGCGTTTGCCGATGCCGGGTACCGAGGTCAGTGACTTGGTGTCCGATTCGGCGAGCGCGCGTCGCAACGCATCCGGCTCGAGGACTGCGAGGGTCGCCATCGCGAGTCGCGGGCCGACGCCGGTGACCGTCTGCAGCAGCGCGAACAGCGCACGGGCGTCGGGTTCGGTGAAGCCGTAGAGCGTCATGGAGTCCTCGCGGACGATCATCGAGGTCAGCAGCGTCGCCTCGTCGCCGCGGCGCAGCCGGGACAGCGTCGCGGGCGTCGCCAGCACGCGGTATCCCACTCCCCCGCAGTCGATCACGGCGTGGTCGAGCGCGATCTCGAGCACCGGTCCGCGGACTGACGCGATCATGCGCGACTCCCTTCTCGTGCCTGGGCCACCCGCGCGCGGTGCCGCGCCGCGGCCGCGTCGGCCTGCTTCTGTGCGGCTGCCATCCGCTCCATCATGGGTCCGCGCCAGCAGTGACAGATCGCCAGCGCGAGCGCATCTGCGGCGTCGGCGGGACGCGGCTTTGTCTGCATGCCGAGAATCCGGGTGACCATCGCGGTGACCTGGGATTTGTCGGCTCGTCCGCTGCCGGTCACCGCCGCCTTCACCTCCGACGGGGTGTGGAAGCGCACCGGGACGTCGCGCTGGGACGCCGCGAGCGCGATGACGCCGCCGGCCTGCGCGGTCCCCATCGCCGTGGACACCTGGTTCTGCGCGAAGACCCGTTCGATGGCCACCACGTCGGGCTGGTGCACATCGAGCCAGTGACACGCCGAGGTGTAGATCGCGAGCAGTCGCTCGGCGAGTTCCATGTCGCTCGGGGTGCGCACGACGTCCACGTCGAGGGCGGTCACCGTCCGCCCCCGACCCGACTCGACCAGCGCGATACCGCACCGGGTCAGACCCGGATCGACGCCCATGACGCGCACTCGTACCCTCCCAGGCATGGTGATCTGCGAACAGTTGTTCGAGATCTTATCGGGGAGGACGGACAAGTCCGGTGATCAACACACCGGAGAGGAGGCGGCTGTCAGTCGTTCTCGAGTTCGGCGAGGACCTCGTCGCTGATGTCGACGTTGCTGTAGACGTTCTGGACGTCGTCGGAGTCCTCGAGGGCGTCGATCAGCTTGAACACCTTGCGTGCGCCGTCGGCGTCCACCGCGACCTCGACCGACGCGCGGAAGCTGGCCTCGGCGGAGTCGTAGTCGATCCCGGCCTCCTGCAGCGCGCTGCGGACGGCGATGAGATCGCTTGGCTCGCTGACGATCTCGAAGGACTCGCCGAGATCGGTGACCTCTTCGGCGCCCGCGTCGAGCACGGCCATCAGGACGTCGTCCTCGGTCTGGCCGTTCTTCTCCAGCGTCACCACGCCCTTGCGGGTGAACAGGTAGGAGACCGAACCCGGGTCGGCCATGTTGCCGCCGTTGCGCGTCATCGCGGTCCGGACCTCGCCGGCCGCACGGTTGCGGTTGTCGGTGAGGCATTCGATGAGCACGGCGACGCCGTTGGGCCCGTAGCCCTCGTACATGATGGTCTGCCAGTCCGCGCCGCCGGCCTCTTCACCACCGCCGCGCTTGCGTGCGCGCTCGATGTTGTCGTTGGGAACCGAGGACTTCTTCGCCTTCTGGATCGCGTCGAACAGCGTGGGGTTACCCGCCGGGTCACCGCCGCCGGTCCGCGCCGCCACCTCGATGTTCTTGATGAGCTTGGCGAACATCTTGCCGCGCTTGGCGTCGATGGCCGCCTTCTTGTGCTTGGTGGTGGCCCATTTGGAGTGGCCGCTCATGTCCGTCGATTCCTTTCCCGGCGCCGGCACGTGCGGCGGGCCGTGGCCCGCATCCGGCGCACTCCTACGTCTACTCGGTCGCCCTGTTGGTTGTCTCCGGCGCGGTGCCGGGCTCGTGGTCTACCGCTGGTTCGGCACGATCTTACCGACGCACCATCTCCACGAAGTATTCATGTACGCGCCGGTCGCCGGTCACCTCCGGGTGGAACGACGTCGCGAGCACGTTCCCCTGGCGGACCGCGACGATCCGCCCGGCCGCCGGGCCGTCGGGAACACGCGCCAGGACCTCGACCTCCGGGGCGACGGACTCGACCCACGGCGCCCGGATGAACACCGCACGCATCGGCGCGGCACCCTCGGTGTCGGTGATCCCGGTGAACTCCAGGTCGGTTTCGAAACTCTCCACCTGTCGCCCGAATGCATTGCGCCGCACCGTGACATCGAGGGCGTCCAGATGCCGTGCGTCGGGCCGGGTGTCGAGGATCGTGGAGGCCAGCATGATCATGCCCGCGCACGACCCGTACGCCGGGAGGCCGTCGGACAGCTTGTCGACCAGCGGGTCGAACAGGTCGAAGATGCCGAGCAGTTTGGTCATCGTCGTCGATTCACCGCCGGGGATGACGATTCCGTCGATCTCGTCGAGTTCGGCCGGGCGTCGCACCGCCACGGCGTCGGCGCCGGCCGCCTCGAGCGCGAAGACGTGCTCGCGCACATCGCCCTGCAGTGCCAGAACCCCGATCCGCGGCCGGTTGCCTTCGCTCACCGATCGGTCCGGGCGTGCTGGTCGTCGGGCATCACACGACCGGTGCGCGCCAGCCCCTCCTGGGTGACCGCCGCCACCAGGCGGCCCTGTCGATCGAAGATCCGTCCCTGGGTCAGCGCGCGACCACCGCCCGCCGACGGCGACGTCTGGTCGTAGAGGAGCCAGTCGTCGGCCCGGAAGGGGCGCATGAACCACATCGCGTGGTCGAGGGAGGCGACCTGCGGGTTGGACTCCGGATGGGGCACGCGCGAGGAGCCGAGCAAGGTCATGTCGCTCATGTAGGCGAGGGTGCCGACATGGAAGACGGTGTCGTCGGGCAGCCGATGGCGGTAGCGGAACCAGACTCGTTGTTGCGCAGCGAAATACGACGAGGTGACCATCATCTCCGGGGGCACGATGCGCAGATCGAAGTTGCGCCACTCCTTGAACACCGCGCGCTCTTCCTCGGCCAGCTCGTCGAGGCGGTCGGTGAGCTCGTCCGGTTGCGGCGCCGGCGGCATCCGGTCCTGGTGCTCGTAGCCCTGGTCGGTCCGTACATGGAACGACGCAGACATGGTGAAGATCGCCTCGCCGTTCTGGATGCCGGTCACCCGCCGGGTGACGAACGACCGTCCGTCGCGGATGCGGTCGACGAGGAACACCGCCGGACGATCCGGGTCACCGGGACGCAGGAAATAACCGTGGAGGGAATGAACGTCGAACTCGTCGGACACCGTGCGGGTCGCCGACATCAGGGCCTGGCCGGCGACCTGGCCGCCGAAGGTGCGCTGAAGGTGACTCGGGAACGCACCGCCGCGGTAGATGTCGGTCTCGATCTGTTCGACCTGGAGTATGTCCTCGATGGCTGCCACGCAGACCAGTATCGCGCACGGCGCCGGTGGGCACTCCCCTGCCCGCCGAAGCGCGGCCGGCGATCAGAGTTCGTCGAGGGTCATGATCCCGTCCTGGATGGCCCTGGCGACCAGCGATGCCTTCGTCGGGGCCGGACGGCCGATCTCGGCGTACTTGGCCCGGATCCGGGTGAGGTGGGTGTTCACCGTACCGAGCGAGATGTAGAGCTGCTGGGCCACAGCGGGTTTGGAGTCGACGAGCATCCAGGTGCGCAGGACCTCGACCTCGCGCGAGGTGAGATTCGGCTTGGCGCGGTCGGCCGTGGCCTCCGCGACCTCGGGGAACTCGGCGAGCGCGGGAACGGCGACCGCACGGTGCAGGTGGGGGTGTCCCGGACGATGGCCCAGGCCGAGCGGCTGACCCGCGCGCGGTGTCTGGATCTGGTGGCCGGGCAACGGCATCCGGCGAGCCGCCAGACGCGCCAGGGCTTCCTTCCGGCGGGCGATGGCCTCCGCGTCACGACGAGCGCTGACCGAGCGCAGGTGCTGGGGGGCCTGATGGGCGATCGCAGTCATGTGTGCTTCCTCTTCACTCATTCAACCGGTGGTCTTCCGGGTTCTCCCGGCGATGAGATGAAGATTATGGGCTGCGGCCCGGGTGGTCGATGGGGAGAACTCCCCTACCCGTGGGGAGAACTACCCACGGTGAAACCGCAGGTCAGCGACGTGCATACGCGGCGGCTGACTCAGTCGGCCGCGTTTCGGGCCGCCTCGGCGTCGATGAGGGGGAGATCTTCTCGCGTGACGATGCGTGACGACACCGCGTACTCCACCAGTTTGGTCCGGCGGTTGCTCGCGAGTTTCCCGCCCCCGCCGCGCATTCCGCTCACCCCGAGTTGATCGAGTTTGTCGCAGACGTTGTCGAGCTTGCGATTGAACTTGGTCAGCGGCCAGCCCAGCCGGCGCGCCGCCTGCGCCGACGACGGGATGGCACTCGACCCGGTCCCCTCACGCCGCAGGATCTCCTCGGCCAGCACGATGATCAGCAGCTTCTGACTCTCCGTGAGCGTGGGCACGCCTTGCGTCGTGTGCCCGCCGCTGTATTCCGGACGCGTCACCGATTTCACCTGCGGCGCGCGGGCGAACAGGCTCAGCTCGTAGGTCGTCGGGCCGGCGGTGAACACGATGGTCGTCTCACCGAAGACGAGCGGCATGCGCGCACCGGGGCCCAGGGTCGCCGAGAACCCGACGTCGCCCGCCGAGACGCTCGCCGACAGGTGCGTGCCGAGATTGGTGAGCCACCAGAGCCCGTTCTCGTTGTGTATCACCAGGAATCGGCGATGAAGGTACGGGTTGTCGTCGATGGACAGATCCGCTTCGCGGCCGATGAAGAACCGTCGGTCGGCGTCGAGCGCGATGCGCTCGCCGCAGTATTCGACGTAGGTCGCCCCGGCGTCCAGCGCGGCGTCGCCGGACTCTGCGGGGGATGTCTCGGCCCGGTCCTGACCCGTGGTCATCAGTCCTCCGATCAGCTCGGGTCGGGGGCCGGAGCAGCTCCGGCGGCCTCTCCCTGCGCCGAGTCGTCGAGCGCGGGCATCGTGAGGGTCGGCACCGATTCGTGGACACTCACGACGATGACGGTGACGTTGTCGTGCGCGCCGAGCGCCAGGGCGGCGTCGACGAGCCGTTCGGCCGCCTGCCGGGAGTCCTCCGCATTGCGCAGGATGTCACCGATCTCCTCGTCGGGCAGCTCCCCGGTCAGACCGTCGGTACACAGCAGCAGCACATCCCCCGGGAATGCCGGCGTACTCGAGTAGTCGGCGACCGGGTCGACCATGCCCGCGCCCAGCGCACGCGTGATCACGTTGCGGCGCGGGTCGGTTCGGGCCTGCTCGGGCGTGAGGAATCCGGCGTCGATGAATTCCTGGACCTGCGAGTGGTCGGTGGTGAGCTGGTTGAGCGACCCGTTCTGGAAGCGATAGGTCCGCGAGTCGCCGATGTTGAGCACCAGCCAGTGCGGACTCTGCTCGTGGGTGACGAGCACGATGCCGGTGGCGGTGGTACCCGCGCGTCGCTCGGTCTCGGTGTCGATCTCGCCGATGCGCCGCTGGGCGGCGAGCAACAGATCGTCGAGTTGCAGTTGGGTCGCCTTGAGTTCACCCGCGCTGGTGGCCTCCGACAAGGTGAGCAGTGCGGCCTCGCTGGCCAGTTCGCCGCTGTCGTGCCCGCCCATGCCGTCGGCGAGCAGGTACATCCCCGGCAGCGCGAGTGCCGCGTCCTCGTTCGTCTCCCGGACTCGTCCCACATTGCACGCCGCGGACCACTCGAGCCGCAATTCACCCACGATGTGTGTGCCCGAGACCGAAGCGTCTCGAACGATGGTCGCCGCATCCATGATCAGCAGATACTACCGCCGCGAAGCCCCTGACCCGCCACGCATGTCGACTGTTCGGTCTCCGGCGTGTTGAGAAGGGGCCCCGCGGCGGGAGGCGGTCGGTCTGACCACCTACGATCCGGACGAAGCGGTCACCAGCCGCGCTCGGCGAGGCGGTGCGGCTGCGGGATGTCGTCGACGTTGATGCCGACCATCGCCTCACCAAGGCCGCGCGAGACCTTCGCCAGCACGTCGGGATCGTCGTGGAACGTGGTCGCCTGCACGATCGCCGCGGCCCGCTGTGCCGGGTTGCCCGACTTGAAGATCCCCGATCCGACGAACACGCCCTCGGCGCCGAGCTGCATCATCATCGCGGCGTCGGCCGGGGTGGCGATCCCGCCGGCGGTGAACAGGGTGACCGGCAGCTTGCCGGCCTCGGCCACCTCGACCACGAGCTCGTAGGGAGCCTGCAACTCCTTTGCCGCGACGTACAGTTCGTCCTTCGGCAACGAGGTCAGACGCCGGATCTCGTCGCGGATCTTGCGCATGTGGGTCGTCGCGTTCGACACGTCGCCGGTGCCGGCCTCGCCCTTCGAGCGGATCATGGCCGCCCCCTCGGTGATCCGGCGCAGGGCCTCACCGAGATTGGTCGCACCGCACACGAACGGCACCGTGAAGGCCCACTTGTCGATGTGGTTGCTGTAGTCGGCCGGGGTCAGGACCTCGGATTCGTCGACGTAGTCCACGCCGAGGCTCTGCAGGATCTGCGCCTCGACGAAATGACCGATGCGGGCCTTGGCCATCACCGGGATCGAGACGGCGGCGATGATGCCGTCGATCATGTCGGGATCGCTCATCCGCGACACCCCGCCCTGGGCACGGATGTCGGCGGGCACCCGCTCCAGAGCCATGACGGCCACCGCGCCGGCATCCTCGGCGATCTTCGCCTGCTCGGGGGTCACGACGTCCATGATCACGCCGCCCTTGAGCATCTCCGCCATGCCGCGCTTGACCCGGGCCGTGCCCTGGCCGACCTCGGGAACGGTCGTGCCGTTGTGACTCACTGAAGATCTCCTCGTGTCGCAGTCCCGACCTGCCGCGTTCGCGGCGGCGGTATGCCCACCAGTCTAGGTGAGGGGCCGATGGCCCCTGACGAGGGATCAGTCCGCCTGGCCTGGGGTGACGCGCTCGATGATCTCGAAGTACTCCGGGGGTGCCGCGTGGCCGCCGAGCCGCAGCCATCGAACGGGCCGGCGTTGCGCGAGGGCCCTGGTGTCCCGCACGGCGTCGTTGTAGAACCGACGCGCCATCATCACCCGCGTCTCGGCGTCGGCGAGTTCGACGACGAGGGCCGCGGACCGACGATTCGGGTCGGTGCGCGCCAGTGCGGCCGACAGCGCGTTCTCGGCGTCCTCACGTGCCGTCGGCGCGGCCCGCTCGGCGCGATCGGCCAGCGTGGCGAGCTCTCGCGCCTGGGCGGCGACGCCGTCGTCGACGGACGTGCGGGAGTTCGCGGCGCCGTCGCCGGCGATCATCTCCGCTGACACCGCACGCACGACCACCGCGCGCCGGTCGAGGTTCGATTCGAGCGCCTGGCGGGCGAGATCGACACGGACGTTGAGCCGGTCGAGGCGGTTGGCCGTGTGGTAGGCCCATCCCGCCACGAGCAGCACGGCCACCACGCCGAGGACGATCCAGGTGGCCATCAGTCCGACACCACGACCGGACCGGCTCCCACCGTGACGGTGTCGTAGACCCGGAGAATCTGGTCGGCCACCCGCGACCAGTCGTACTTGTCGGCCCGAATCCGTCCGGCGGCGACGAGATCGGCGCGCGCCTCCGGGTCGGCGAGGAGTTCGACGAGGCCGGCGGCGAGTTGATCGGGGGACCCCGTCTCGACGAGTCGCCCGGCCCGGCCGTCGTCGAGCACCCGCCGGAAGGCGTTCAGGGAGCTGGCGATCACCGCCGCCCCGGCCGCCATCGCCTCGACCAGGACGATGCCGAAGCTCTCGCCGCCGAGGTTGGGCGCGCAGTAGACGTCGGCGGAGGCCAGCGCCCGCGCCTTGGTCGCGTCGTCGACCTGCCCCAGAAACACCAGGTGTTCGGCGAGTGGACCCGCCCGCCGCCGCAGCGCCGCCTGGTTGCCGCCGCCGACGACCAGGACCCGCACGTACGGGAACCTCTCCACGACCGCGGGCAGTGCACGCATGAGCACGTCGATGCCCTTGCGCGGTTCGTCGAAACGACCGAGGAACAGGATCGTGCCACCCGGGTGCGGATACCCGTCGAGGGGCTCGGCGTCGGCGAAGGACGCGACGTTGATGCCGTTCGGGATCTCGACGGCATCGGAGCCGAGTGACTCCATCTGCCAGCGACGCGCGAGCTCGGAGACGGCGATCTTGCCCGCGATCCGTTCGTGGTACGGCCGCAAGATCCCCTGGAACACGCTCAGCCACAAGGACTTCGAGGTGGCGGTGTGGAAGGTGGTGACGATGGGCCCGGAGGCCACCATCAACGACAGCATCGAGATGCTCGGCGAATTCGGTTCGTGGACGTGCAGGACGTCGAAGCCGTTCTCGGCGACCCAGCGACGCAACCGCAGGTAGCCCTTGGGACTGAAGTTCACCCGGGAGACCGAGCCGTTGTACGGGATCGCCAGCGCGGGTCCCGCCCGGACGACGTACTCCGGCAGTTCGGTGTCGCGGCCGGCCGGGGCGAGCACGCTGACCTCGTGGCCCCGGTCGAGGAAGACGTCGGCGAGTTCGGTGACGTGGGCCTGTACACCCCCGGGCACGTCGAACGAGTAAGGGCAGATCATTCCGATTCGCATGGCACTCCCCTGGTCGTCGTCATGTCGGCGTCCCGTCCTGCTCCACGCGACCGCGCTGACGGTCGGTCCAGTCGCTCTCCCAGAGCGGCTGCAGCATGTGCCAGTCCGCCGGATGCGCGGCGATGTTGACCGCGAAGGCGTCGGCGAGGGCCTGGGTGGCCGTTTCGATCCCACCGGAGACGTCGATCTGCTCCCCGCAACACATCCGGGAGTACGGCGCCTCCTCGAACCAGTGATGCACGGGCATCAGCGCGGCACCGGTCTCCATCGCCAGCCGTGCGGACCCCGCCGGCATGCGGGTTCGCTCGCCGAAGAAGGTCACCGGCACCCCATGCCGGGCGATGTCGCGTTCGCCGAGCAGGCACACGATGCCGCCGGCGCGGAGCCGGTCGGCCAGCTGCCCGAACGGGGGTTGCTCGCCACCGCTCAGCGGGAAGATCTCGAAGCCGAGCGATTCCCGGTAGGCGACGAACCGGTTGAACAGTGACTCCGGCTTCAGGCGTTCCGCGACCGTCGCGAACCTGCCGTAATGGTGGACCAGCCAGACACCGGCCATGTCCCAGTTGCCGGTGTGCGGCAGCGCCAGGATGACTCCCTTGCCCCTCGCCAGCGCGGCGTCCAGTCGGGCCCGGTCCTCGTCGGGGAGCGTGACGGTGGACGTGACGGTCGCACGATCCTGCGTCGGCAGGCGGAACGCCTCGCACCAGTACCGGGCGTAGGAGCGCATGGCGTCGGCGACGAGGTCGTCGGGCACCTGCGGGGGTTCCACGCCCAGGACACGGGCCAGGTTGCGGCGCAACTGGTCCGGGCCACCGCCACGACGACCCGCGTAGCTGCCGGCACGGTCGAACAGACCCCGCGCGGCGCGTTCCGGAGCCCAGCGAACGGCGGCCCAGCCGGCCCGGTACCCGAGATCGGCGGCCATCGCGCCGAGATCGGTCATCGTTGTCCCGCGGGCGGGGTCTGACCGTCCGAGCCGGACGAGGGTTCGGCATCGCCGTTCTCGGTGTCTGAGGGCCCGGTGTCTGCGGGTTCCGAGGCGATGGGGATGAGGTCCCGCGCACCCGGTGATTGCGCGATCGACCACATCCGCTGCCCGACGGTGATGACACTGGCGACCGCGAGGAACCACATCGCGACGTGGATGGCCCACCACAGGCCGAGACCCGTGAGACCGGCGCCGACGAGCACGATGATCAGCCGGTCGGGCCGCTCGATGAGACCGCCGTCGCCGTACAGGCCGCTCGCCTCCGCGCGGGCCTTGGCATAGGAGATGACCTGGGAGGTCACCAGAGAGATGAGGGTCGCGACGAGGAGCAGGTCGTGGGGTTCGGTGACCGCGCACCACCAGGCGAGGCCGGCGAAGATGGCGCCGTCGGCGACGCGGTCACAGGTCGCGTCGAGAACGGCGCCGAATCGCGTGCCGCCGCCTCGGGCGCGGGCCATCGCGCCGTCGAGCATGTCGAACATCACGAACAGCCAGATGACCAGCGTGCCCCAGAACAGCTCCCCCATCGGGAACAGCGTGAGGGCGGCTGCGACGCCGGCCAGCGTGCCGATCACCGTCACCGAGTCCGGCGTGAGCCCGGTCCGCAGGAGCGCGCGACCCATCGGGAGGGTCACCTTCGAGACCGATGCCCGACCCAGAATGCTCAGCATCGCCGAGTTCCTCCCCCATCTCGCGCCGCGTCGTGCCTCAGCGCTTCCTGATCGCTCTCGTCTGACATCGCCTCACCTGATCGCACCGGCACCCGATCGCTCACAGCGGGGTCAGTCGTCCAGCCGTTGCCAGGCGGTGGCCAGCAGTCCGCGGGTGTCCCGGAGCAACTGCGGCATGACCTTCGTCTCGCCGACGATGGTGATGAAATTCGCATCGCCCATCCATCGCGGCACGATGTGCTGGTGGAGGTGCTCGGACAACGAACCGCCCGCCGCGTAGCCGAGATTCAGACCCACGTTGAACGCGTTGGGGTTCGACACCGCCTTGATCGTGCGGATCATCCGCTGCGTGAACGCCATCAGTTCCGCGGACTCCGCGGCGGTCAGATCCTCGAGGTCGGCGACCTGCCGGTACGGCACCACCATGGTGTGCCCCGGGTTGTAGGGGTACAGGTTCAACACCGCGTAGACGGTGTCACCACGCGCCACGATGAGACCGTCCTCATCGCTCATGGTCGGGATGTCGAGGAACGGATGCCCCGTCTTCTCGGCCGGTTGCGGGTCGGCGATGTAGGTCATCCGGTGGGGACTCCACAGCCGTTGCAGGCGATCCGCCACACCGACACCCTCGTCCCGGATCTCGCCGGGCGCCTCACCGAACGCGGCGTCACTCATCGAGCGCTCCCGCCACCACGACCGTCTCCACCTCGCCGAGCGCGGCCTCGACCAACTCCTTGGTGGGCGACTCGTTGCGCCTGCTCCGGACCCACTCGACGATCACCGACACCGCATCGGCGACCGGCACGCCGTTGACCTGTGTGCCGTCGCGGAACCGGAAGCTCACCGCCCCGGCCTCGACGTCGCGTTCGCCGGCGAGCAGCATGAACGGCACCTTGCCGGTGGTGTGGTTGCGGATCTTCTTCTGCATGCGGTCGTCGGAGGCGTCGACCTCGGCGCGGACACCGGCGGCGAGAAGGTCGGCTGCCACGTCGTACAGATGCTCCTTGAACGCCTCCGCGACCGGGATCCCGACCACCTGGACCGGTGCGAGCCACGCCGGGAACGCGCCCGCGTAGTGCTCGGTGAGCACGCCGAAGAACCGCTCGATGGAGCCGAACTTCGCCGAGTGGATCATCACCGGCTGCTGCTTGGTGCCGTCGGCGGCGGTGTACTCGAGGTCGAATCCGGCCGGCTGGTTGAAGTCGTACTGGATGGTCGACATCTGCCAGGTACGCCCGATCGCGTCCTTCGCCTGAACCGAGACCTTCGGTCCGTAGTAGGCGGCACCACCCGGGTCGGGCACGAGGTCGAGACCTGATTCGACGCACACCTCTTCGAGGATGGCGGTCGCGGCGGCCCACTGCTCCGCGGAACCGATGAACTTCGGCGAGTCGTCACGGGTGGACAGCTCGAGGTAGAACTCGTCGAGGCCGAAGTCGCGCAGCAACCCGAGGATGAAGTCGAGCAGATGCTTGATCTCGTCCTTGGCCTGTTCCGGCGTCACATAGCTGTGCGAATCGTCCTGGGCGAACCCGCGGACGCGGGTCAGACCGTGCACGACGCCCGACTTCTCGTAGCGGTAGACGTGACCGAACTCGAAGAGCCGCAGCGGCAGTTCACGGTACGACCGTCCGCGCGACCGGAAGATCAGATTGTGCATCGGGCAGTTCATTGCCTTGAGGTAGTAGTCCTGCCCCTGGCGGGTGATCTCCCCTGCCTCGTTGCGTTCCTCGTCGACGTGGATCGGCGGGAACATGCCGTCGGCGTAGTACGGCAGATGGCCCGACAGGTGGAACAGATGTTCCTTCGAGATGTGCGGGGTGCCGACGTACTGGAAGCCGTTCTCGATGTGCTTCGCGCGGACGTAGTCCTCCATCTCGCGCTTGATGATGCCGCCCTTCGGGTGGAAGACCGGGAGTCCCGAGCCGAGCTCGTCGGGGAAGCTGAACAGGTCGAGTTCGGCGCCGAGCTTGCGGTGATCGCGCTTCTCGGCCTCCGCGAGCATCTCCAGGTGTGCGTCCAGCGCCTCCGACGATTCCCACGCGGTGCCGTAGACGCGCTGCAGACCGGCGTTGGCCTGATCGCCGCGCCAGTACGCCGCCGAGCTGCGGGTCAGCTTGAAGGCCGCGATGTACTTGGTGGTCGGGACGTGCGGTCCGCGGCACAGGTCGCACCAGATGCGTTCTCCGGTGCGCGGATTGAGGTTGTCGTAGACCGACAGTTCCCCGCCGCCGACCTCCATCACCTCGGCGTCGTCGGCCGCGCCCTTGTCGTCGATGAGTTCGAGTTTGAACGGCTCGCCGGCCAGTTCGGCGCGGGCCTCGTCCTTCGACTCGTACACCCGCCGCGAGAACCGCTGACCCGACTTGATGATCTGCTTCATCTTCTTCTCGAGGGCGGTGATGTCCTCGGGGGTGAAGGGTTCGGCGACGTCGAAGTCGTAGTAGAAGCCGTCCTTGATCGGCGGGCCGATCCCGAGCTTGGCCTCGGGGAACAGCTCCTGGACCGCCTGCGCGAGAACGTGTGCGGTGGAGTGCCGGATCACGCTGCGGCCGGCCTCGGTGTTCGCGGCGACCGGTTCGACATCGGTGTCGGCGTCGGGTGCCCACGACAGGTCGCGGAGGTCCCCGCCCGCGTCACGGACGACGACGATGGCCTCCGGGCCCTTGTTGGGCAGCTCGGCCTCGCGCAGTGCGGTGCCCGCGGTCGTCCCAGCCGGCACACGGATCGTGGCGGGGCTGGTCACCTGGACGTCGTCGGGCACGGGGGCGCTCCTCGGGTTGGGGCGGACACGCGAAGACGCGTCCGGGTCGGACGTTTGCGACTCTGATGGTATCCGCGCCGGGTCGTCGTGGAGTGCACCCCTACCTTGCGGCGTCGGAGATCAGCCGAAGATCGGACTCGCCAGCCAGCCGTAGTCGAGGCCGACCCACCCGGCGACGGTGTTGAGCGCGCCGAGAACCCACAGGGTGGCGATGACGATGGCACAGGTTGCGAGCCAGAAGACGGCCTGTACCGACCAGTGTTGCCGACCGATCCAGTCCATCCAGGCGTCGTATTTCGCCCGCGCGAACTTCAGCAACCGGTGCGCCCAGTCGAACTCGGACGCCAGGATGCCCAGTCCGAGGAACACGATGAGCCAGCCCGGGCCCGGGTACGGGATCGCGACGATGCCGCACAGCAGGACGATCGTGCCGATGGTCCCGACCGCGATGCGGTACATGCCATGCCATTTCGGGTTGCTGCGCACGACGTAGCGACGATGGCGTGCGCGGATGCGCAGGCGATGCCGGAGAGACCCGCGGTCCGCGTCGGCCGACGTCCGCGCGCCGCTCGGTGTGGACGTCTCGTTCACTCCGGACTCGCTCGCCCCCGGTGTCGGCATCGTCTCCCACCTCGTTCATTCGGCCCGCTGCGCACTTCGGCCCGGTGTTCGTCTCGGCCTGGAAAGTGACGTCCAGGCTACGCGATGCAGGTGTGGGCCTCCGGCGTCGGCAGGGTGGTCGAGCGACGCCGTCGCCTCCGCCGCGCGCCGTCGATCAGAGTCGCGGACACGGTGACCGCGAGAAGCAGCGGATAGCAGCCCGAATAGAGCACGRCGAGCAGATCGCGCACGACAGAGTCGTCACCGTTTCGCGGCATCATGAAAAGCCCCAACGCGATGGCGTGGTCGGAGGTCAGGTACGGCCCGCTGTCCCACCAGTGCCGCCACCAGGTGAACGTCAGCGCCGCCACGCCGGCCGGCGCGAGCAAGTACCACCACGTACGAGCCGTACTGCCCCGCCGCATCGCCAGATCCAGCGCGACGACGAACAGCGGCACGCACCAGACCCAGTGATGTCCCCACGCGAAGGGCGAGACCGCACACATCGTCATGCCKACGATCGTGGCCGCGAGGAGGTCGCGACCGTCGCGGTGGGCAACCACCGCGGCGAGCAGTCCGAGCGCGGCGACGACCAGCGCAAGCGGGAGCCACAGCCACGTCGGTGCGACGAAGACGGGCCCGCCGGGTGCAGGCTCGGCGAACCGCCCGATGTCGAAGTGGGACAACATCTGCGACACGAATCCGCGCACCGACTGGTTGGCCGGCGAGTCGGCCCGGCCGATGCGTTCGGTGTCCGCGAGGTGGCGGGTCCAGTAGGCCCACGAGTCGGCGGGGACGGCGAGGAATCCGATCATCACGGTCGCCGCGAACGTCGCCAGCGCCGTGGCTGCCGCGCGCCACTGGCGGGTCACCAACAGGTAGACGACGGCGAACAGCGGTGTCAGTTTGATCCCGGCCGCGATGCCGATGGCCACTCCGCGCCATCGAGAGTGCGTCCGGAGGAACACCAGGTCGACGAGGATCAGGGTCATCACCAGGAGGTTGACCTGTCCGAGCCAGATGGTGGTTCGGACGGGTTCGAGGGCGGTCGACGAGATCGCGAGTAAGGCGGCGAACGTGATCAGGCGACCATCGGGCCGGTAGCGCAGGCTGCGAAGGCACATCCCGATCACGCCGGTGAGCGCGGCGAAACCGATCGTCCACCAGACGATGTTGGCGACGGCCTCGGTGAGCAGAGCCAGCGGGACGAACACGACCGCGGCGAACGGCGGATAGGTGAAGTGCAGACGCCACAGGACGGGTGCGTCGTACAGCGGACCCGCGTCGAGCACGGTGGCCGCGCCCGCGCGATAGACGCGGGCATCAGTGGCGTTCTCGAAGAGCCCGTAGAACGGGTTGGTGATCGGGAACGCCGCGATGTGCCAGGCGATCACCCCGACCGCGACGACGGCCGCCACGACGATCGCCGCCGTCGAGATCCGTGCGGGCACAGGACGAGACGACTCCGGCAGATTGACGGCAGTCCTCGCGGCCACGCGGCGAGCGTACGCCCTGTCTGTGAGCTGCATCACGCGCAACGCCGTGGGGCGTGGTCGGTTGTTCGGTGGACAGCTGGATCGCGACAGTCCGTGCCGGACTACCGTTGACCTCGGTGGGTGACGAGATCACCTTGGGGACGACACCATGTCATCACTACGAGCAACCCTCGGAGTCGTACTGGTCATCGCGGCATCATCGACGCTGACCGTCGCATGCGTCGGGGAAGGCATCGAGCCGGTCGCGATGACGCGCGACACCTCGTCGAGCACCGCCGACGGTCCGGTTCCACCGATCCACATCGCACTCGAGACCCCGTCCGAGGTCGTGCGCCCGCGGCTCAACCCCTGGCCACTCCCCGACGACTCTGCGCTACGACCCGACCAGCGGCGAGTGGTCGACGTACTCATCGATCTCTCGACCGGGAACGACGGTGAGGAGCTCGCGCAGCGTTCGACCTGCCGCGTTCTCGACGGCATCCAGTCACCGCCGGCCGACGCGCCGGGCTGGCAGGCGCGCATCGTCGCCACGGTGACGATGCGGCACGGTTACGGCCTCCTCGCCGCGCCGCTGCAGCGGTCCGCGGACGCCGCGGTCGTCGTGCTGGCCCGGGCTCTCGCCGACGTCGATGCGGTTGCGGGACAGCCATACCGGCCCGTGTTCGTTCATGGGTGCAGTCCGCACTGAAAGCGTCCGATCGTCGCGCCGCACCCACGGGACGTCGGCGTGGCGATTACCACTGCCATCGCAAACCGGCGACGGCGTTCTTCGCCATCAACGTCTTCAGAAGTCCTAGTAGCGACACGCGTGCGAGGACAGAGGTCCTGGGTCACGTAAGCACGAGTCCTGCTCGTACGCGGGCTGAGGCTGTCATCAGGATCGCAGTAGCTCGATGGTTAAAGATTGATCCTAGGAAGCGACTTTAATCTAAAGATATTGCCTTGCCCTTACGTCCTGCTGTAACGTATTGTCTGCATCACTCCTTGGGAAGGCAGGCGCATGCTGAATCTCAATCTGCGTGAGAAGTTCTTGGTCGGACCCGGGACATCAGTCGGCGAGGATCCGTCGGATTGGAATCGCAACTGGGCCGGGTTCGACCCACACGCAAGCGACAGCGTGAACTTCAATCAGAACCGCGGCGTGTACAAGATTGGGCCACGCGGTCATCGAGAGCGGATCGCCACGATGAGCGTCGGGCACGTCATTCGTATCGTTGCCGAGATCGATCACATCGAAGACGTTCCGCTTCGCTCAGGAGGCGTCAAGCAGGCCGTTGTCGGACACGTTCTGCGCAGGGGGCACCCTGATTACGACCGTCTCATCGACACCGCGATCGAGCCATTCCGCAATCCTGTCCGGTATCTGCCGGACGACAACTCCAACCTTGGCTGTATGTGCGGGTGTGGCAGTGAATTGCCACCTGGCCGCCGCTGGGTTCCCGGCCACGACCAGCGTGCACTTCACGACCGCGTAGCGGAAGGTTGGGGCTCCGTTGAGCGGTTCATTCGCTGGTACGACGACGAATACCGGCTGAGTTCCGATTGACATGCAAGCAACGCGTTTACGTCCTCAGTGCCGACAAGCCGCTACCCGTACCAGCGGCGGACAGCCCACGGAGGACCTTCGCCCTGCGCCCATCGCGACGGCTCTAGGACTGCCTCCATAAATGTCGGGGCACTATCCGGGCTATGAGGCGGCCACGGCGGCACTTCAAACGCCGCTGCAGCGCTAGTGCCCGGGGTCTCGTAACCGAACTCGTGAGAGGCAGCCACGATCTCGAAGTTGATCTGCCGAGCCTCACTGGCACTTAGTTCAAACGGCGGCGGCAATGGATGAAACTTGCGCGCTGCCAGTACCAGTAGTCGATGCGGACCGAGCGGAAACACCATGTGCGAGGAACGCGCCCAGGCAGGGGGCTCCCACCGGCCACGAGCCGGACCTCCCAACCAGATGGTGGGCTCATCACATGTGACCAATGGACCCGCACTCGACACAAGCCACCAACTTCGCGCCGCCACGAGGTGCGGAATAGCCTGCGACCGCCAGACGCCTATGGCACTTTCCAAAGCCCGGGGCTTCCGCTCGCTACTGAGCAACTGAACATTCAGAATCTCGTCCAACAGCTCGTCGTGGCGCTCCGCCGAGTAAGGAATCCCATACAACGGAGCAAGCCAGGGCAGCACTCGACTGACCGTCTCAGCGCGACCAAACCGATTCAACGCGTCTTCAATCCGCAAATTCTGCGCGTGATGTTTGAGTGTCCGCTGCTCCTGCAGCGCCACGAACACACCAAGATTAGCGATCAATTGCCGATCACGAATTTGCCCATCGGGAAGCTCGTCTAACGCGCCGAGCCATGCGGCGGCGTCGCTCTCGATCCTCGACATGTGCTTCTCGAACCACAGCTCAGGGTAGTCAGATTCCAAATCGGACGCGGAGATCCTGTACAGATTCGATTTCTTGGCGATGTCCTTGGTGGGCTGGACATATGTGTCACGCGTCGAGACTTTCGTGACTCGGACCGCACCTTCGGAGTCAGCCCACCGCCGGAGGTAAACCTGAGGCACGTGGTGATGCTTCTTTCCGACACCGCCAGCGGCAGCAAGACGTTTCGACTCCTCGATCTCGACATCCGATGTCCACTTGTGCGGAAACACCCGCCCTTGCATTCATCACCCCGTTCATCATCAGATCGACTCAAAGAAGTCCTCGTCCAGGCGATACAGAGTCGCAGCCTGCTCGGGCTGAACGCCGACCTCGTACTGCACCAGCAACTCGGCGAGCCGGGAACCGTCGATGAGTTCGATGCGGGCGTTGATTCGCTCTGCCTCGTCGCGAGCGCCGTGGGTGAATCTCGATGTAGTTAAGTACACGCCACGGTCGCCCTGCTTTCCAAGGAGCGCTCCCGCGAACTCGTGGATCCTCGGTCGATCGACAGCACGGTCCTCGGCGTACCGCTTCGCCTGAACATAGATGCGATCGAGGCCGAGCGGATCCTGGCTAATGATCCCGTCCACTCCTGCGTCACCCGACGCGCTCGTTCGCTCGACCGATCCGGCACGCCCATATCCCATGCGGTCCAGGAGCCTCACGACCAGCTCCTCAAACCCGGTCGGCGAGAGTTTAAGTGCCGTTGCCAGCACCTCGCTCTCAACGGCCGCCCGATTAAGTGCGACCGCACGCTCCAGGAGGTCGTTCGGCGTCGCCGCCCCATCGTCGTCAGTCACAGTCGGTTCGACGATGTCGTGGTCCTCGTGAGAGTCATCCTCGCGCTTCCGCTTCCGCATCTTGAACGCGCGATACGACTCGTATTCCTCCAAGACCTTCATGTCGATGCGCTCGGGATTGCTGTATAAGGCGCCACGCCCCTGCTGTGAGATCACAATCTGCCCTCGGCCAGGGCGTTCGATCAGGCCGGCCTGGCTGAGGTAGGTCGTCGCCCACCCAACTCGGTTGTTGATTCGTTTCGCCGCACCGCTGGGCAACATCTCGGCGCGCTCAGCCTCGGTCAAACCGAACTGATCAGCCATGGCCTCGACAACATCGCGAGATCTGTGGACCTGCCCGTCGGCGAGAAAGGCGAGCACTGGCCGCATTAGGGATTGGAAATCAGGAATGGTCACCGCGCACAACTCCGACAGGGCACGGAGCAAACCTTAGACGGTGGCGGTGCGGTTGCTGTTGAAGAACGAAGGCGCGTCGTGGCTGGCGAGAGGTCGAGTGATGGCCCGATGACCTGACAGCCGCTATCACCTGGTGGTCCCGGCTGGGATCGAACCAGCGACCTTCCCGGTGTGAACGGGACGCTCTTCCACTGAGCCACGGGACCGTGTCGGGCGCCTTCGGTCAGTGCCGGGGGCGCCTGCGCACGAGCCAGAAGATTACACGGGTTGCGCAGAAGTCCCAAATCACCGCGGTGGGCCACGTCACAAACCCGCCTATGCGGCACGGGAGCGAATCACACGCTGGGGATTCACTCGCGGCCACGCCTCTGACCAGGCGATTTGGATAGTTCGGAAACCATCGCGTAAGTTTCTCTTCGCACCGCGAGCAGCACGATCCACAAGATCGCTCGTGGGCATGCGGATGTAGCGCAGCTGGTAGCGCATCACCTTGCCAAGGTGAGGGTCGCGGGTTCGAATCCCGTCATCCGCTCGGCGCGAGTCGACTCGCATCTGGTGGTGTGGCCGAGTGGTGAGGCAACGGCCTGCAAAGCCGTGTACACGGGTTCGATTCCCGTCGCCACCTCCACCGCTGCACAATTCCATACCCGCGCGATTAGCTCAGTGGGAGAGCGCTTCCCTGACACGGAAGAGGTCACAAGTTCAATCCTTGTATCGCGCACCACGACAAAACCCCCGGATCGCTCCGGGGGTTTTTCGTGGGCTCATCGGCCTTTCAGTTGCCCGCCGACCACTCGTCCACGATTTCCCCCAACGACGCCGCCGACGGACCCGAGGGCGCGGGCAGCACGGTCCGCGAGAACCGCGGTGCCGGCGCGGGGGCGATCGCGTCGTCGACGCGCACGAAGGAACCGCGTTGCACCGCGATAGGGTCTGCGGCGGCCTCGTCGAAGTCGAGAACCGGTGTCACGCAGGCGTCCACACCGTCGAACACACTCCCCCACTCGTCGCGCGTACGCGACCCGAAGCGGGCTTGCAGTGCCGCGCTGATCACCGGCCACGCGGCCCGGTCCCACCGGTCGGGCAGGTCGCCGAGACCAAGGGTGTCAATGAGGTTTTGCCAGAACTTCTCCTCGAGCGCGCCGACGGCGACGAACTTGTCGTCGGCGCACCGATACGTTGCGTAGAACGGCGCCGAGCCGTCGAGTAGGTTGCCCTGGTCCCGAGACTCCCAGCGTCCGGCGGCCTTCCACGACCACTGCAGCGCGCCGAGCAGTCCGGCACCGTCGACCATGGCGGCGTCGATGACCTGGCCTCGGCCGGTGCGCGTGCGGTCGTGCAGAGCGGCCAGCACGCCGACGACGAGCAGCATCGACCCCCCGCCGAAGTCGCCGACGAGCGAGAGCGGCGGCACCGGCGGGGCGCCGGCCGGACCCATCGCCTCGAGCACACCGGTGACCGCCAGGTAGTTGATGTCATGTCCGGCGCTCGCGGCACGATCCCCGTCCTGACCCCACCCGGTCATGCGCGCGTAGATGAGTTGCGGTGCGTCGGAGCAGATCTCGGGACCCAGGCCGAGGCGTTCCATCACGCCCGGACGGAAGCCCTCCACGACGATGTCGGCGCGCCGGATCAGCTCTCGGATGCGGGCCACGTCGTCGGGGTCCTTGACGTCGGCGTCGACCGTGCGTCGCGACCGGTACAGACCGGCGTCGGCATCCGGGATACCGTCGGGCCCGGGCAGATCCGGGCCGGGCCGCCGGATCCGGATGACGTCGGCGCCGAGATCGGCGAGCAGCATGCAGGCGTGCGGGGTCGGCCCGAGCCCGGGCATCTCGACCACCCGCACGCCGGCGAGTGGTCCGCTCACGACGTCGGACGATGGTGGAGAACGCCACCGATCGTGAAGTCGACGTAGTCGCGGACCAACTGGTCGACATCGTGGGAGTCGTTGAGCCACCAGCTGATCCCGTTCATCAGGTCCAGCACCGCGATCGCCGACTGGTGTGGGTCGCGGACCTCGAACAGCCCCAGTCGGGCGCCGGCGGCGATCACATCGCGAATTCGACGCTGGTAGTACTTCCGATAGTCGGTGACCACCCGTCGGTGCTCGGGTGTCAGCGCCGACAATTCCCGAAGGGCGACAAGGTGTTCCACCCGGTGCCGCGCCAGACGCCGGACGTGGGCCTCGATCAGGTTCGTGAGCCGTTCGACGGGACCGCCCTCGGCGTCGAGCAGCAGCAGATCCTGCTGGGGATCCTCGGTCATCCGCAGCGCGATGGCGTAGAGGATCTCCTCCTTGGACTGAAAGTGGTTGTAGAGGCTCGCACCCCGCATACCGACCGCCTGGGCGATGTCACGCATCCCCGCGTTGGAGTAGCCGTGATCGGCGAAGTAGCGGGCCGCGGCCTCGACGATCTCGTCGCGGCGTCGGCGGGGCCGCCGCGCCGGCGGCGTCCGGTCTTCGTCGGTGGCAGCGTCGGCGTCGATCTCAGCCCTGACCGGTTCCATAGGCCTTCCTCAACTCGCGTTTGAGCAGTTTGCCCTGGGCGTCGGTCGGCAACGCGTCGACCACGT
This sequence comes from Gordonia sp. UCD-TK1, assembly GCF_001691435.1. Classification (NCBI taxonomy): domain Bacteria; kingdom Bacillati; phylum Actinomycetota; class Actinomycetes; order Mycobacteriales; family Gordoniaceae; genus Gordonia; species Gordonia sp. UCD-TK1. Next base: position 7,070 of record NZ_LZMP01000046.1, on the reverse strand, counting down.
GGACCTCCTTGGGCACCTTGTACGATGCCAGGTCGGTTCGGCAGTACTCACGGATGTCCGCGCCGGTGTGTTCCGCGCCGGCACGGAGCACCACGAATCCGGTGACCGCCTCCGACCAGTAGGGGTCGGGCAGCCCGACGACGGCGGCACGCTCGACGTCGGGGTGCGCCTGCAGGACTCGCTCGACCTCCTGTGACGCGACGTTGAATCCGCCGGTTTTGATCATGTCCTTGCGCCGGTCGCGGAAGAACAGGTTGCCGTCGGCGTCGATGCGGACGATGTCACCGGTGTGCACCCAGCCACCCTCGAAGACCTGCGCGGTGCGCTCGGGGTCCTTGTGGTAGCCGAGCATGACCGACGGTGTGCGGCACAGGAGTTCACCCTCTTCGGCGTCGTTGCCGTCGGCGTCGACGACCCGGACCTCCAGGTGCCCGACCGGTTTGCCGATCCAGGTCGGGTCCTGGTCCGGCACGTCCTCGAGCCGTCGGAACCAGCCGACGGAGCCGAGCTGGGTGAGTTCGGACTGTCCCCAGTAGGTACCCCAGACCGATTCCGGGGTCGCCGCGGCCCACGCGTCGACCGCGTGCGGCGACACCTGACCGCCGTAGGTCAGGCAGCGGCGCACCGAACCGACGGTGTCGACTCCGAAGTCCGGGTGGTTGGCGAGCGCGATGAAGAAGGTCGGCGTCTGGGCCAGCACCGAGATCTTCTCGTCGCGGATCATCCGCAACGCCGTCGCCGGGTCGACCGCGGCCGGCAGCACCAGGGTGGCGCCCAGCAGCGTCAACGAGGTCAGCGAGCCGATCCCGGCGATCGTGTGGAACGGCATCACATAGAGCCACACGTCGTCGTTGCGGCAGCGCAGCCCCCACGTGTACGCCGGCGAGGTGGAGATGAGGTAGTTCCGATGGGCGATCTCGACGCCCTTCGGCGTCGACTCGGTGCCGCTGGTGTAGACGATCATCGCGAGATCGTGTTCGTCGACCTCGCAGTCGGGTTCGGAATCGTCAGCCGCCGCGACGGACTCGTCGAACGAGTTCCACGAGTTCGCCTCGTCGTCGCCGACGACGAGAACCGAGATGCCGAGACTGTCGGCGATGGGGCCGGCCAACGCGGACAGCGGCTGCTCGACGACGAGCACCGTCGGTTCCAGGTGCCGGAGCTGCTGGGCGACCTCGCCCTCCCGGAACATGGAACTGACGCCGGAATACGCGGCACCGACCTTGAGGGCGCCGTAGTAGGTGGCGACCGTCTCGACCCGGTTACGACTCATCACCGCAACGCGATCCCCGCGCCCGACGCCGAGGTCGAGCAGCACATGGGCGACCCGGTTGGCCATCGTGTTCAGCTCCGCGTACGACGTCGACGTACGTCCGCCTTCCGCGTCGTAGGCCACGATCGCCGGGGTCGAACCCTGGGACCGGGCCAGGCGACGCAGCTGGTCACCGATGGTGGCCCGGCCCAGCATCGAGGTCTGAGCGGGAGACAGGGCGCGCGTCGAGGGGTTCACGGCGGGGGCGCTCACGCGAACATCCGGTTGTCGAAGCGGTCGAGGAAGGCGATCTCCTCGACCGGGGTCCGGGACAGCTTGCGGGGGAAGTCGTCACGCGGATAGCCGACGGCGATGTGGGCGGCGGTGAGATAACCCTCGGGGATGCCGAGGAGGTTCTTCACCTCGTTCTCGGCGGCGCAGAGCAGGGTCGTCAGCGCAGTGGCCACGCCTTGCTGCCGGAGCGCAAGGGTGAGGTTCTGGACGCTCGGATAGATCGACGCCCCGCCGACGACGCTGAGCCTGCCCAGTTCGTGGTCGGTCGGGTGCAGTCCGTCCATCTCGGCGCACACCACGATCAGGGCGGGCACCTCGGCGAGGTGGTGCGCGAAATAGTTGGCGCTCTCCACGGTCTTGGGGATGGCGCCGACCTTCTTCGACCCCTCGACGACCGCGGCGTAGTAGCCCTCCCAGAACGGCAGGTACAGGTCGGCGAGAGCCTTCTTGGTCACCTCGTCGCGGACGACGACCCAACGGACGGGCTGGCGGTTGCCGCCCTGCGGGCCGAATCGCGCGTCGTCGAACGCCCGGTACAGCACCTCGTCCTCCACCGGGCGGTCGCTGAAGTAGCGGCAGGTGCCCGTCGTGCGCATTGCCTCGCTGAGATCCATGTCAATCCTCCGTGCTCACTAACCGTTGTTAGTATGACTGAGGACACAGTGACACAGCTCGTTTTCGCCGTCAAGGCCCGTCAGTCCGAGCAAAACGCGGTGTTGACGACGCACTACTAACAGTGGTTAGTTTTATCCATGACATCTGTTTCGCTGCGTCCGGAGACGCGACCGACCACAGCGGAGATCCGGGCAGCCGTGGCCGCGGGCAACATCCCGACCCTGCTCGCGGTCCTCGTGGAGATGACGGGTGACCACCGGTGGATGGCCGATCGATACCGCCCGACGCGGAGCCGAGGCATGGACGACAACTCCTCGGGCGGGCTCGGAGAGGACGTCCAGCAGAAGATCCGCGCGGCGGTCGTCGACGCCCTCGAGGACTGGTACGACCGTGGCCGGCCTGCGCGGAAGCCGGCCGACGAGGCACTCGTCGCATCGTTGATGTCGTTCACGGCGGGCGAGCAGGTGGCCCCGGAATTCGCGCCGATGATGACCGAGATCGTCCGTGGCGACCTCCGGGATATGCATCTGCCGGCGTTGCCCGATGATCTCGCCACGTCGATGGACGCGCTGGTCATCGGCGCCGGTGTGGCCGGCATGCTGATCTCCACGCAACTCGCCGGAGCCGGCGTCGAGCACACCGTGCTGGAGAAGAACGACGAGGTCGGCGGCTCGTGGTACGAGAACCGGTACCCCGGCGCCGGCGTGGACACGCCGAGCTACCTGTACTCGATCTCGTCCTTCGACCACCCGTGGTCCACGCACTTCGGCAAGCGCGACGAGGTGCAGGGCTACCTACAGGCCTTCGCCGACCGGCACGCGGTGCGCGATCGCGTCCGCTTCGGCACCGAGGTCCTCTCGGCCGCCTACGACGCCGAGACCCAGCGCTGGACGGTCCACGTCCGTAACCGCGAGGGCCACCAGGACACCCTGACCGCCCGGATCCTCATCAGCGCAGTCGGTCTCCTCAACCGCCCGAAGCTTCCCGAACTTCCGGGGATGGACGACTTCACCGGTCCGATCTTCCATTCCGCACAATGGCCGGACGAACTCGACGGGCCCGGCGCGCTCACCGGCAAACGGGTCGCCATCGTCGGATCCGGTGCCAGCGCGATGCAGATCGGGCCGGCCATCGCCGATCGGGTCGGATCGCTGACGATCTTCCAGCGCTCGCCGCAGTGGATCGCGCCGAACGATGACTACTTCGCCCCGGTCGGCGACGACGTGCACTGGCTGATGGACAACCTCCCCGGGTACCGGGAGTGGTACCGCGCACGACTGTCGTGGATCTTCAACGACAAGGTCCACTCGACCCTGCGCATCGACCCGGACTGGCCCGAGCCGACCGCGTCGATCAACGCCGTCAATCACGGTCACCGCGAGTTCTACCTGCGCTACCTGCGCAGCGAACTGGGTGACCGCGACGACCTCATCGACCTGTCGACTCCCGACTACCCGCCCTTCGGCAAGCGGATGCTGTTGGACAACGGCTGGTTTCGCATGTTGCGCCGGCCGAACGTCGAGCTGGTTCCACACGGCGTCGAACGGGTCACCTCCGATGGACTCGTCGACGGCACCGGCACCGCCCACGACTTCGACATCATCGTCTTCGCCACCGGATTCCACAGCGACCGCTACCTCTACCCCATGGACATCGTCGGACGCAGCGGGCAGAACACCGTCGACGCGTGGGGTGATCACGACGCGTACGCCTACCTGGGGATCACCGCACCCGACTTCCCCAACCTGTTCATCCTCACCGGGCCGAACACCGCACTGGGACACGGCGGCAGCTTCATCAGCATCCTCGAATACCAGGTGCGCTATGTCTGCGACGCTCTCCGCGCGATGATCGAGAACCGGCTGGGCGTACTGGAAGTCCGACGTGACGTCACCGAGGAATACAACGACGCCGTCGACCGCGCCCACGCGCAGATGGTGTGGACGCATCCGGCGATGACCAACTGGTATCGCAACCCCGACGGACGCGTCGTCGCCGTCCTGCCATGGCGGATCGTCGACTACTGGGCGCGGACGCGCAGTGTCGACCTCGACGATTTCGTCGCCGAACCCCTCGTCGACTGACGGGACTACCGTGGCTGTCATGACGCCCCTCATCTCCGCCACCGATCTCGCCGCCCGCCTCGGCGAGGAGAACCTCCGCATCGTCGACGCCACCGTCCATCTGACCTTCGATGCCGACGGCGCACACGTCGCCTCCGGTCGGGAGACCTATCTGGCCGGGCACCTGCCCGGCGCGGTGTTCGCCGATCAGATCACCGACCTCAGCGACCCCGACGGCGAGGCACCGTTCGCCGCAGCAGACTCCGCGCGTTTCGCCGATGCGGTCGGCCGCCTCGGCATCGGCGACGACTCCACCGTCGTCGTGTACGACACCGCCAACGGCATCTGGGCCACGCGACTGTGGTGGCAGTTCGGACTCGAGGGCTTCGACGACGTACTCGTCCTCGACGGCGGATACGCCGCCTGGACCGCGGCCGGCCTCCCGGTCGAGACCGGCGAGGTCACGACTACCCCGGCTTCGTTCACCCCGCGCCGCCGGCCCCAGCGGATCGTCTCCACCGACGAGGTCGTGGCCGCCACCGGCGAGTCCTCCGTCCTGCTGGTCAACGCGCTCGACCGGGAATCGTTCGCGGGCGGCCACATTCCCGGCAGTGTCAACGTGCCGTTCGCCGCACTGGTCGACGACGCGGGGCGCCTCCGGCCGCTAGAGGAGTTGCGCGAACTGTTTGCAGATGTCGGCGCCCTCGACCCGTCGGTACGCCCGGTCACGTACTGCGGCGGCGGAATCGCTGCCACCGCTGCGGCATTCGCGCTGCACAGCCTCGGACGCGACGACGTCGCGGTCTACGACGGATCGATGAACGCCTGGACCGCCGATCCGGCTCGTCCGCTGTCGTGACCGACCCCGGTGCCGCCGACCTCGCCGATGTCACCGTGGAGGTCGTGACCGACCCCGCAGCGGCGGCGGGAGTCGCCGAGGTCGCCGCCGTCACGTTCCCGCTCGCGTGCCCGCCGCACGCTGCACCGGCCGACATCGAGAACTTCGTCGCCGACAACCTGCGGGAGAACAACTTTCGTGATCACATCGCCGATCCGACTGCCGATGTCCTGGTCGCGCGCGACGGTGTCGGCGGACCGATCCTCGGCTACGCGCTGGTGCTGCATGGCGACCCAAGGCACCCCGACGTGTGTGCGGTCGTGACCGAGCGTCCGGTGAGCGAGATCTCGAAGATGTATGTGCTGCGCGACCATCATTCGCGGCAGGGCGCGACTCCGTCGCACCTGCTCATGGGTGCCGCACTCGATCGCGCACGGTCGCACGGCAGCGCGCTGGTGTGGTTGGGCGTGAACCAGCTCAACGTCCGGGCCCAGCGGTTCTACACGAAGATGGGCTTCGAACGCGCCGGCGTGAAAACCTTCACCCTCGGGGACAGCATCGAGCACGACTACGTGTTCACGCAGCGGCTGTGAACCGGCGGGCTCAGTCGCGCCCACCCGCAAACCCACCCCTTTTCGGTAAACCCACCGCGCTCGGATCGGGTGGGTTTACGGAGAAGAGGTGGGTTTGTACGGAGATCAGGCCGCCGACTCCGCGAACCGCGAGAGAGCCAGCAGACGCGACGTGGCGCGCAGGTACTTCTTGCGGTAACCGCCCGCGAGCATCTCCTCGGTGAAGATCTCGTCGAGCTTCGCGCCCGAGACGGTCACCGGGATGTGGGCGTCGTAGAGACGGTCGGCGAGCACCACCAGGCGCAGGGCGACCGACTGGTCCTCGGCCGGGTGCACTCCAGAGATGCAGACCAGGGAGACGCCGTCGACGAGGTCCTTGTACTTCGACGGGTGCAGGGTGCTGAGGTGGTCGCACAGTGCGTCGAAGTCGTCGAGGGTCGCGCCGTCGGTGGACTCGGCGATCTCGGTCAGTTCGGACTCGCTGCGCGGCTCCGGCGCCGGCGGCAGATCGCGGTGACGATAATCGGGACCGTCGACGCGGATCGTCTCGAACACCGAGGACAGCTTGCGGATCTCCCGTAGGAAGTCCTGGGCGGCGAACCGGCCCTCGCCCAGCTGGCCGGGGAGCGTGTTGGAGGTGGCGACGATCGACACGCCCTTGGCGGTGAGTTCGGTCAGCAGCCGGGAGACGAGCATCGTGTCGCCCGGGTCGTCGAGCTCGAACTCGTCGATACACAGCACCGTGTGCTGCGAGAGCCGCTCGACGGCATTCACGAAGCCCAGCGCGCCGACCACGTGTGTGACCTCGACGAATGTCGCGAACGACTTCGGTGCGGGCATCGAGTGGTAGATCGACGCCAGCAGGTGGGTCTTGCCGACGCCGAAGCCGCCGTCGAGATACAGACCGACGCCCTGGGTCGGCGCCTTCCGGGAGAACAGGCCCTTCTTGCCCGAGCGCGCCTTCGACGCCCGCGCCACGAAGTCGCGCGCCTTGGCCACCGCCTCGGCCTGCGACGGCTCGTTGGGGTCGGGGATGTAGGAGTCGAAGCTCACGTCGTCGAAGGTCGACGGGGGCACCATCTCGTCGATGAGTGCGTCGGGCGAGGTCGCAGGGTTGCGATCGCAGAGTCGGGCCACCATGTGTGGAGAGTAGCCAGGCGCGTAATGATGAACGCATGTTCCACCTGCAGAAAGCGACCCAGGTCACATCCGAGGACGAGCTGGTCCGGCTGGCCGAGCTCTACTCCTACCCCCCTCGATCGTCCACGGATCCGGACGACGGCACGCCGTTCGTGCGGGCGAACATGGTGTCGTCGATCGACGGTGCGGTCACCGTCGACGGCAAGTCCGGCGGTCTCGGCGGTCCCGGCGACAAAGCCGTGTTCCGCGTGCTGCGAGGGCTCGCCGACGTCGTCCTCGTGGGTGCGGGCACGGCG
>NZ_LZMP01000045.1:0-16730 GCF_001691435.1 Gordonia sp. UCD-TK1 | reverse complement strand
GTGGTGAGGTCGCGGAACACTTCGCGGGCGATGTAGCGCTTGAGGCAGCGGAGGATGTCTTTCTTCGTTTTGTGTTCGGCGGAACGTCGCTCGACGTAGGCGCGGGTGGGGGCGTGGGATTTCATGCGTCCGACCGCGATCATGTGCAGAGCACTGTTGGCTTGCCGGTCCCCGCCCCGGTTGAGTCGGTGACGGCTGGTTTTGCCTGAGGATGCCGGTAACGGKGCGGCGCCGACGAGTTTGGCGAACCGTGCCTCGGTGCCCATCCGCTCGACGTTGTCACCGGCGGTGATCACCAGGCGGGCGGCGGTGATCGGCCCGATCTGCGGGCGCGAGAGCAGGGTGGGTACCAGCTTGSTCAGCAGTCGTGTGAGTTCGCGGGCCAAAGACCGGGCTTGTTGTTGGGCGAGTCGGTGTCGGTCGAGCAGCGACCGCGCMGCGCGCACGAACGCCGCGGCCGGCCCGGACAGATCAGCTTTCTCGGCTGGTACCGGCAAGTCTTTGATGAATGCTGCCCGCTTGGCGATGGTGCGGGCCTGGCGCGCTTGATCGGCGTACTCGGCTGGTGCGGTGGTACACAGGTCACGGATCTGGTTACCGATGCGSGTGGCTTCCTCGACGGCCGAAGCCCTTGCCACGGTGAGCATCCGAAYAGATTCGACCGCGCCGCGGGTGTCTTTGGCCACCGCGGTCGCGCGGCCGGTGATGACKGCCATCGCTGCGGCGTAGGCATCGAGTTGATCGGTCTTACCGTGGGCGTAGCGGCGCGGCAGATCGGGGGTGTTGACCTCGATCACTCGCACCCCTTCGGCGGTGAGCATCCGGGTCAACCCGGCCCCGTAGGAGGCGCTCGATTCCACTGCGGCATCCTCGACGCGGCCGAAGCCACACGCCCACTGCCACAACTGGGTGTAGCCGGCGGTGGTGGTCGGGAACTCGCGATCGGCCAGCGGGCGGCCGTCGRTGGCGACGATCGCGGCGTGGTGGGTCTGTTGATGGGTGTCGACTCCGAGTACGACCACTTGCGTGGTCACTGCTGTCTCAGCCATTCTGGCGGTGTCTCCTTCACTGCGGTGKKGGATGACCTCACCGGGGCGGGTGGACAGGACAGTGAAGAGTCACGGCCTACCAGCCAGACAGGGTCCTAATCAGGTCACACCCGCCCCGGTCCTCACAGGTCACTTGGTGCAGGTGATCGACCGGAGTTCCGGGCCGACACATCTCGCCCATGACAGCACCGTCAGCCACGAAGTAAGTCAGACCCAAACCCGGTCAACCACCCACACCCATTCTCACTGCCACGAAGGGCATGGCGTGGCACGTCACCAGGCCCTTCGAGGCTCGTCGACCTCGACGCGATCCTTCGTCGCTCGCTCGGCCCGGCGGCTTGCGCTCCTCGCGCCTCAGGGAGCAGAGGGTTCGTTACCGACGTCGTCCGGCGGCGAGGCGTTCCCGGCGGAGCCGATCGACCTCGGGGAGGTCAAGCGGGACAAGGGATTCGACGCCGAGCGCGGTGGCCAGGAGGTGGTCGGCGAGTTCGGGGTTGCGGGCCAGTGCCGGACCGTGCATGTACGTGCCGATGACGCTGCCCTGGACGACGCCCTCGGTGCCGTCGCCGACGCCGTTGCCGACGCCATGCCGTACGCGACCCAGTGGGGCCGCGTCGGACCCGAGAGTCGTTCCGCCGCGGTGGTTCTCGAAACCGGTGAGGGGTTGTGACAGTCCTGGGAGGGCGGGGTCGACCAACAACTCGCCGATACTCCGCTCCGCCTGGGGCGCCGTCGTGAGATCGAACAGGGAGATGCCGTCGACGCGTTCGCCCGCCGATGTCTCGTACCAGTGGCCGAGTACCTGGATGGCGGCGCAGATGGCCAGCACCGGCCGTCCGGCCGCCGCCGCCTGCTGCAGACCCGGGTAGCGCGTGAGGTGCCGGGTGGCGAGCCGCTGCGCGTAATCCTCGGCGCCACCGAGGGTGTAGACGTCGAGCGAGTCGGGAACCGGGTCGTCGAGGGTGATGTGGATGACCTCGGCGTCGATGCCGCGCATCAGCGCACGGCGCTTCAGGACGAGGGCGTTCCCGCCGTCCCCGTAGGTACCCATGACGTCGGGCAGGACGAGGCCGATCCGCAGGGTCGATTCGCTCACTGCTCCGCCTTCCGTGATCGTGCTGCGCGTTCCAGGGCGGTGCCGAGATCGCGGAACGCCGTGTAGTTCGCCAGGACCTCGACGCGTCCCGGCGGACAGGATGCGATGGCGGCCATGGGATCCGGGATGGTGGTGTGTTCGGCGCCCGCGTAGAGCAGCCGGACCGACAGGTCGGCGGCGCGCTCGCCGGCCGCGACGACCTGCATGGTCTCGAACGCCTCGAAGCGCACGTCCCACAACCAGGACAGGTCCTCGCCGTCGGGCACCTGGCCGTTGACCGCGATCACCAGCCCGTCGGCGTCCTGGTCGATCATCGACATCGCTTCTTGCCACCCGGCCGGGTTCTTCGCGAGAAGTGTTCGGACCGAGTGGTTTCCGACCTGGTGGATGCCGTACCGGCCGGCGACCTCGCCGACGGTGCCGACGGCGGCCACCGCGTTGCGCGGGTCGGCGCCCATCGCGACGGCCGCGGCCACCGCCTGCGTCGCGTTGCCGCGGTTGGCTCTGCCCGGCACCGCGAGCTCCAGGGGAGCGCTGAAACCGTCGGGGCCGTAGATGTTCTCGTCGTCGAACCACCAGTCGGGGGTGGGGCGGCGGAAGTTGTCGTCGCCGGTCGACCGCCACCCCTCCTCGGAACGGACGATCGGCTCGCCGGTACGGGGGCAGCTGACGGAATCGCCGACCCAGCTCGCGCCGGCCGCGACCCAGACCACGTCCGGGGCGTCGAAGGCGGCCGACGTCACCAGGACGTCGTCGCAGTTGGCGATCACCGTGGTCTCGGGATGACGTGCGATGCCTTCACGCAGCCGACGCTCGATCATGTTGATCTCGCCGACTCGGTCGAGCTGATCCCGGGAGAGGTTGAGCATCACGAGGACCTCGGGGTCGACGGCGTCGCTGACGTGCGGGACGTGCAGTTCGTCGACCTCGAGCGCGCAGAACGGCGCCGTCCGGCTCAGGGTCAGCGTCGCGATGATGCCGGCGTCCATGTTGGCGCCGTCGGCCTGGGTGGCGACCTCGCCGAGTTCGGCCATCGCGGCCGCGGTCATCCGTGTGGTCGTCGACTTCCCGTTGGTGCCGGTGACGATCGCGGTGCGTTTGCCCGCGGCGAGCCGACCCATGATCTGGGGGTCGATCTTCGCGGCGACCAGCCCGCCGATCATCGACCCCTTGCCCCGTCCCGCGGTGCGCGACGCCCACCGGGCCGCGGCCGCAGCGCCCAGGGCGACGGCGGTACGGGCGGGAACACGGGTGTTCGTACGGGTTGCGGAACCGGCGGAAGAGAGTCGGTCGGGCATGCGCACGAGTGTGTCACAGGCCGATCCGACGGGAGTGGTCGTGCCGTGCGCCGACGCCGCGTAGGCTCGGCGGCTGTGAGTCGCGACACCCATCTGCGCCTGTCCCTGCCCGCCCGAGTGCAACGCGGACTGTTGCTCGCCGTCGCACGAATCCCGGCCGGAGCGTTGGCCGTTCTGGGGCGACGGGCACCGGTCAACTCCGACGGTGAGCGGGTCGCCCCCGAGCTTGCCGCGATCGGCTGGGCCAACGACAACGTGCCCGGGCTGAATCCCTTCCAGGGCGAGGTGGCGCAGTCGCGTGCGCAGACCGACGAGGTCGGCGCCGCCATGGCCGAGGCGCTGCCTCCCATGGCGGTGGAAGAGGACCTCGTCATCGACGGACCCGCCGGCCCGATCCCGGCCACCCGGTATCGCTCCACCACCGACTCGGCCGGGCTGCTCGTCTACTTCCACGGCGGCGGCTTCGTCACCGGCAGCCGGATCAGCCACGACACCTTCGTCCGGCGTCTGGCACATGGCACCGGCCTCGACGTGCTCTCCGTCGACTACCGGCTGGCCCCCGACGCCCCGTTCCCCGCGGCCGTCGAGGACGCGGTGGCGGCGTGGCGCTTCGCCGTCGAGGTGGCGCCGCGGTGGGGTCTCGATCCGGCGCGGATCGTCGTCGCCGGTGACAGCGCGGGCGGAAATCTCGCGACCGTCGTCGCCCGGGAGGTCCGTGGCGAAGCGGTCACCCCGGCTTTCCAGCTGCTCATCTACCCGGTGACCGACCAGGCCGCCGACACACCCTCGCGCCGGGAGTTCGCGTCGGGGTACTTCCTCMCCGCCGACGGCATCGGCTGGTTCACCGATCGCTACCTGCCCGACGCCGCGCAGCGGGGCGACCCGCGCTGCTCGCCACTGCTTGCCGACGATCTCAGCGGTCTCCCGCCCGCGCATGTCATGGTCGCCGGCTTCGACCCGCTGCGTGACGAGGGCCTCGCGTACGCGCGCAGGCTCGAGGAGGCCGGCGTGCCGGTCACGGTCCGGCGAGAGGGCGCGATGATCCACGGGTTCGTCAACATGACCTTGATCAGTCCTGGGGCCCGGGCCGCGGTCGACCGTCTGTGCGCGGTGGTGCGCGAGGCCCTTCCGCCGGCCGGGTCCAGCTCAGCCGCGTGAGCGCACCGGTGTTCCGGCGCCCTCCCGAGCGCCCGTCACCGCCGACACGGAATCGGCCGGCGTCTGCGTGGCACCTGGAACGGTCGGGCGCCTACGGGTTCGCGGCCGGGCCATCACCCCGGCAGCGCACCCCGCGACGACGATGACCGCACCGACGATCTCCCCGACGCTGGGGACTTCGCCGAGAACGAAGAATGCTGCCGAGATCCCAACCACGGGCACGAGCAGCGACATGGGCGACACCCGGCTCGCGTCGTTGCGTCCCAGCAGCGTGGTCCACAGACCCGCACCGATGACGGTGCCGAAGATCGCGAGGTAGGCGAGGCCACCCAGGGCACGGAGTCCACTCTCGGTACCGAGCGTGGCTAGCGCGTCGAAGCCGGCGGAGGGTCCCTCGACGATCAAGCTCACCGCATACAGCGGCGGAGTGGCGACGACGGCCATCCACAACGTCATCCGCAGGGAGTCGTCGGGACGGGCGAGTCTGCCCCCGATGTTGCCCGCTGCCCAGCTCAGACCACCGAGCACGGTGAGACCGATCGGGAGCAGAGCGGCCACGCCGAGGTCGCTGCCGCGCATCCGGTCGATCGCGATGACCGCCATGCCGAGAACCGCGACCGCCAGGCCGAGGATCTGTCCGGCCGTCATCCGTTCTCGGAGGAACAGCACGCCGAGGATGACCGTGAAGGGCGCCGAGGTCTGGAGAACCAGCGAGGCGAGCCCGGTCGGCATGCCCAGATCCATGGCCAGGAACAGCATGATGAACTGCACGCTGCCGAAGCCGGCGACGTACAGCAGGAACCACTTCAGGCGCACCTTCGGGAACCGCACGAACAGCATGACCGGTATCGCCATCACCGCGAATCGCATCGCGGCGAGGAAGAACGGTGGGAAGTGATCGAGCCCGACTCGGATCGCGATGAAGTTCAGTCCCCAGAGCAGGACGACGAACAACGCGAGGAGGCGATCACGAGTGGACATGGGCCCATCGTCGGTGTGGACGATGTGAAGGACAATCGAATTTAACCGGAATAACTAATCAGTTTTCCTGAAGGGTTATTCCTGTGCTGCGGCGACCTTCGCCCGCACGTCATCCATGTCGAGACCCTCGACGGCGCCGATCAGTTCTTCGAGCTGAGCCGCAGGCAGTGCACCGGGCTGGTTGAAGACCAGAATCCCGTCCCGGAATGCCATGAGCGTCGGGATGGAACGGATTCCGAGACTGCCGGCGAGTTGCTGCTCGGCCTCGGTGTCGATCTTGCCGAACACGATGTCGGAGTGTGCTTCGGAGGCCTTCTCGAAGACGGGCGCGAACTGCCGGCACGGGCCGCACCAGCCGGCCCAGAAGTCGAGGAGGACGATGCCGTCCGAGGCGATGGTGTCCTCGAAGGTTTCCAGGGTGATGTCTTGTGATGCCATGCCCCCACCAACGGATCGGACCGCTCGGACATTCCACCCCGGAGGTCATGCCGTGACCCACGGCACCGCCTGACGACGACGTGGGCCTGAGTACCGTTGTCGCATGGAAGTCCGGCGTCTGCGGCTGCTGCGGGAATTCGCCGACCGGGAGTCGATCGGCGCGGTCGCCGAGGCGATGCACATGACCCCGTCGGCGGTGTCGCAACAGCTGAAGGTCCTGGCCGAGGAGGCCGGTGTCGCGTTGTTCGAACCCGATGGCCGCCGAATCCGATTGACCGAGGCGGGGCGTGCGCTCGTGCTGCGCGCCGATGACGTGATCGCGGCGGTGGATCGGGCGCAGGAGGAGATGTCGTCGTATCGGTCGGGCAAGGCCCGGGTCCGACTGGCGATGTTCCCGTCCGGTGCGACCCTGCTGCTGCCGGCGGTCCTGGAGCGGGCCACCGCATCGGGCATCGACGTACACGCGGTCCATCTCGACGTCGGATACCACGACGCGGCACCGGCTCTCGCCGACCACGACATCGTGGTCACCCACCGCGACGAACGGACCCCGGCGATCAACGTCCCGCGGGTCCGGGTCACCGAGCTGATGCGTGAACCCGTCGACGTGATCGTCGCCGCCGGCAGCGAACTCGCCGTGCGCGACCAGGTCGCGGTCACGGAACTCGCCGATCACGACTGGATCAGCGTCGAAGGCGGCTTCCCGGTCGACGATGTGCTGCTGTCGATCTCGGCGGCGACCGGGGTGGCGCCGCGGGTGACCCAGCGGATGCTGGACTTCACGACGATCGAGGCACTGGTGGCCCATGGGCACGGCATCGCTCTGATGCCGCGGTTCGCCGTCCGCCACCCGGGGGTGAAACGGCTGGTGCTCAAGGGTGTTCGTGCCGCACGGGTCTACGAGGCGCTCGCCCGGCCACGTTCGCGAGCGGCCGTGCAGCAGGTCGTCGACCACCTGCGCGGCGTCGGCGCAGACCAGGGCTGACCGCCGCCGCGCCAGGATGACGCACACAGCCCGGGGCGTGGCCCCGGGCTGTGGACGATGTCGAGGACTCAGACGCCGAGGCTCTTGCCGACGATGTCCTTCATGATCTCGGTGGTGCCACCGAAGATCGTCTGGATACGCGCGTCGGTGTAGGCGCGGGCGACGCGGTACTCGTTCATGTAGCCGTAGCCGCCGTGCAGCTGCAGGCAGCTGTCGATGACGCGCTTGGCCAGTTCGGTACACCACCACTTGTTCTTCGAGGCGTCGACGGCGTTCAGCTCGCCGTCGAGAACGCCCTGCAGGCAGCGGTCGATGTAGACCTCGGCGATGTCGAGCTCGGTCGCCATCTCGGCGAGGCTGAAGCGGTTCGCCTGGAAGGTGCCGATCGGACGGCCGAAGGCCTTGCGGTCCTTGGTGTACTGCAGGGTCTCGTCGAAGATCGCACGCGCACCGGCGATGGCGCCGATGCCGATCGACAGCCGCTCCGACGGCAGGTTCTGCATGAGGTGGTAGAAGCCCATGCCCTCCTGGCCGAGCAAATTCTCGACCGGGACGCGCACGTCGTTGAAGTGCAGCTCGGCGGTGTCCTGGGCCTTGAGGCCCATCTTGTCGAGCTTGCGGCCGCGCTCGAAGCCCTCCATGCCGCGCTCGACGACGAGCAGCGAGAACGCCTTGTGGCCCGCCTCGGGATCGGGGTTGGTCCGGCAGACCACGACCACGAGGTCGGAGTTGATGCCCGACGAGATGAACGTCTTGTTGCCGTTCAGGACATAGTGATCGCCCTCGAGCTTGGCCGAGGTCTTGATGCCCGCCAGGTCGGAGCCCGCGCCCGGCTCGGTCATCGCGACGGCGAGGATCGTCTCGCCGGTGGCGATCCCGGGCATCCAGCGCTTCTTCTGCTCGTCGTTGGCGAGGTGCACGAAGTACGGTGCGACGACGTCGTTCTGCAGGCTGAGGCCGGGTGCCGCGCCGTCGAACTTCGCGAACTCCTCGACCACCACGGCGTTGAACCGGAAGTCGTCCATGGCACCGCCGCCGCCGTACTCCTCGGGGATGTTGAATCCGAGAAGACCTGCGTCACCGGCCTTCTTGAAGGCGATGCGATCGACCTGACCGGCTCGCGTCCACTCCTCGGTGTACGGGGCGCATTCGCGCTGCAGGAATTGCCGCGCGGTTTCCCGCAGGGCCTCGTGCTCGTCTTCGAAGATGGTGCGTTTCATGGCTTCTCCCTTTCGTGAGTGAGTCTGTACTCGGTGTCGTTCGGTGATCAGTCGTCGGTGTGCCCCTGCGCGCCCACGACGCGCAGCGAGATCAGGGCGTACGACGCCGCGACCTCGGCCGGTGTCCGGGCACCCGAGGGGCGATACCAGGTGGTGACCGCCTGGCACGCGCCGAAGAGGTAGCGCAGGACGTCTTTCACGTCCTCCTCGAACGAGAACTCGCCCGATTCGACACCGCGCGCGATGACATCGGCGAGCAGGTCCTCGGTCTCGGTGCGCATCGCGACGTAGGTCTCACGTCGCGGATCGTCGGAGTCCAGATGGCGGAACTCGTGAGCAACGCTGGCGAGTTCGAGATCGCTCGTCATGTGCAGGACGATCGACTCGATGGCATTGGACAGCTGCTCGCTCGGCGTCCGGCCGGACTGAATGGCCGCGCCGACCCACGCCAGCACCGAGGTCATCGCGGCCTCGAGCAGTTCGACGAGGATGCCGAGCTTGTTGTCGTGGTGGTAGTAGAGCGTCGGCAGCGAAACGCCTGCCCGCGAGGCGATGTCACGGATCGAGGTGCCGTGATAACCGCGCTCGTAGAAGGCGTGCTTGGCCGCGACGAGGGTGGCCGGCAGCGGCACCGGTTCGCGCTCCCGCCAGTCCAGGCCCTCGGTCTCGATCGTCAGCCTCCGGGTGGGAGCCGTCCGCGCCGCCTCAGACACGTTCGATGATGGTGGCGTTGGCCATGCCCGCGCCCTCGCACATGGTCTGCAGGCCGTACCGGCCGCCGGTGGCCTCGAGGTGGTTGACCATCGTCGACAGCAGTCGGGTGCCGGAGGAGCCGAGTGCGTGGCCGAGCGAGATCGCGCCACCGCGCGGATTCAGTTTCGCCGGGTCGGCGCCGAACTCGTGGGCCCAGGCCAGCGGCACCGGAGCGAAGGCCTCGTTGACCTCATAGGTGTCGATCTCGTCGATGGACAGGCCGGCCCGCTTGAGGACCTTGTGGGTGGCCGGGATCGGTGCGGTGAGCATGAAGATCGGGTCATCGCCGGCGACCGAGAACGAGTGGAAACGCGCACGAGGGGTCAGGCCGAGCTTCGACGCCATGACATCGCTCATGATGAGCGCGCCGGAGGCCCCGTCGGTGAGCGGCGAGGAATTGCCCGGGGTGATGAGCCAGTTGATGTCGGGAAAGCGTGCGGCGGTGTCCTCGGTGTAGAAGGACGGGCGCAGGCCGGACAGTCCCTCGGCGGTGGTCGACGCGCGAACCGTTTCGTCGACGCGGTGGGTGACGATGTCGCCGTTGGCGTCGGCGACATCGATCGGCAGCACCTCGCGGTCGAAGAATCCCTCGGCGGCGGCTGCCGCAGCACGCTGATGCGACTGGGCGGCAAAGGCATCGAGGGTGTCACGATCGAACTTCCATTTGGCCGAGATCAGTTCGGCCGAGATGCCCTGGTTCACCAGGCCGTCGGGGTAGCGCGCGGCGATGCTCGGACCGTAGGGGCTTTTTCCGGCGGTGGTGAAGCCCATCGGGACGCGGCTCATGGACTCGACGCCGGCGGCGATCACCACGTCGTAGGCGCCGGCGATGATGCCCTGCGCGGCGAAGTGCGCGGCCTGCTGGCTCGACCCGCACTGACGGTCGACGGTCGTCGCGGGCACCGACTCGGGGAAGCCGGCGGACAGCAGGGCGGTCCGCGAGATGTTCAGGGCCTGCTCACCGGCCTGGCCGACGCAACCGCCGATCACATCGTCGACGAGGGCCGGGTCGAGATCGTTGCGCTCGACCAGCGAGCGCAGCACGTGTGCGAGCAACTCGACGGGCTTGGTCTCCGACAGCGCGCCCCCGGGCTTCCCCTTTCCGGACGCGAGGCGTACGACGTCGACGATGACGGCTTCGGGCATGAGGGTTCCTCTCGGGAGCGGGGACCAGCGCAGCAGTAAGCGCGGCTCACTTTATCTAACGATCGTTATACCGGTCTAGCACGCGCTCGGTGGCGGAATCAACAGCAAGCACCCGCAGAAATGGGTACCGCCCTCACCCGGGTGGACGGGTGAGGGCGGCGTCGTGACGTGTCAGATGGTGCCTTTGTCGGGCTGACCTGCGGGAACTGCGGTGAATGTCCGGACGTCCAGGGGGCCGGCCAGCAGTCCGCCGATGGCCTTGCCCAGCGTGGTGAGCGCCGGGGCGGCGCCGTGGGTCGCGAGGGCCTCCATCGATTCCCAGCGCTCGATCATCACCAGGTCGGTCGAGTCGCCGGTGGCCTCGTGCAACGCGTATTTCCCGCATCCCGGCTCGCCGTGCACCTCGGGGATCGCAGCCAGCACGGCCTCCCGCACCGCCTGTTCTTCTCCGGGCTTGGGGGAGATGGTGGCGACGACGATCACTTCGGACATGGGGGCTCTCCGTTCGCGTGGGGCTCGGCGTGTGTCTCGACAACTCGTCGGTGATGTCCCTCGGACACCGGACACCCCGGTGACGTTAGGTCAGCGAGTCGTCTCGATGTGGCGATTTCGGCACCCTGCGCAAGAACGCCGGCCCCGAACGGCTGCGCGCGGGAGGACCGGCGCGGCCGACGGGGCCGACGAGGTGTGCGTAACGCGGTGTCAGCGCCAGCCGAGAGCCGGCGCGACGTGCGTGAGGATCGACTCGAGGACGTGCGCGTTGTACTCGACACCGAGTTGGTTCGGCACGGTCAGCAGGAGAGTGTCGGCCGCGGCGATCGCCTCGTCCTCGCGCAACTGCTCGATCAGCTTGTCCGGCTCGTCCGCGTAACTGCGTCCGAAGCGGGCGACGCTGTTGTCGATGACGCCGACCTGATCGGATTCGGCGCCGCCGCGGCCGAAGTAGGCGCGGTCTCGGTCGTCGACGATGGCGAAGATGCTGCGGCTCACCGATACTCGTGGCTCGCGCGGGTGCCCGGCATCAGCCCACGCCTTGCGGAACCGCTGGATCTGTTCGGCCTGCAACTGATGGAACGGCACCCCGGTGTCCTCGGTCAGCAGCGTCGAACTCATCAGGTTCATGCCCTGCTGGGCAGTCCATTCCGCGGTCGCCCGGGTCCCGGCGCCCCACCAGATGCGGTCCCGCAGACCGGGGGACTGCGGCTCGATGGGCAGCAGCCCGGGCGGGTTGGGGAACATCGGACGGGGATTCGGCGTGGCGAAGCCGCCGCCTTCGATGACCTTCAGGAACACCTCGGTGTGCTGTCGCGCCATGTCCGCATCGGTCGACCCCTCGGGCGGGACATAGCCGAAGTACTTGTAGCCGTCGATGACCTGCTCGGGGGACCCACGACTGATCCCGAGCTGCAGCCGGCCGCCGGAGATGAGATCCGCGGCGGCGGCGTCCTCGGCCATGTACAGCGGGTTCTCGTAGCGCATGTCGATGACGCCGGTGCCGATCTCGATGCGACTGGTCTTCGCGCCGATCGCCGCGAGCAACGGGAACGGCGATGCGAGTTGCCGTGCGAAGTGATGGACGCGGAAGTACGCACCGTCGGCGCCGAGCTCCTCGGCGGCCACCGCGAGGTCGATGGACTGCAGCAGCGTGTCCGCGCCGGACCGCACCTGGGACCCGTGGGCGTCCGACCAGTGACCGAACGACAGGAAACCGATGTTCTTCATGCCCTCTAAATGAAACTCTGGTCCGTTTTGTTCCCGTAAGAACGATTCCGTCCCGCCGATCGGCGCGATCGACGGGACGGAATCGGATCTTCGAAGGAGGAGGGTCAGGGCGCCCAGGTGCCCGGGGCGGCCTCGCCGTCGGCGACCGGAACCGAGGTGACCCGGTAAGCGCGGTTCACCGCCGAGACGACTGCGCGCAGGCTGGCGGTGGTGATCGACGACGCGATGCCGACACCCCAGACCGTCTCGCCGTTGACCTCGGTCTCGACGTACGCCGCGGCGCTGGCGTCGCCGCCGGCGGTCAGCGCGTGCTCGCTGTAGTCGAGGACCCGGACCTCGTAGCCGACGGCGCCGAGCGCGTCGACGAAGGCCGCCAGCGGACCGTTGCCGGAGCCGGAGATCTCCCGCTCGTTGCCCTCGACCTTCACCACGGCGGTGATGTGGTCGTCGCCGCCGTCGACCTCGGCCGCGTCCACTTTCTGCCGGATGCGCTCGAGCGGCCAGATCGGGTGCAGGTAGTTCTCCGCGAAGACGTCCCACATCTCCTTGGGATTGACCTCGCCGCCCTCGCCGTCGGTGATCTTCTGGATCTCCCGGCTGAACTCGATCTGCAGACGACGCGGCAGGTTCATGCCGTGGTCGGCCTTCATGATGTAGGCGACGCCGCCCTTGCCGGACTGGCTGTTGACGCGGATGACCGCTTCGTAGTTGCGGCCGACGTCCTTGGGGTCGATCGGCAGATACGGTACGGCCCAGGTGATGTCGTCGACGTCGGAGTCGGCGTTGTCGGCGTCGACCTTCATCTGGTCGAGGCCCTTGTTGATCGCGTCCTGGTGGCTGCCCGAGAACGCGGTGTAGACCAGGTCGCCGCCGTAGGGGTGACGCTCGGGGACGTTGAGCTGGTTGCAGTACTCGACCGTCCGGCGGATCTCGTCGATGTCGGAGAAGCTGATCTGCGGGTCGACGCCGCGGCTGAACATGTTCATGCCGAGGGTGACCAGACAGACGTTGCCGGTGCGCTCGCCGTTGCCGAACAGGCATCCCTCGATGCGGTCGGCGCCCGCCTGGTAGCCCAGTTCGGCTGCGGCAACGGCGGTTCCGCGGTCGTTGTGGGGGTGCAGGCTCAGGATGACCGAGTCGCGCCGGGCGAGGTTGCGGTGCATCCACTCGATCGAGTCGGCGTAGACGTTGGGCGTGGCCATCTCGACGGTCGCCGGCAGATTGATGATCATCGGGCGCTCCGGGGTGGGGGCGATGATCTCGGTGACCGCGTCGCACACCTCCTTGGCGAAGCTCAGCTCGGTGCCCGTGTAGGACTCCGGCGAGTACTCGTACCGCCAGTTGGTGTCCGGGTAGTTCTGCTGTACCTCGAGGACCTTGTGTGCGGCGTCGGTCGCGATCTTGGTGATCGCCGCCTTGTCCGCGCGGAACACGACGCGACGCTGCAGGACCGACGTCGAGTTGTAGAAGTGGACGATCACGTTGGCCGCGCCGCGGCAGGCGTCGAAGGTGCGCTCGATCAATTCGTCACGGCACTGGGTCAGCACCTGGATCGTGACGTCGTCAGGGATGGCGCCGTCTTCGATGATCTCGCGGACGAAGTCGTAATCGGTCTGGCTGGCAGACGGGAAGCCGACCTCGATCTCCTTGTAGCCCATCCGTACGAGGAGGTCGAACATGCGGCGCTTGCGTGCCGGGCTCATCGGGTCGATGAGTGCCTGGTTGCCGTCGCGGAGGTCGACCGCGCACCACATCGGGGCGGTGGCGATGACCTTGTCGGGCCAGGTGCGGTCGGGAACCGCCACCTTCTCGACCTCGTCGGCGAACTGGCGATAACGATGAACCGGCATCGCGGAGCTGCGTTGCGGGTTCCATGAGGGTTGTCCGGCGGGAATCGGGCCCGCGGGCTCGACGATTCGGCTGGCGCCGGAAGTGAAGCTGTCTGCTGGTGCCATGGTGGTCATTCTCCGTGTGTGGAAGGAAAGTGACCGGCGCGTGATGAGGCCCCGCGACGGAGGGCCGGTCGGTTCAGACCCCGCCGCGGCAACCGAGGAGGAGTGCGCGCTGCATGCGCTCGACTGTACTCCCCGGCGACGAGGTGGCCAAAGCTGCAGGTGAGGCCGGGTCACGACGTCCCCCTCTTCGGGGGGTGCCGCCTCACCGACACGGGCTCCAGACTATGACATGCCTCTCACCGCGCAGCCGGAGTGACCCAAATCATCCGAGCGGCGGACAGGGGCACCCGGACCGATGATGCCCGGGATCTCGAGCCGCCACCCCGACGCGGCCGTCTGCAGAAAGGGCGAACGCCAGTGACGACCATCCCCGCCGAACCGCCGGTGACCGAACCGCCGGAGGGTAAACGCACGAGCCTTCGACGCGTGGCCGCCGCGAGTTCTATCGGCACGACGATCGAGTTCTACGACTTCTTCATCTACGGCACCGCCGCCGCCCTGGTGTTCCCGACGGTGTTCTTCCCGGCCGCCGACGAGGTCACCGGGACCATCGCGTCCTTTGCCACCTTCGCCGTGGCCTTCTTCGCGCGGCCGGTCGGAGCGATGCTCTTCGGCCACTTCGGCGACCGGATCGGCCGTAAACGCACCCTGGTGTGGACCCTGCTCATCATGGGACTGGCGACGGTCGCGATCGGTCTTCTCCCCGGTTACGAGACCGGCGTGTTCGGCTTCGCCGAATCCGGGATCGGCATCGCGGCGCCCATCCTCCTCGTCTTCCTGCGGTTCCTGCAGGGCTTCGCCGTCGGCGGCGAATGGGCGGGCGCAACGCTTCTCACCGCCGAGTACGCCCCACCGGGCAAGCGGGGGCTGTACGCGATGTTCCCGCAACTCGGCCCGGCCTTCGCGTTCTTCCTGTCGAGCCTGACGTTCCTCATCGCGAGCCTGACGCTCGGCGAGACCAGTTCGGCCTTCCTCGACTACGGCTGGCGCATCCCGTTCATCCTGTCCTTCGCGCTCGTCGCCGTCGGGCTGTGGGTGCGGCTCGCGGTCGCGGAGACGCCGGTGTTCCGAGAAGCCCAGCAGCGCAGGGCTATCGACGGTCCCGTGGTCGACGGTCCGGCACTGCCGTTCCTCGACGCCTTCCGCCACCAGTGGCGCGAGATCCTCATCGCCGGCGGCGCGCTGGCGAGCCTGTTCTCGCTGTTCTACATGGGCACGGCGTTCCTCACGAACTACGGCACCAAGTCACTGGAGCTGTCCCGGACCTTCGTGCTGACCGCGGGGATGGGCGCGGCCGTGGTGTTCGGACTGTCGACCGCGGCGTCGGCGGTGTGGTCGGACCGCGTGGGTCGTCGCCGGGTCATCCTCACCTCGTGCAGCGTCGCGATCCCCTGGGCGCTGGTGCTGTTCCCGATCCTGGAGATCGGCGGCGGCTTCGCGTTCGTGGTCGGACTCTTCGGGACGCTGCTGATCTTCGGCATCGCCTACGGTCCGGCCGGTGCGCTTCTGCCCGAACTGTTCGAGGCGCGGTACCGCTACACCGGTGCGGGGATGGGTTACAACCTGGCCGGCATCCTCGGTGGCGCCATCCCGCCGCTGATCGCCGCCCCGCTGATCGCGGGTCCCGGTGCGATCTGGGTGGGTGTCCTGCTCGCCGGTCTGTCGGCACTCAGCGTCGTGTGCACGATCAAGATCGTCGAGACCAAGGACAAGACGATGCGGGCGTCGGTCACCGACGACGAGCAGGTGCTGGTCGCGTAAGCTACTGTCCCGCAACCGTATACAAGAACTCCGCCCCGGGCCTGTCGGCTCGGGGCGGAGTTGTTGCCACCCCGTTCCCTGAGGAGCGCCCGGAGCTTGCGGAGGGCGCGTCACGAAGGGTCTTCGCAACTCGTCTCGCCAAGACCCTTCGTGACGCTCGCAAGCTCGCTCCTCAGCCTGGATCCGTGGAAGGAGTTCAGGTGGGGTGGGGTTGGGGCGCGTGATCGCCTGATTGTGTTGTGGGCGTGTGGTATTCGCTGACCTGTGTCAGCCTTTTCACTGGGGTTCCTTGGTCGTGGGTGGGCGGGTGGCGACGTCAGGTCAGGTGGTGTTGGCCGCGGCCCACAGGGTGGTGAAGGCGTGTTGGGTGGGCCAGTGTCGGGGTAGGTGCAGCACCGGTGTTCGTGCTGGTCGGGCTAGTCGGGCGGGTATCGCGATGAGGGTGCGGCGCAGCGTAGCGCCCCGCGCGGCACGCAGTCTGGGGGTGTTGGTGAATGCGGCGAGGGTACGCATCAGGTTGTGGCTGATCGCGGTCAGGGCCAGCCAGGCGGCGTTGGCGCCGAACCGTCCGGAGGGCAGRTGSGCCAGTGGTCCGTCGATGAGGTCGGCGAACACGGTTTCGATGATGGCGTGGCGGCGGTGGATGAGGTCGGCGGTGACGGTGTCGTCGGTGGTGTTGGTGAAAAACGAGTGGTACCGCCACGCGGGCATCAATGTGTCGGTGCCGGCGGGGTGGTGGGCTGTGACCCGMCGCACGATCAGTCGCGCGGTGACCGGCTGGGCGGAGTCCGGTTGCACGGTGTAGGTGGTTTCGGCGACTTCGGCRTCAGAGATCAGTTCGCCGGTGTCGGGGTCGGTGACCGCCCCGGGATAGTGCACCGGGGTCCAGGCGTCGTCTCCGATCGCGGTGATGGCGCGGGTGATCGCGGTRTTGGTGCGYARGACCAGCGAGAACGTCGCTCCGAGGCGTTGACAGGTACGCATCACCGCAGCGGTGCCATAGGCGGCGTCGCCGCGCACGGTGATCTCCCCGCTCGCCCCACACCGGCGTGCGGTGGTCAGGGTTTCAGCGATCATTCTCGCTGCCCCGTTCCCGGAAGCGGTGCGCCCGGCGCGTAGCCAGGCGTTGGCGATCACCGGGGCATGCCCGGCTGCGGACAGAGTGGTG
>NZ_LZMP01000044.1:0-17066 GCF_001691435.1 Gordonia sp. UCD-TK1 | reverse complement strand
CCACGCTTTCGCTCCTCAGCGTCAGTTACTACCCAGAGACCCGCCTTCGCCACCGGTGTTCCTCCTGATATCTGCGCATTTCACCGCTACACCAGGAATTCCAGTCTCCCCTGTAGTACTCAAGTCTGCCCGTATCGCCTGCACGCCTGCAATTGAGTTGCAGAATTTCACAGACGACGCGACAAACCGCCTACGAGCTCTTTACGCCCAGTAATTCCGGACAACGCTCGCACCCTACGTATTACCGCGGCTGCTGGCACGTAGTTGGCCGGTGCTTCTTCTCCAGGTACCGTCACTCACGCTTCGTCCCTGGTGAAAGAGGTTTACAACCCGAAGGCCGTCATCCCTCACGCGGCGTCGCTGCATCAGGCTTGCGCCCATTGTGCAATATTCCCCACTGCTGCCTCCCGTAGGAGTCTGGGCCGTGTCTCAGTCCCAGTGTGGCCGATCACCCTCTCAGGTCGGCTACCCGTCGTCGCCTTGGTAGGCCATTACCCCACCAACAAGCTGATAGGCCGCGGGCCCATCCCACACCGCGAAAGCTTTCCACCAACCACCATGCGACAGTTGGTCATATCCGGTATTAGACCCAGTTTCCCAGGCTTATCCCAGAGTGCAGGGCAGATCACCCACGTGTTACTCACCCGTTCGCCACTCGAGTACCCAGCAAGCTGGGCCTTTCCGTTCGACTTGCATGTGTTAAGCACGCCGCCAGCGTTCGTCCTGAGCCAGGATCAAACTCTCCATGAAAAAATGTAGAAACCAAACCAACCCGAAAGGCCGGCGTTTCAACACAAAATCTTCAACCAGGAAAGCAAAACCTGACCAAAATAATCCTCAAAAATCTGGCATCAAAGAATAAACTCATCAGCGTCACGCGACAATCAAAGCCGCGGACACATCATCCAAGCAAACCATCTGACACCACAATATGGCATCAAACAATCCACCAACACACTATCGAGTTCTCAAAGAACACACACCCACCAGACGCCTTCGATGTGAAGCCGGCTCCGATGAGCTCTCCCAGAGCGCGAAAAATACTCGCGATCTTGTTCTCGGGAGTGGCCCGCACAGGCGGCCTGAGCGAGTGGCTCGGTCACTTTTGCTTCCCCGGGGCTTGCGGCTCCGGGGGAGTTGCTCTCTGCGGTGCGTCGATTAAGTTACACAGGCGCGAACAACGCGTCAAATCGCCAGGTCAGAGGCCTAGTCTGGCGCCGGCGAAGCTCTTCTTGCCGCGACGCACCACCAACCACCGCCCGTGGAGCAGATCGGCGTCGGCCGGCTGCCACTCCGGGTCAGTGATCTTGGTGTTGTTCACGTAGGCGCCGCCCTCGGACACTGCACGGCGAGCAGCCTTGTTGGACTCCGACAGCTTCGTGTCGACCAGCAACTCGATGATCGTCGGACGGGCCTCGCCGTACTCGGCGATCGAGGTCTCCCCGACCGCGGCCGCGAGGGTCGCCTCGTCGAGTTCATCGAGCTCGGCCCGCCCGAACAGTGCCTGGCTGGCGAGTTGGACCGCATCGGTGTTGGCCTGACCGTGGATGAGGGTCGTCATCTCGGCGGCGAGTGTGCGCTGTGCGCGCCGCAGGTGCGGGGTCTCGGCGGTGGCACGTTCGAGTTCGTCGATCTCCTCGCGCCCCAGGAAGGTGAACCAGCGCAGGTAACGGATGACATCGGCGTCCGCCGTGTTCACGAAGTACTGGTACCAGGAGTAGGGGCTCGTCAGTTCCGGGTCGAGCCACAGACTGCCCCCACCCGTGGACTTGCCGAACTTCTTGCCGTCCGACGAGGTCACGAGCGGAACCGTCATCCCGTGCAGCGCCGAGCCGTCGAGTCGACGGGCCAGATCCACGCCGCCGACGATGTTGCCCCACTGGTCGGAACCACCGATCTGCAGCACACATCCGTACCGGCGGTTCAGTTCCACGAAGTCGTTCGACTGCAGGAGCAGGTAGCTGAACTCCGCGTAGCTCATGCCGTCGGCCTCGAGGCGTCGCTTCACCGTGTCGCGCGCGAGCATCACGTTCACCGAGAAGTGCTTACCCAGATCGCGGAGGAACTCGACCGCTGACAGCTTGCCGGTCCAGTCCAGGTTGTTCACCACCACGGCGCCCGTAGGGGTGTCGTCGATGTCGACGAACCGCCGAAGCTGCGTGTCGATTCGAGCGGCCCACTCGGCAACGGTGTCCGCCGAGTTCATCGTCCGCTCCCCCACGTCGCGGGGATCACCGATCAGACCGGTGGCACCGCCGGCGAGGACGATCGGACGGTGACCCGCCAGCTGGAAACGCTTGAGGGTCAGCAACGGGACGAGGTGGCCGGCGTGCAGACTCGCCGCCGTCGGGTCGAAGCCCGCGTACAACGTGACCGGTCCGTGCGCGAGCGCCTCCCCCAGTGCACCGAGATCGGTGGACTGGGCGATCAGCCCGCGCCATTGCAGTTCGTCGAGGATGTCGACGGTGGCGGGGACGGCAGTCGGCCGGGAGGACTCGGCCGGTCGGGGGGGTTCGACGTTGTCAGCACTCACCCCTCGATCTTGTCATCCGACGAGATCGAGGTGCGGTCGAGGTGACGCCCGCAGGCGGGCTACTCCGGCTGAGAACCGACGATGCGCTCGTGCTCGGCGTCGTCGACCGTGCGCGCCTCGTCGACGAGCATCACCGGGATGCCGTCGGAGTCGATGCGGTAGGCGACATGCAGCCGCGGGTTGTAGAGCTCGTCGCCGGCGTCGACCAGCGGACCGTGGTCCTGCGGGCAGGCCAGGCGTTCGCGCACGATCGGGTCGATGGCCTCAGCGCGTGTCGTCACCCGGATCAGCCTAGGGCATTGCGCGTCGAGGTCCCGCTCCAGTCCAGCTTCTCCGCCACGGTCCTCGTGTACCTGCGATAGCGCCCTTCGTCGTCGCGATACCAGACGCGCGCACCCGGTTTCGGAAGTCCGTCCTCGACCAGACCGGTGCTGAGCGGGCGGAACGATGCCGACTGCGGGATGTCGTCGACGACGTGGACGAGATGAGGGCGCTCCTCGGCCCGGTACTCCCCCAGCGCGATCCGCAGTTGTGTGACCGTGAGCGAGTCCGGCGTGACCCCGGGCCGGAGGGTCATCGCCGCGACGACGACCTGGCGCCCGGGTTCGCCGACCCCGTAGACGACGACCTGGTCGACGCTCTTCAGTCGGGACAGGGCGTGGGCGATCGGGGGGATGAACACCGGGCCGTCCGCGGTCCGGAGCACGCGGTCGGTCGCTCCGAGGAAGTACAGGTCGCCGTCGGCGTCGCGCACGAACAAGTGACCCGACACCTCCCACCGATCACGCGTCGTGAAGACGTCGCGGAGCACCGTCCCGTTGGTGTCGAACTTGTGCTTGGCCTTGGCGAGGAGCAGACCGGGCTCCCCCGTCTCCGCCCGGCGGACGAAGCCCGAGTCGTCGATGAGCAACCGGTCGCCGACGATGTCGTAGGCCGCGACCTCGACGGGGTTCGTCTCCGGCAGTGGCCGGCCGACGGAGGACAACTTGTCCCCGGAGACGTTCGCGAGGATCGCCGAGCCGTCGGCGGTCGCGAAGAACTCGAGGATGCGCGCGCGGGGGAAACTCGAGCACACGTCCTCCCAGAGTCCCGCCGACATACCCGAGCCCATGAACAACCGGATCGGGTTGTGCTGGTTGATGTGGAAGTCGGGGTCGCGAACGATGCCGCTGAGCATCGACCAGGTGTAGGACACGACGGTGATGCCGTAGCGCTGCACCTCGACGGCGAAGTTCGTGGGATCGATGCCGTTCGACAGCGCGATCCTCGACCGCCCGACCACCGTCGCCCCCAGGGTCGTGAGCAGCCCCGACGCGTGGTGCAGCGGCGGCAGGCAGTACACGGTGTCGCGGTCGGTGAGCGCCGCCGCGGCCGCGGCGCCGAAGGCCGACATCGCGAACCGGTGGTTGGTCACCGGCCATGGAACGAGCTTGCCGTAAGCCCGGCTGAACAGGATGAACGCGAGGTCACCCGCGAGGCCGGGGTCGGGCCGGTACCAGGTCGGCATCACGACTTCGTCGGGATCGATGCGTTCCATGTCGACGATCGAGGTGCCGTCCGCACCGTCGATCGCCCGGGAGTCGCCACTGCCGCCGCCGAGCACCAGGACACGGTCAGAGGCGGCACTGGCGAGATCGAGATTGGTGGGGTCGGTGACGATGACCGAACTGTCGGCGAGCCGCATCATCTCGCGGACGTCGGCGTCCGCGGCGAGCAGCACCGCCACCGCGCCCAGACGCGAGAGCGCCGCGATGACGACCAGGGCGCTCGGCCGGGTGTCCATCAGGACGCCGATGTGCTGACCGGGGCGGATGCAGCAGTCGACCAGCCCGGCCACCACGTTGTCGATACGCGTGTTCACCTGGGCGTGGGTGAGCACACGGTTCTCGAAAAGGAACAGTTCCTTGTCGCCGCCGCGCTTGGTGTTCTCGGCCATCAGCTTCGACAGGGAGATGCGCGTCCCGCTCTGGATCTGTCCCAGCCGGAACAGTCGGGGGACGGTCCGCACCGACTCCGAGGCGACCGCCCGCGAGGTGCGCTGCAGGGAGTTGGCCAGGCCGAGCAACTCGCGTGAGGCGGCGGTGCCGGCGTCGGCCACCGACCCCACACCGTGCGTGAGTCGCGACGACAGGCTGACCCCGCCGCCGTGACCCGGCTCGACGAGCGACATCTCGGAGACGAGTTCGGGGCGCGGACCGTTGTCGGAGAGCCAGTTCACCCAGTCGGAGGTCGTCGGCCAGGTGTGTTCACCGGCCGCGCTGCCGACCACGAGTCCGAAATGTCCGGCCGGCAGGGTGGATTCGTACACCTCCGCGTCGGGCGCGGCGCGGACGATGCCCCGTACCGCCGCCGGTTGCCCGATGTCGTCGGCATCGCCCACGAACGCGAGCACCGGGCAGGTGATCTCGGCGAGGGACACCAGATCGCCGTTGATCACGAAGCCGCCGGAGACCATGCGGTTGTGCGCCACGAACTGCCGGAGCAGCTCGGCGATCGCCGGGCCGGACCATGCGACCCAGCCGTCGGCCTCCAGGAAGCGGCGCTGGTCCTCCCGTGGGAGCAGCGCCTCACGATCGTGCAGACGGCGCAGGAAGTCGATGCGGCTGCGCACCGTCTTCACCGGATCCAGGAGCTGGAAGCCGGTGCGCGCCATCCAATCCCGCACCCAGAGATTGCGTGAGAACGCCTTGTCGGCCAGGAACTCGGCCGCCGGGGCCACCAGTCCCGCGGGCAGCCCCAGGGGCAGTGCGGCGAGGACGTCGACGGGGCTGCCGAACGTGATCAGACTCGCGATCCCTTTGGACCGGCGGTAGGCCGCGGTCTGGTAGGCGAACATCCCGCCCTGCGAATACCCGGCGAGGTGGATGTCACGGCCGGTCGCCTCGACGATCAGGTCGATCGCGTGGCTGATCGCGACCACGTGGTCGGCGAGATTCCGTTCCATCCCGCCTTCTTCGGAGTCGGGTGACCCGAAGTCGACGACCCACGGCGTGATGCCGTTGCGGTGCAGAATCGACACCGCTCCGTTGTGCTCGGTGACGTCATAGACGTTGGCCGACACCATCATCGGCGGCACCAGGACGATGTTCGGGCCGGTCGACGGATCGTTCGGGAAATACCGACGCAGCCGGAACATCTTGTGTGTCTCGACGACCGCGAAAGGCGCCGGTTCGGTACCGGTCTCCAGTCCACCGAACCGCAGCACCTCGAGGCCGTTCTGCGCGGTGGCCAACACCCTGCCGACCGCCCCCACGAGATCGGGGCCCCCGTCCCACACCGCCATCGTGTCGATCCTCCCGTCGTCGGTGTACCGGCCTCACCAGCGCGTTGACTGACGCGGCGCCGGTGACACAGGTCACTGTACCCAGTCGTGCGGAATCAGCGGCGCCCGCCGTGCCCAGCGGTCCAGCGTGTCCGGAGATCGGCGGTCTGGGCCGTGACGACGTCGATCTGCCTCCGGACCTGTCCGGGTGCGGTGCCGCCGTGCGCGTTGCGCGACTCGACCGA
Source organism: Gordonia sp. UCD-TK1 (assembly GCF_001691435.1). Taxonomy (NCBI): domain Bacteria; kingdom Bacillati; phylum Actinomycetota; class Actinomycetes; order Mycobacteriales; family Gordoniaceae; genus Gordonia; species Gordonia sp. UCD-TK1. The sequence goes on along the minus strand of NZ_LZMP01000044.1, from coordinate 11,026 downwards.
ACCGCGGACGGTCAGGACGTCACGCACCGCCGGCGTCAACGCCGGATGGACACCGGCCAGCGTCGCGTCGTCGAGTTCGTCCAGGCCGACGCCCCGGGACTCGGCCTCGCGGACACAAGCACCCGCGGCCTCGTGCGCCACCCGAAACGGCACGCCCTGTCGGACCATCCATTCGGCGATGTCGGTGGCCAGGGTGAAACCCGCCGGCGCGAGTTCCGCCATGCGATCGGTGTGAAACTCCAGCGTGGCGACCAGGCCGGTCACCGCGGGCAGCAACAGCTCCAGTTGGGCCACCGCGTCGAAGACCGGTTCCTTGTCCTCCTGCAGATCCCGGTTGTAGGCCAGCGGTTGCGCCTTCAGTGTCGCCAGCAGTCCGGTGAGGTCGCCGATGAGACGACCGGCCTTGCCGCGCACGAGTTCGGCGACGTCCGGGTTCTTCTTCTGCGGCATGATCGAGCTGCCGGTGGACCACGCGTCGGCCAGCGTCACGTAGCCGAATTCCGGTGTGCTCCAGATGATCACCTCTTCGGACAACCGGGAGAGGTCGACTGCGATCATCGCGAAGACGAACGCGGCCTCCGCGGCGAAGTCGCGCGATGAGGTGGCATCGATCGAGTTCTCCGCGGGTGCGTCGAAGCCCAGGTCGGCGGCGATCGCCGCCGGATCGAGGCCCAGGGAGGAGCCGGCCAGGGCGCCGGAACCGTAGGGCGACACCGCGGTTCGACGATCCGCGTCGGCGAGCCGGTCGATGTCGCGCAGGAGTGGTTGCGCGTGCGCCAGCAGATGGTGCCCCAGCAGGACCGGCTGTGCGGCCTGCAGGTGCGTCTTGCCCGGCATGATCGCGTCGGGATGGGCCGCCGCCTGTGCGGTGAGCGCGTCGACGACGTCGAGCAGGCCCAACGCGACCCGCCGCATGGCGGCGCGCAGCCACATCCGGAACAGGGTCGCGACCTGGTCGTTGCGTGAGCGCCCCGCGCGTAACCGGCCCCCGAGTTCGGGACCGACGCGCTCGATCAGGCCACGCTCGAGGGCGCCGTGGACGTCCTCGTCGGACTCGGCCGGCCCGAAGCTGCCGTCGGCGACATCGGCGGCCAGGCGATCGAGCCCGTCGAGCATTCCGGTGAGGTCTTCGGCGGTGAGCAGCCCGGCCTTGTTCAGCACCCGTGCATGCGCTTTGGACGCCTCGATGTCGAACGGGGCCAGGGCCCAGTCGAAATGGGTCGACTTGCTCAGCGCGGCCATCGCCTCCGCCGGTCCACCGGCGAAGCGACCGCCCCAGAGCGAACCCTGGTTGGTCGTCCCGCCGGTCTCCGGGCCGCTGCCGCCGCCGGTGCCCGCACTCACAGATTCAGGTCCCGCTTCGCGGCGATCTTCGACGACAGGCCGTGCAGCTCGACGAAGCCGCGGGCCGCGGACTGATCGAAGGTGTCGCCCTCGTCGTAGGTCGCGAGGTTGAAGTCGTAGAGCGACTCCGAGCTGCGGCGGCCGGTCGCGGCGATCGTGCCGCCGTGCAGGGTCAGCCGGATCTCGCCGGTCACGTGCTCCTGCGTGGAGGCGACGAACGCGTCCAGCGACCGCTTCAGCGGCGAGAACCAGAGACCGTCGTACACCAGCTCGGCCCACTTCTGGTCGGTGCCGCGCTTGTAGCGGCCGAGCTCGCGCTCGATGGTCACGTGCTCGAGTTCTTCGTGTGCGCGGATGAGAACCATGGCGCCGGGCGCCTCGTAGACCTCGCGGCTCTTGATGCCCACCAGGCGGTCCTCCACCACGTCGAGGCGTCCGACGCCCTGGGCGCCGGCCCGACGGTTGAGTTCCTGGATCGCCTCGAGGACGCTCACCGGGCGGCCGTCGATGCTGACCGGGCGGCCCTTGTCGAAGCCGATGATGACCTCGTCAGGCGAGTTCCAGTTGACGGTGGGGTCTTCGGTGTAGTCGTAGACGTCCTTGGTCGGCGCGTTCCACAGGTCCTCGAGGAAGCCGGTCTCGACGGCGCGTCCCCACACGTTCTGGTCGATCGAGAACGGCGACTTCTTGGTCACGTTGATCGGGATGTCGTTCTCCCCGGCGAAGGCGATCGCCTTCTCGCGGGTCCAGGCGTAGTCGCGGACCGGCGCGAGCACCTGCAGATCGGGCGCCAGGGTGGCGAAACCGACTTCGAAGCGGACCTGGTCGTTGCCCTTGCCGGTGCATCCGTGGGCGACGACGGTGCCGCCGTGATCACGGGCGGCCGTGACCAGGTGCTTGGCGATCAGCGGGCGCGACAGCGCCGAGACGAGCGGATAACGGTCCATGTAGAGAGCGTTCGAGGTGATCGCGCCGAGGCAGTACTCGTCGGCGAACTCGTCGCGGGCATCGACCACGACGGCCTCGACCGCGCCGCAGTCGAGTGCGCGCTGGCGGATGACCTCCATGTCCTCGCCGCCCTGACCGAGGTCGAGTGCCACGGCGACGACCTCTTTGCCGGTCTCCTTCTGGATCCAGCTGATCGCGACCGAGGTGTCCAAGCCGCCCGAGTATGCGAGTACGACACGTTCTGCCATGAGGTGAAGCTCCTGTTCTGCGCGATGACCGAGTCCATCATCGGCCCCGGTGTTCCGACGACACCGCCCGGGTATCCGGTTGGCGGCGTCTCGGCTGTTCGTTTGGTGTGGTCTGCCGGTTCCGCGGAGGCGGACCCGAGAATGTCGATGCGGCGAGGGTTACACGAGGCCCTCGATCCGGCGGGCGAGTTCCGCTCCGTCGAGCGGCTCGCGCGCAACGACGAAGATCGTGTCGTCCCCGGCGATCGTCCCCACGACGTCGGGCAGGCGCGCCCGGTCGAGCGCAGCCGCCAAGTAGTGCGCGGCGCCCGGGGGCGTTCGCAACACCGCGAGGTTGCCACTGCTGTCGGTCGAGACCAGGAGGTCCGACACGAGCCGGCCGAGCCGGTCGGTGCCGCCGGACACCCCGCGGACGGGCGAACCGTCTTCGGGCACCACGTAGACCCCGGCGCCGCCGTCCGCGGCCCGGAGCTTCACGGCCCCGAGCTCGTCGAGGTCGCGTGACAGGGTGGCCTGGGTGGCGTCGACGCCCTCCTCGGCGAGCAACCGCTGCAGCTCCGACTGGCTGCGTACCTGATGCGTGGACAGGATCTCGATGATGCGCGCATGACGCCCCGCCCGGGTGGCGGCGAGGCGGCTCTCCGAGGGTTCGGCTCCGGCGGTCATCGTGGGTGTCCGCTCACTGGTGGTCCAGCAGCCAGATCAGCAGCGCCTTCTGCGCATGCAGGCGGTTCTCCGCCTCGTCGAACACGACGCTGCGGGGTCCGTCGATCACCGAGGCGGTGATCTCGTCGCCACGATGGGCCGGCAGGCAGTGCAGCACGATCGCATCATCGGCGGCATGCATGAGCAGGTCATCGTTGATCTGGTACGGCCGGAACGGCGCCGTGCGGTCCTTTCCGTCATCCTCCTGCCCCATGGACACCCAGGTGTCGGTCACCAGGACGTCGGCCCCCGTCGCGGCGGCGACGGGGTCGGTCTCGAGCGTCACCGAGCCGCCGGTCTGCGCGGCACGCTTCTCGGCGTCGGCGATCACCGCCGGGTCCGGCTGGAAGCCGTCCGGTGAGCTGAGGACGACGTGCATGCCGGCCGTGACGCCGCCGAGCGCCAGCGAATGCGCCATGTTGTTCGCGCCGTCACCCAGGTACGTCATCGTCAGGCCCGCCGGCTGGCCCTTGTGCTCGGCGATCGTCTGCAGGTCGGCGAGCACCTGGCAGGGGTGGAACTCGTCGGACAGCGCGTTGACGACCGGGACGGTGGCGGTCGAGGACAGCGCCTCGAGCCGGTCCTGCCCGAACGTCCGCCACACGATGGCGTCGACGAAGCGGGACAGGACCAGGCCGGTGTCCTCCAGGGTCTCCTCGCGGCCGAGCTGGGTCGTCCGGCCGTCGACGACGACCGCATGACCGCCGAGCTGGGCGATGCCGACCTCGAACGAGAACCGGGTGCGCGTGGAGTTCTTGTCGAAGATCACCCCGACCCCGCGGGGGCCCTCCAGCGGCCGGAAGTCGAACGGCTTCGCCTTGACCTCGGCCGCGAGTGCGAGCACCTCGGCCTGCTCGGCCGGGGTCAGGTCGTCGTCGCGCAGGAAATGTCTGGTCATGGCTTGTCCCCCTCGTTCGATGTGGCGGCGGTGTCGAGCAGTGTCGGTAGCGCGCGCACGAAATCCTGTCCCTGCTCCTCGGCGAGGATCAGCGGCGGGGCCAGGCGCAGGACGTCGGGCGCGGGTGCGTTGATCAAGAACCCCGCGTCCCGGGCGGCGGCCTCGACGCGCTGCGAGAGCGGCTGCGTCAGCACGACACCGAGCAACAGGCCGGATCCACGCACATGCGAGACCAGCGGATGCTGCAGGTCCTCGATGCCGGTCGCGATCGACTTCCCCACCGCGGCAACGGAATCGAGGAGACCGTCGGCTTCGATGACCCTCAGGACGGCCAGCGCGGCGGCCGCACTGACCGGATTGCCACCGAAAGTGGTGCCGTGCTGGCCCGGCCCGAACAGGTCGGCCGCCGGGCCGGTGGCGATGCACGCGCCGATGGGGAGGCCACCGCCCAATCCCTTCGCAAGCGTCATCACATCGGGGACCACGCCCACCTGCTGATGGGCGAAGAACGTACCGGTGCGGGCGACGCCGGTCTGCACCTCGTCGAGAATCAGCAGCGCGCCGCGCTCCTCGGTGATCCGGCGAGCGGCCGCCAGGTAGTCGGCCGGGGGCACGACGACGCCGGCCTCGCCGAGGATCGGTTCGAGGATCACCGCGGCGGTCTGGTCGGTGACCATGGCGTCGAGCGCGTCGACGTCACCGTAGGGAACGAACCGGACGCCCGGCGGCATCGGTTCGAACGGAGTGCGTTTGGCGGGCTGACCGGTCATCGCGAGCGCACCCATGGTGCGTCCGTGGAAGGCCTGCTCCGCCGCGACGATCTCGGGCCGTCCGGTCCGTCGGGCCAGTTTGAACGCGGCCTCGTTCGCCTCGGTGCCGGAGTTGCAGAAGAACACGCGACCCGGATGGCCGAACCGGCCGAGCAACGCCTCGGCGAGTTCGACGACGGGCGGGGCGATGTACAGATTCGACACGTGCCCGAGCGTCTGGAGCTGGCGGGTGACCGCGTCGACAATCGCCGGGTGGGCGTGGCCGAGGGCGTTCACCGCGATCCCGCCGAGCAGGTCGAGGTAGCGCTTGCCATCGGCGTCGGTGACATACGCTCCCGAGCCCTCCACCAGGGCGATCGGGGGTGTGCCGTAGTTGTTCATCAGCGACTGTGCCCAGCGCTGCTGCAGTGGCGCGGTCATGCGTCCTCCTCAGGCGCGACGACGGTGGTGCCGGTCGAGCTCTCGGTCAACAGTTCGGCCAGTACGGAATGGACGACACGCCCGTCGATCACGTGTGCGCGGTCGACGCCGCCGGTGACGGCGCGCAGGCAGGCCTCCATCTTGGGGACCATGCCGGAATCCAGCGACGGCAACAGCGCGGTGAGTGTGTCGGTGTCGATCTGGGACACTAGGGATCCGCGGTCGGGCCAGTCCGTGTACAGGCCTTCGACATCGGTCAGCATCACCAGCCGGGACGCCCCCAGCGCCTCGGCGAGAGCACCGGCCGCGGTGTCGGCGTTGATGTTGTGCACCACCCCGTCGCGGTCCGGCGCGATCGTCGAGACGACCGGGATGCGGCCGGCGGCAACCAGATCCAGCACCGCCGAGGTGTTGACCGACGCGATGTCGCCGACGAGACCGATGTCGGTGGGAACACCCTCGACGAGCACCGTGCGCCGCGTCGCGGTGAACAGGTGGGCATCCTCACCGGTGATGCCGACGGCATACGGTCCGTGCGAGTTGATCAGCCCCACGAGCTCCCGCCCGACCTGACCGAAGAGAACCATGCGGGCGACGTCCATGACCTCGGGGGTCGTCACCCGGAAACCGCCCTTGAACTCACCCGAGAGTCCCAGTCGCTTCAGCATCGCCGAGATCTGCGGGCCACCACCGTGAACCACCACGGGATGCATGCCGCAGGCGCGCAGAAAGACCATGTCCGCCGCGAACGCCTTCTTCAACTCGTCGTCGATCATGGCGTTGCCGCCGTACTTGACGACGACGGTCGCACCGGCGAGTCGCTGCAGCGCGGGCAGGGCCTCGGCGAGGACCTTCGCCTTGGCCAGGCCGGCCGCTGGGTCGATCGGGTGGACGCCCGACGTCGTCTCGCTCATGACGAATACGCCGAGTTCTCTTCGACGTACGCATGGGAGAGGTCGGTGGTCCGGACACTGGCCGCCGACTCTCCCAGCTTCAGGTCGACGACGACGGCGATGTCGGGGCCGGACAGGTCCACATCTCGCGCGCCCTCGACCCCGAAACCGTTCTCGCACACCGGGTTGCCGTTGAACGACACCGCGATCCGGTCGGGATCGACGGTCACCGGCGACGCGCCGACCGCGGCGAGTACCCGCCCCCAGTTCGGATCCGACCCGAACAGGGCGGTCTTCACCAGCGAATCTCGCGCGACGGCACGGGCGACGGTCAGGGCGTCGTCCTCGGTGTGCGCGCCGGTGACCGTGATCACGACCCGCTTCGTGACCCCCTCGGCGTCGGCCATCATCTGGGCGGCGAGATCGTCGCAGACAGCGAACACCGCGTCGTCGAGATCGGTCTGCTCGACCGGGATCTGGCTGGCGCCCGAACTCAGCAGCAGAACCGTGTCGTTCGTCGAGCACGAGCCGTCGATGTCGAGCCGGTCGAAGGTGCGTGCCGTCGCCCTGCGCAAGGCGGTGTCGAGCTGCTCGGCGGTGGCCACCGCGTCGGTCGTGAGCACGACCAGCATCGTCGCCAGCGACGGTGCCAGCATTCCGGCGCCCTTGCCCATGCCGCCGACGTTCCACCCCTGCGGGTGGTGCAGCGCAGCCTGTTTGGGGACGGTGTCGGTGGTCATGATCGCGTGCGCCGCGTCGGTGCCGCCGGACAGGCCGCCGCCCATGTCCTGGACGATCTCGGTGACCCCGGCGAGGACCTTGTCCATCGGCAGCCGGTCGCCGATCAGTCCGGTGGAGCACACCGCGACCTCCACGGCGCCCGTGCTGGTCCCCCAGTTGCTGAGCGCGTCGGCCACCGCCTCCGCGGTCTTGTGGGTGTCCTGGAAGCCGCCCGGTCCGGTACAGGCGTTCGCGCCGCCGGAGTTGAGGATCACGGTGCGCAGCCGGCCGGTGGTGAGGACCTGCTGTGACCACAGCACCGGTGCCGCCTTCACCTGGTTGCGGGTGAAGACGCCGGCGGCGGAGTGGTCGGGGCCCTCGTTGAAGACGAGTGCGAGGTCGAGCGCGCCCGACGCCTTGATGCCCGCCGCGATTCCGGCGGCCCGGAACCCCAGGGGCGCGGTGACGCCCTGGTTCCGCACGAGCCGCGGGTGATCTCCGGGAGCGCCGCCCTCGATCCGGTCCTGCTCTGTTTCCGCGCTGCCCTGCGATCCGGTCACGGTGCCACTCCCACGGTGCTCAGTCCCTCGTTCTCGGTCCAGCCCAGCGCCAGGTTCATCGATTGGACCGCGGCGCCGCCGGTCCCCTTGGTCAGGTTGTCGACCGCGCCGACGACCACGAGGGTCTGTGCGCGTTCGTCGACGGTCACGCCGAGCTGGACGGCGTTGGAGCCGATCACCGAACCGGTGGCAGGCAGCCGCCCCTCCGGCAGCACGTGCACGAATTCCTCGTCCGCATAGGCCTTCTCGTAGACCGCCCGGGCCTCCTCCGCGGTGGCCCCGGTGCGCGCGGTGCACGTCGCGAGGATGCCGCGGGCCATCGGGGCGAGGATGGGCGTGAACGAGACGGTCACCGGCTGTTCCGCGGCGGCCGAGAGCGCCTGGGAGATCTCCGGCGTGTGCCGGTGGACCCCGCCCACGCCGTAGGCCCGCGCGGACCCGATGACCTCGGACGCCAGCAGGTCGACCTTGGGCGACCGTCCGGCACCCGATGCCCCGCTCACCGCGACGACGGTCACGTGCGGATCGGCGATGCCCGCGGCGATGGCCGGGAGCAACGACAGGATCGACACCGTCGGATAGCAACCGGGCACCGCGATCCGGCTCGCGTCCCGGAGCGTCTCCCGGTTGCCGGGCAACTCGGGCAGACCATACGGCCAGGTCCCGGCATGGTCTCCGCCGTAGTACGACGTCCATTCACCGGCGTCGCGCAACCGGAAGTCGGCCCCGCAGTCGATGATCAGCGTCGTCGGCGGCAGGGCACCGGCGATCACCGCGGATGCGCCATGCGGCAGGCCCAGGAAGACGACGTCGTGTCCGGCGAGGATCTCCGGTGTCGTGTCCTCCAGGACCCGGTCGGCCAGCGGGAGCAGATGGGGATGGTGCGCACCCAGGAGCGTCCCGGCATTGCCACCCGCGGTGAGCGCGCCGATCTCGAGTTCGCCGGATCGCAGACGGGGGTGCCCGCACAGCAACCGGAGTATCTCGCCACCCGCGTAGCCGCTCGCGCCGGCCACCGCCACCCTCACCTTGCTTGTCGAAGCCATGTGATCATTATGCAGCAGGCTGCAAATCAATTCACGGCGGGGTGACACGCCGATGGGGTCAGCGGAGACGGGCCCCCACCCGCGCGGCGGCTGCATCGACGGCGGCCAGCTTGGCCTCGTTGGCCTCGTCCTCGGTGAGGGTACGGTCCGGGGCGCGGAACCGCAGCGAGAACGTCAACGATTTGTTGCCCGCGCCGACCTGTTCACCGGTGAAGACGTCGAACAATGCGATGTCCTCGAGCAGGTCGCCGGCCCCCTCACGAAGCGCCTTCTGGACGTCCGCAGCCGGGACCTCCCCTCCGACGACGACGTTGACGTCCTGCAGGACCGCGGGGAACACCGACACCGACGGCGCCGGGAGTCGCGCGTCCAAGGGCAGTGCGTCGATGTCGATCTCCACCGCGCACGTCCGCTTCGGCAGATGGGCCCGCTCGAGCACCGCGGGGTGGAGTTCGCCGGCGTAACCGACCGTGCGGCCGTCGACCGTCAGCCGCGCGCAGCGGCCGGGATGCCACGGGCGCTGATCGTCGGCGGTGAGCTCGACGGTCACCCCCGCCGCGCGACCGATCGTGCGCGCCGCCTCGAAGGCATCGAGGTGGTCGGCGGCGCGTCCCGGACCCCAGGGGCCCGCGGGATCGCGCAGTCCGGTGAGGACGACGCCGACGTGCAGCGGCTGATGGGGCAGCGAGGCGTCGAGCGCCGCGATCTCCTCGTCGGTCGGGCGGCGCGTGACGTCGAGCGCGTCCACCGCGGCGACGTGATCGCCGGCGATGACGACCTGACCGATGGTGAACAGCGACAGATCCCGCTGACCGCGTGCGATGTTGCGGGCTGCCATCTCGAGTAGCCCCGGGAGCAACGTCGTGTTGAGCTCGGGACGATCGGATTCGAGTGGGTTGAGGACCTTCACGGTGCGCCGGCGCTCATCGTCGGCGGGCAGGTCCCAGAGGTCGAACACGCCGGCCGGCATGAACGGATACGGCAGGACCTCGACGTAGCCGTCGAGCGCGAGGGTGCGTCCCACGCTGCGCCGGCGTCGCTGAACCGGGGTGAGTCCGGTGCCGCCGGGCGCGCGCGGAACCACGGCGGGGATGTCCTCCAAGCCCTCCAGGCGCAGGACCTCCTCGACCAGGTCGGCGCGTTGCCGCAGGTCGGGTCGCCACGAGGGCGGGAACACGTCCAGCTCGTCGGTCCCGGTCACCACGCAACCGACCTCGGTCAGCCGCGTCAGGGTGGTTCCCGGCGGATAGCTGACGCCCGCGACCCGGTCCGGTTCGTCGGCAGCGATGGCGATGGTCGACCTGATCGGGGTATGGACATGGGTCTCGGACAGCGGTGAGGCGATGCGTCCGCCGGCGATCTCGACGATCAGCCGGGCGGCGCGGTCGGAGGCCACCGCGGTGATCTCGGGGTCGACGATCCGCTCGAACCGCTTGCTGGCCTCGGAGGTCAGCTTGTGGCGCTTCGCGGTGCGGAAGACCCGAACCGGATCGAAGGTCGCCGACTCCAGCAGCACCGTCGTCGTCTCGAGACCCACCTCGGTGCTCGCGCCGCCCATGACACCGGCGAGGGCGATCGGTCCGGTCTCGTCGGCGATCAGCACATCCTCGGGGTCGAGGATGCGAACGGTGTCGTCGAGGGTGGTGAGCTTCTCCCCCGGCTGGGCCGACCGGACCGTGACGGCTCCGGTGACACGGTCGGCGTCGAAGGCGTGCAGCGGCTGACCGAGTTCGATCATGACGTAGTTGGTGATGTCGACGATCGCGGAGATGGGGCGGATACCGGCGACCATGAGCCGCTTCTGCATCCACCACGGGGAGATCGCAGTCGGGTCCACACCGGTGATGACCCGAGCGGTGTAGCGGATCGCCCCAGAGTTCTCGTCGATGGCGACCGGCCACGCCGGGGCCGACCCGTCGTCCGCCAGGTCCGCGGCCCGGAGTCCGGGATCGACGAACGGGACCCCGAAGCTGCCCGCGAGCTCGCGGCCCAGGCCGCGCACCGAGAACGCGTAGCCGCGGTCGGGGGTGACGTTGACGTCGATCGCCGCGTCGGCGAGTCCCAGCACCTCGCGGGCGTCCGCGCCCGGTTCGGCGGTCCCGGGCGCGAGCACGAGGATGCCGCTGTGATCGGTGCCGATACCCAGCTCGGAGACCGAGCAGATCATGCCGTCGGACACCCGGCCGTAGGTCTTGCGCGAGGCGATCTCGAAGGGACCGGGGAGCACGACCCCCGGCAGCGCGGCGACGATCAGATCACCCTCGGTGAAGTTGCGTGCACCACAGACGATTCCGCGGGGCTCATCCTCACCGACGGCGACCGTGCAGAACCGGATCGGCTTCTTGAACTCGGTGAGCTCCTCGATCGTCTCTACTCGACCGATCACCAGCGGTCCGGTGATCTCCGGGAACGCCTCGATGTCCTCGATCTCGAACCCGACACGGACGAAACCGGCGTCGATCTCATCGGTGGTT
>NZ_LZMP01000043.1:0-17309 GCF_001691435.1 Gordonia sp. UCD-TK1 | reverse complement strand
CCCAAGACCTCGGCGCGAGCACCACCCAGTTGCAGTGGATCGTCAACGCCTACACCCTGGTCTTCGCCGCGCTCATGCTGCCCGCCGGCGGCTTCGGTGACCGCTACGGTCGCAAACGGCTGCTGCTGATAGGTTTGGTCGCCTTCGTCGCCGCCTCGGCCTGGGCCGCTTTCAGCGGGTCCACCGGCTCGCTGATCGCCGCCCGCGCGGTCATGGGCATCGGGGCCGCGATCATCGTGCCGCTGTCGCTGGGGATCCTGCCGACCCTGTTCGGCCCCGACCAGCGTCGCCGCGGCCATCAGAGGTAGCGCGGTGGATCGACCGTAGGGTCGTCGTCGATGGTGTCGACGTGCGGGTCGGCGAGAATGTTGGTAACCGCAAGGGAGCTGGCACCGAAGGTGGCGAAGTGCGGGTTGACGTCTCTGACGACACTCCGTGCACGGTCCGCCGGACAAACGAACGCCGGGATCGGCCAAGAAGACCCGAACGGCGCGCGGCGTGGTTGGCGTCCCACGCGGCCAGATCAGCCTCGCCTCGCACAGGTAGTACCGACGGACGCTATGCCGCCGCTGCTCGTTATTGATGTTGATCCTCACGGCACCGGTTCGCCCGCACAGGGTCTCGACATGACTGACCAACGGCCCTCGTGAATTAACCCCTGGCTCAGTGGGTGACCGGTAGTAGCACTCGTCGCGAGTGGTGGTGTGCTGCATTCGAGCGAAGTTCTGTACACCGCGAGAAGCGCCTGAGACAGTGAGCGGGTGAGCCCGTCGTGAACTCGCCCCGGCCGTGCATGGTCGGAAGAACGTGCTGAGCGTCGACGAACTCCAGCCAGGCGGGGGCGCCTAGGTGTCTGCGTTGCCGTTCTTCCATTGTGGCCACGGGATGTTCCAATCGCCGAGTCCATCAACTCCCGGCAGTGTGTCGGCGTTGGTGTTCTTGACCGTGACGGGGTCACCGCGCAGGGTGTTCTTCACGAGCCATTCCGCGTCAGTGGGACTCAGGTTTGGGCAACCGTTGCTGACGTTGCTGCTGCCTTGCGCCGACATCGACCACGGTGCGCCGTGCATGTAAATGCCGCTGTAGGACATTTGCACCGCCCATTGAACGGGTGTGCGGTATCCCGCTGCGGACTCGACAGGCACTCCGTAGGTGGACGAGTCCATGATGATGTGCTCGACGCGATCTCCGATCATGTAGATACCGCGGGGCGTCGGAGTGCTGTCTTTGCCGAACGAGGTCGGCATCGTGCGGATGACCTTGCCGTCTCGTTTGACGACTATCGTTTTGGTGTTGTCGTCGGCAACGATTTCCTGAGCTCGGCCAATCGTGAAGTCGTAGGACAAGTTCTCGTCGCCGTAGAGCCCGTCGCCGAGGTCGACTCCGTAAATGTTGACGGCGACACTGACTTTGGTGCCCGGCGTCCAGAAGCGTTCGGGCCTCCACCGGACTTCGGAGTCGCTGATCCAATAGAACGCACCCCGCATCTGGGGGTCAGACGACACGGTGATCGCCGCCTGTGCCTTCTTTCGGTCGGGGATGGGATCGGCGAACCGCACCCCGACTGTGTGGGCGATCCCGACGGTTTTCTCGCCGAGGATGGCAGCGCTGGTCAGTGACTCCGGTGAGGTCGTGGTGAAGCGCTGCGAGACGACCGATCGACCGCCCACGCCCACGGCCTCGGCTTGAACGGAATACCGCTTCGAATATCCCAGGGGTTGGGTGCTTGTCCACGTTGAGCCGTCCTCGCTCAGTGAGCCCGCCAAGGGACGGCCGCTGGCTGTGGGGATACGGACTTTTGTCAACGCGCCGCGGCTGGCCGTGACAACAATAGGAAGCCCAGGTTCGACAACCGCGTTGGGCGCGAGTCGACCGCCACCTTCGGTGGCCACAGCAATGGAAGGCTGTGCGATGTCGGCGAAGCTGTCAACGGCCTGAATCTCGTTGCTGTAGGCGGCGCCTCCGGTTGAGCTGCACGAGGTCAATAACATCACCACAGCCGTCAGGGCTGCGAGCATCAGCAGTCGCGGAATACCTGCCCGGACCGACCCGCGGCATCCACGAGCGCTCGAGCACTGCGGCTGCGCACCGTAAGCCGCCAAGAGATCACGTGGCTCTTCGATAGCTCGAGTCCTTCTTACGCGGCCCATCGATTGTGGCGAACCCTCTCACTCGGCGCCTGGACTAGGTTTACTATCCACGATAGTAGTTGAATGCTGTGCGCTCCTCTACCCGCTGCACAGCGCGAGAGAAGGTTCGAAACGTCTTCGTGGTGGGCGACCGCCGAGCGGTCACGTCGACCTCATTATTGCCGTGTGGCGACACCCCACAGGTAGTCCCCGCCGATGCGTGTTCGCCACCGCTCGCCGACGTCGAGGCCGTGGTGCGACAACTCTCGCGACACCTGCGGGACCACTCGTCCTCATACCTCCCGCGCGCCGATAAGGCGGGTCGTCCGACGACGTAGACTCCCCGGGTTCTCAACCACGGTGCAGGATCGAGTTTGGGTCCATCTTGCTGCCACACCTTGTAGTGCAGGTGTGGGCCGGTGGAGTAGCCGCGGTTTCCTACCGTTGCGATCTGCGCGCCGGCCAGGACTCGCTGCCAGACGCTCACCAGTGTCTCGCTGATGTGCCCATRCACGCCGATCGTGCCGTCGTCTTGCAGCACTCGCATCCACAGCCCGAAGCCGGCGGCCTTCGATAACCGTCCCCGCCCAAGGCGATCTTTGAGGTCGCGGGTTCGGTGTGCTCACGCAGCTGTGACACGCGCAGCAAGTTCGTGGGGTAGTCGGGGCTGCTCGTCTCATCGATAACGACAGTGACGTCTTCGAAGACGTGGCGTTTCTGGGTGCCGTCAGGTGGTCGAGAGTGACCACCCAGGTCGGCCGGGTGCCACCGTCTGTCAGATCCTGCTCGTGGAGTGGGTGGAGTGGACGTGATCAAAAGCGCGTCCGGATCTGAGTCGCCTCCTTCCTTCGTTGCTCCACACGAGTCCGTTAGCTGAGCGTGTAGAGCAATTGTTCGTTTGCGGCGTATGCATTTTCGGCGTTTCTGGCGACCAGCGCGTTGACACTATTGATGGTGCTGCGTTGTTCCCAGTGTGTGCCGTCTGGGCTGCGCCAGACGGTGTCGGCGGTGTCGATGCCCCAGAGCGTGCCATCGGGTGCGGCCGCCAGGAGAGCTAGGGCCGGCGCATCGGGAACGGTTGTGAAGGTCTGGGCGTCGTCGGTGCTGTGTTGCAGGCCATCTGGGGTAGTCGCCCATACGCCGCGGTCGGTGATCGCGAGTGCTGCTGCGGCCAGGGGCGCGCCGGGGGTCCAGCTTCTCCCGTCATCGGTCGATACGAGCAGGCCGTTGATTCCGTCGAAGCCTACGAGTAGTTGTCCGTTGGTGGCGAGCGCGTGGAAGTCGATGTCGCCGGCCACCGATCTCGGTGTCCATGTCTGCCCGCCATCTTCGCTGGCGACGAGTCCCAGCGGGTTGGGTGCCGAGCTCCGCGGGCCGGGATGGCCGGAGGCGAAGATCCGATCAGAGCCGGTTACCCCGGCCAGTCCCATGAAGTCGTCGTCGGAGACGCCGACCCGGCTGGTGGTTCCATCTGCGGTGAGGGCGATTACGCCGGTGTGAGTTCCGGCGAGGATAGTGCCGTCGGCGCGGATGTGCAGGGCGTGGAGGTGGTCGAGTTCTGGGGTCAGTGTTGCGCTCTCTGCTGAGGTTGCCGACGGTGGTGGGGATGTGGGTTGTTCCCGGGTGGAGCAGCCGGTTAGCACAATCAGCGTGGCGATGACTGCGAGGACGACCGCAGCGGTGCGGTTGGACGGGTTTGAGGCAGGCAAGCGGCTAGGACTTTCGTGTGGGTAGGACTGAGTTCGGGCGTGGGTGGTGTGGTGATCGGGGTGGTGGCGAGACCGGGTAGGAGCCGCCCTAACCCTCTGGGGGTGTCGTGGTCACGACTTCTGGATGGGGATGGAAGCCTGCGATGGTTGTTGGCCGCAATGTCTTTGGAGGACGAGGGAGGCAAGGACGGTACCGAGGTGGTGACGCGCCCCGGAGAGGTCGCCGATCGCAGCGAGGTGGCGGACGAGACCGATGTGTGCGGCGAGGTGGCGGCGTCGGTTCGAGGTGACGCTGAAGTGATGGGCGCGGTGGAAAAACTGGTGGGCCGAGTATGGCGTGGGTGCCCGGTAGACGTCTCGCATGGCATGCAGATACTGACGACGGTGGTCGTCCGGGGGCGAGTGCGTCCCCCTCGGGTTCTCGGTCACAGCGCATCCCTCGAACTAGTACGCGCAGGCTGGGTCAACCCGCGTCATCTAACTACTATACAACCTAGTAATTGGCGGCGCGGTCGGTGCCTGAGTTGCGGCGTCACCGACGAACTTCTGGGGCATACTGGCTGGTGGTGCAGGTGGTGGGTCGCCGGGAAGGTGTGTTGAGTGTGGGTCTCAGCGAGCTGACGGCGGGGCGTCGAGGATCGAGGCGAACGATGGGTGAGCATCCATGAGTGCAGCGGTGGTGTTAGTTGTTGCCGCAGGTGTGCTGGGCTGGCTGTGGCCTCGATGGATGGTTCGGGTGCAGGGCCGTATCGATGCTCGTTGGGTGTTGGTGGCCTGGCCGGCCGCGCAGGTCGTGTTTGCGATGTTGTGGGTGGGAGCTGTTGTGACGCTGGCGGTTCCCGGCCACTTCGGCATCCATTCGTTGTCCGAGGTGGTGTCGTGTCTGCGGGTGTTGTCACACGGCGCATCCCCGCGGGTGGAAGCGATCTCCGGTGGCGTGCTGGCGGTGGTGACCGGGGCAGCGATTGTCCGAGCGGTGACGATCGCGGTGCGATCGGCGGTGCGGATGCGTGGTGCTCGTGAGGAGTATCTGCAGTCGTTGCGGTTGGTGGGCGCCCGCAGTGAGCGCTATCCCGACGTGTGGTGGCTCGCCGACGGGCGGCCGATGGCGTTTTGTCTGCCGGGCAAGGATGCCGGCATTGCCGCCACGACCGGGTTGCAGGCGGCGTTGTCCGGTGAGGAACTCGATGCCGTCGTTGCTCATGAGCGCGCACACCGGCGGCAACGTCATCACACCGTGGTGTTGGCGGCCCGCGCTCTCGGGCGTGCGTTCCCGCTGATTCCGTTGTTCAGCCGCGCGGGCCGTGAGGTCGCCGGCTTGGTCGAGCAAGCCGCCGATGCCCGCGCGGCCCAGCTGGTGGGTGCGCGGGCGGTCTGCTCGGCGTTGGGAACGTTGGCCCGTTCGGGACCTGTAGCGGGCCCGGTGGGTGTGTTGTCGATCAGCGATTCGTCGTCGGTGGGGCCTCGGTTGAGCCGCTTGGACTCCGGTCACCGGTGCCGGTCGCGACGTCATCATGTGGGTGCTGCCGCGGCGGTGGCTGGTGTGGTGGCGGTGCCGACCACGCTAGCGGTGTCCGGTGTCGTCTCGGCGATGGTGATCGCGATGTGTGTGTAGCCGAGACCGACCCGGGCAGGTCCGACCGCTAGGGGTTGTTGAGAAGCTGCTGCATCCTCGCAATTTCGCTCTCCTGATCAGTGACGATCTGACGTGCCAGAGCGATCGCCTCGGGCGATTGGCCGTCTTGAATCTCGGTCTTGGCCATGGCGATGGCGCCGCGATGGTGTTCGATCATCTGCGTCAGGAACAGGCGCGACGCCTCGGCTCCTTGCGCGTCGCGTAGCTGCTGCATCTGTTCTGGCGACATCATGCCCATCATCGACGGCATCGGGGAGGAACCCGGCGCCATCGACGTACCCATGTCCATGTTGTGTCCCTGGCCCTCGAGTGGGGCTCCCCATTGCTTCAGCCACGACTGCATCTGCTCGATCTCAGGCTGCTGAGCGTCTTTGATCTGCTGGGCCAGACTGACGACCTGGGGGTTGATGTTGTCCTTCTCCAACAGGATGTCGCTCATCATGATCGCCTGGGTGTGGTGCGGGATCATCTGCTGGGCGAACGAGATGTCCGCGCTGTTGTGTTCGGCAGAGGCCGCCGCTGACGATTCGGTACTGACCGTGCTGGTACCCATCCCCGACATCGAGGAATGATCCTCAGTCGAGGTGTCCGAACACGCGGCCACCACTGTCAGAACAGCCGCCGCGGCAGCAACGACGACACCGGTTCGTGTGACTCTCATCGATCTCCTCCTCAAGAGTGATACTTCGCCACCGCCCGGCGGCGCTTCGATAACAATTCTACTAACACCGATAGTAGTTAGTCGCCTGCCCGGCACCCACAAAACGGGCGGTGAACTGCGCAAACAAAGCCGCTAATGCCCGATTAGTTCGCTTCGTGGCGGGATGTTGTGTGACTGGTGGGGCACAAGTGACTTGTGGTGTGATCTCGCGGGTACACGCATGGCACTAGTGCGTGGGTCTACGACGTCCGTGGGGAAGGTGCGACCGCATGCAGATGGTGTTGACATCGCTACGGGTCAAGGCGGGGCAGCGGTGGGGCCCCAAGGCGCTGGGGGTGGCGGTGGCGGTGTGTGTGGGCGTTGCGCCTGTGATCGCCACCGCACCGGCGGCGGCCTCGACCGATGGACATGTGGCCGGGGAGTTGATCGCGATCGTGCAGGACTCGGTGAAGGCCGCATTGGGTGGTGCTGCAGCGGCGAGTTTGGGGGAGCCGATCACGCAGGCGGCGTCCTGCCTGGGCGCTCAGGCCCAGTCGGGCAGTGTCGGCGATGCGGGCAGTGTGGCCGCGCTGCAGTGCTTCGGAACGTTTTCGCGCATCGATCCGATAGACGGGTTCCGGATCATCGACGCGTTACCGCTGGCCCGGCTGGTGGCCACCCTGATCGCCGCGATCGTGCCGCACGATCCGAACGAGCCGCATGGCCCCCAACCGCAGGAACCCGGAACGCCGACGCCGCTGCTGCCCGGTAGTGGCGGCGCGGTGGCGCCGACTGCGGGCGAGATCACGTCCACCTTCGGTGACGGACGGGGCCATCAGGGCATTGATATCGGCAATGATCTGGGCGCGCCCATTGTCGCGGTAGCTGACGGGGAAGTCATCACCTCCGGACCCGCTGAGGGGTTCGGGTTGTGGATGCGGATCCGCCACGATGACGGCACGATCACCACCTACGGCCACAACGACGAGAATCTGCTCGAGCAGGGCGCGCGAGTACGGATGGGCCAATCGATCGCCACAGTGGGCAACCGTGGGGTCTCGACCGGCCCGCATCTGCATTTCGAGGTTCTCGACCCGACGGGAGTCAACGTCGATCCGGCACAGTGGCTGGCCGATCGCGGGGTGGTTCTGGCGATGGCCGCTGATGCAGACGCCCCCGCGCCGGGGCCGGTGGTGCCCCAGTGGGTCGGCGAACGACGCCTGTGACGAGCCAGCGCGGTGTGGCGGGTCAGGAACGAACGAGGCGAGCGATGGCCGCCGAGGCTTCAGCGATCTTCTCCTGCGCCTCGTCCCCGCCGGCGTGGGCGGCATCGAGCACACAGTGGGTGAGATGGTCGTCGAGCAAACCCAGCGCCACCCCCTCCAGCGCCTTGGTCAGCGCCGAAATCTGGGTCAGGATGTCGATGCAGTACTGCTCCTCATCGACCATCCGATAGATACCTCGGGATTGCCCCTCGATGCGCTTGAGGCGGGCCAGGTATTTGCCCTTGTCGCTGATGTAACCGTGGGAGGAGTGTTCCGGTGCGGAGGAGTTTCCCGGGGCGGAGGCAGTGGTCATGGACTCACCTTCTCAGTGGATCGCGGTCGGTTGTGCTGCAGTGCACGCACTGTACTCGCGCCTGGGTGCAGGTCGAGTCGGCGCAGCAGTTGCGCGTTGAGTGCGACCACGACCGTCGAGGCTGACATCAGAATCGCTCCGACCGACATCGGCAGGACGAACCCGATGGGCGCAAGAATTCCAGCGGCCAGCGGTACCGAGATCAGGTTGTATCCCGCTGCCCACCACAGGTTCTGCTTCATTTTTCGGTAGCTGGCGTCCGACAGCTCGATGACCGACAGCACCGAGCGGGGGTCGTCGCTGGCGAGGATGACCCCGGCCGAGGCGATCGCGACGTCGGTACCGGCCCCGATCGCGATGCCCACATCGGCTTGGGCCAAGGCCGGGGCGTCGTTGACGCCGTCGCCCACCATCGCCACCTTGCGTCCTTCGTGCTGCAACTCAGCCACCTTGCTGGCTTTGTCTTCCGGGCGTACACCGGCGAACACCCGGTCGATACCGAGGTCGTGAGCGACGGTGTGCGCGACCGCTTCAGCGTCGCCGGTGATCATCACGACCTCGACCCCGCGGGCGTGCAGCGCCTCGACGGCTTGGCGGGATTCCCCACGCACCTCGTCAGCGAGTTTGACAGCTCCGATCAGCTCAGTGTCGCGGGTGACGTGCAAGATGATTGCGCCGTCGGCGCGCCAGCGATCAGCGATGGCCAGTTCCTGATGGCCCTGTTCCTCGAGCATGCGGGGCCCGCCCACCCGCACCGTGGCACCCTCGACGCGAGCGGTCACACCAACCGCCGGTGACGAGGTGAAGTCGGTGGCCGCGGGAACCGGCTGGGCGCGGTCTCCGGCAGCTGCGACAATTGCTCGCGCCAGCGGGTGCTCGCTGTCGGCTTCGGCGCTAGCTGCCAGGGTGAGCACGGTGTCCTCATCGACACCGTCGGCGCCCGCGATCTCGATGACGGTGGGCTCACCCTTGGTCAGGGTTCCGGTCTTGTCGAACAGCACCGCATCCACAGTGCGCATGGCCTCAAGTGCCAACCGGTCTTTGACCAGCACGCCGCCGCGGGCGGCGCGTTCTGTGGCAATGGCCACCACCAGAGGGATAGCCAAACCGAGTGCGTGAGGGCACGCGATGACCAGCACGGTGATGGTACGAATCACCGCCTGGTCGGGTTGACCGATGACCGTCCACACGATGGCGGTGATGATCGCTGAGCCGAGCGCGAACCAGAACAGCAGCGCTGCGGCGGAATCGGCCAACCGCTGGGCGCGGGAGGTGGAGTTCTGCGCGTCTGCCACCAGGCGCTGAATCCCGGCCAGCGCCGTGTCGTCGCCGGTGGCGGTGATCTGGACCCGCAGCCCCGAGTCGGTGGCCACCGTGCCGGCCACCACCTGATCGCCGATGCCGCGGCGCACCGTGCGCGATTCTCCGGTGACCATGGATTCATCGAGCTCGGCCGAGCCGTCCACGACGCGACCGTCGGCCGGGACGCTGGCCCCGGGGCGCACGATCACCACATCTCCGACCTGCAGCTCACTGGGAGCAACGGTGGTGATGTGGTCGCCCTCGACGCGTTCGGCCTCATCGGGCAGCAGCGCGGCCAGCGAGTCCAGGGCCGAAGTTGTCTGGGCCAACGACCGCATCTCGATCCAATGCCCCAACAGCATGATCACGATGAGCAGGGCCAGTTCCCACCAGAAGTCCAGTTCATGGTGCAACACACCGATGCTCGCACCCCAGGACGCCACGAAGGCCACCGTGATCGCCAAGGCGATCAACAGCATCATTCCCGGTGCGCGCGACCGCAGTTCTGCAGAGGCGCCTACCAGGAACGGCCGCCCACCCCAGCAGTACATCACCGTACCCAGCACCGGTGAGACCCACTGCAGCACTTGACTATCGGGTAGGTCGTAGCCGATGAGCATCGCGAACATGGGTGAAAAGGCCACGACCGGCACAGCCAGGGCACCCATGATCCAGAACAGCCGGCGGAACTGCCCGACGTGATCACCACGGCCCGCATGCCCGCCATGCCCAGCGTGATCATGTTCGGCGTGATCATGGTCTGCGCGGGCGCGCTCAGCATGGTGATCGTGGTGGTTGTGTGACGCTGCGGCGAGTTGGCCGTGGTGGCGTTCGTCGGCGGCGTCGTGACCGGCGTGCTCAGGGGAAGAGTGCTCGGAGGAGGAGTGCTCGTTCATACCGTCACCTTATACCCCTGGGGGGTATACGTCGAGGGGGTGGTGGATGGAGTTGTGGTCGATGAGTGGGGCGGGCTGGTGAAGGCGCGCAGCCGCAGGCTGTTGCTGACGACGAACACGCTGGACAACGCCATGGCGGCCCCAGCCAGCATGGGGTTGAGCAGTCCCAGCGCGGCCAGCGGTATCGCGGCGACGTTGTAGGCGAATGCCCAGAACAGGTTCATTTTGATCGTTTTCAGAGTGCTGCGTGCCAAGGCGATCGCATCGGCGGCAGCGTTGAGATCGCCGCGGACCAGGGTGATGTCAGCGGCATGCATGGCGGCGTCGGTGCCGGTGCCCATCGCCAGCCCGAGATCGGCGTGGGCCAGGGCAGCGGCGTCGTTGACGCCGTCGCCGATCATGGCCACAACCTTGCCTTCGGATTGCAGATCGGTGATGACGGCGGCTTTGTCGGCCGGCAAGACGTTGGCGATGACGGTATCGATCCCGACCTCAGCGGCCACGGCATCGGCGACGGTCTGGTTGTCGCCGGTCAACAGGATGGGCGTCATACCCAGTGCGGCGAGCCGGGCGATGGCGTGTGCGCTGGTGGGTTTGATCGCATCGGCGACCGCCAGGACCGCATGAGCGCGGCCGTCCCAGGCGACGAGTACGGCGGTCTGTCCGGCTTCCTCAGCGGCGGCCTGTGCCTCGTTGAGGTGAGGGTCATCCACGGCGATGTCGTGTTCGGCCAGCAGCGTCGGACGCCCGACGGTGACCACACGTCCCTGGACCGTGCCGCGCACGCCTCGACCTTCGAAGCTGCGGAAGTCGTCGACCTCGTCGAGCTGTCCGACTTCGGCGGCTGCACCAGCAGCGATGGCGGCCGCGACGGGGTGCTCGGAGGCGTTTTCCACCGCTCCAGCGAGGGCGAGCACGTCGGCGCGAGTGGTGGTGGGGGAGGTGGTGACCTGGACGAGTGTCATCTGTCCCGTGGTGACCGTGCCGGTTTTGTCGAGGACAACGGTGTCGATGGTTCGGGTGGATTCGAGGACTTCGGGGCCTTTGATCACGATGCCGAGTTGGGCTCCGCGGCCGGTACCGACCAGAAGTGCGGTCGGGGTGGCCAGTCCCAGAGCGCAGGGGCAGGCGATGATCAGCACAGCGACCGCGGCGGTGAACGCCGCTTGCAGGGGATAGCCGGCGCCGATCCACGCGCCGAGGACTGCGATGGCGACGGTGATGACCACCGGCACGAAGACGCTTGAGATCCGGTCGGCCAGTCGCTGGGCGTGGGCTTTGCCGGTCTGGGCGCGTTCGACCATCGCGGCCATTTGCGCGAGTTGGGTGTCTGCCCCCACGCGGGTCGCCCGCACCCGTAGGTGTCCGCCGGCGTTGACTGTCCCGCCGGTCACGGTGTCGGCGGGGGCAACCTGGACTGGCATCGACTCGCCGGTGACCATGCTGGCGTCAACTGCCGAGGTGCCGGACACCACCACACCGTCGCTGGCGATCTTCTCGCCGGGCCGCACATTGAACTCGTCGTCGACGGCGAGCTCGCCGATCGGTATCCGATGCTGGTGGCCGTCCCTGACCACCGTGACGTCTTTGGCGCCCAGCTCCAACAAGGCCCGCAACGCCGCACCGGCTTGCCGTTTGGACCGCTTCTCGAAGTATCGGCCGGCCAGGACGAACATCGTGACCCCCGCGGCGACCTCGAGGTAGATGTTGCCTGCACCGTCAGAGGCGCCGACCGTCAGGGTGAATCCGTGGGTCATGCCTGGTTGTCCGGCGGTGCCGAAGAACAACGCATACAACGACCACAACAGCGCCGCGGTGGTGCCGACCGAGATCAGGGTGTCCATCGTGGCCGCGCCGTGGCGCAGGTTGAGCAACGCGGCGCGATGAAACGGCCAGGCCGCCCACACGATCACCGGCGCGGCCAACGTCAACGACGCCCACTGCCAGTAGGTGAACTGCAACGTCGGGACCATTGCCAGCGCGATCACCGGTACCGAGAGAACCACCGCACCGATCAGTCGGTGACGCAAGGCCACGAGCTCCCCGTCGTCGTCCGAAGGGTCGTCGTCGGGGTCGGCGCCTGTGGGAATGGCGGGCAGCGCAGCGCGGTACCCGGCCTGTTCGATGGTCTCGATCAGCAGGTGGGGGTCGACACCGGCGCGTGCGCTGACGTGAGCTTTTTCGGTGGCGTAGTTCACCGAGGCGCTCACTCCGTCGAGTTTGTTCAGTGTGCGTTCGATGCGTGCCGCGCACGAGGCACACGTCATGCCCGACACGGCGAGTTCGACATCGACGGTGCCTGTCTGCTCGGCGGTGGCCGCAGGTGGGTGGATCGGAGCTGAGGTGGTCATGCGGAAGTTCCTCGAAGGGTGAGCGCCTCGGCGCAGTGCCTCGGTGCAGTGGCCCCGGGGTGGCGCTGGTTAGCGAGTTAGTGTCCGGCGTGCGGATCGGCCGAGGGGGCCGTGGAGTTGGTTGTCGGGGCCGGGGCGCCGGTGGGGGCGTCGAGAACGAAGGTGGCGGTGTGCACAGCGCCGTCGACCTGGAAGTCGAGGTAGAGCAGATAGCGGCCCGGGGTGGGGGCGGTGGTGGCGAAGCGGACCTGTGGTCCCGCGAGTTGACCGGCGGTCGGTGCCGCGCCCTCAGGGTGAACATGCAGGTAGGCCAGGTCGCCCTGACGCAGAGCCACCAAGTGACCGAAAGCGCCCAGATACGGCTGCAAGGTAGTGACCGGTTGTCCTGCTCGCCGCACGGTGACGGTCAATTCGGACTCGGCTCCCGCGCGCAGGTGCCCGGCCAGCTCGATGTCGAACCCGTCGACGGATGACTGTCGTGATTCGGCGGCGGCTGGGGCCGGCTGGTAGTCACCGCTGACTTCGACGGTGCTGGTCAGGGTGAGGGGTTGACCGGTGGCGGCGGGCACGAAGTCGGCATAGATCCGGTAGCTGCCTCCCGTCGCCCACTGCCAGGGCAGCGACCAGCGCCCTTCGGGCGAGAGAGTGGGGTGCACGTGTCGAAAGTAGGCGCCATCCGCGCGGACGACGATCAGGTGCAGCTGCTTGTCGTGCTCGGTGGCGAAGTCGGTGACCGCGGCCCCGGCGGCGTCGAGGATCTCAAAGCTCAGCGGTGCTTGCATCCCGGGCGCATGGGGTGCCACCACATTTCCCAGGATGAAGCCGCCTGCTGCCAGCGAAACCCCGCGAACCTGATCGGCACCGGGGGACGCAGATGATGACGGTTGGGCAGTGTGGCCGACATGGGTGGACTCGGCCGACGACGGTCGTGGCCGATCGGGTGCGACACCCGCGGCGATGGCATAGGCCGCGGCGAAAACTATCAGCAGAGCCGCAGCGAAGACGCCGAGCTTGGTTGGAACATTCATCGCTGGATTCCTGTCATCGGTGGTGGCGACACACACGCCGCCCGGAGAAGGGCTGAAGTCGCCAGTGGGCAGACACTTCAGCCCCTCATCGGCTACTGCGCCAGGTGGTAGCCGGCCTCTTCGACCGCGACGCGGATCGCGTCGGGCTCGATCGGGGCCGAGCTGGAGATGGTGACTTGCCCGCTGGCCACGTCGACCTCGACGTCGGTCACGCCGGCCAGTGCTCCGACTTCTTCACGCACCGACGACGCGCAGTGCCCACACGTCATTCCGGAGACGATCACTGTCGATGTGCTCATGAGATGTGCCCTTTCGGTACAGCAGTGGTGCCGACGACCCTCAGGAGGCCTGCCGCTGTGGCGTCTCGCCACACCACCTTTATACCCTACCCCCCTAGGGTAATCAATGGGTGGAGGTGGGTTGAGCTTCGGTGGGGGCGGAGACGCTGAGCCATCCGCGGCGGTGCAACATCAACAGGGCGGAGGCCGCCGCTATGCCGGTGAGGACCAAAGCGATCCACACCAGTTCGGGCATGTCGCGGGTGGTGGCCGCGCTGAACAGCCACCCGGTCGCGGCATTGCCGAGCAGAATCCCGATCCCGACGATGGTGTTGTAGAGCCCGTAGTGGGTGGCGACAAGCGTGCCGCGGGCCAGTCCCACCACAGTGTCCATTTCGAATGGGAACACTGCTGCGGTGGCGGCGGCGAGCAGGGCTGCGGTGAGTAGCAGTGCGGCGATGTTGAGGGCGATGTTGCGCTGATGCGTTGCGGCGCTGGCGACTAGGGGCAGGAAAGCTGCAGCCATCAGTGTCATTCCCACGCTCAGGCTGCCGGTACTGCCCCAGCGGTTGCCGAACCATGCGGTGATGCGTAGCTGTCCGGCGATGGCCACCAGACCGGTCACCACAAACATTGCGGTGACAATGCTGGTGGCGAGGGTGGGGTTGTCCGCTATGCGGTCGGCGTGCAGGGGCAGCGCGAGGTAGACCTGAAAGGACAGCACATACGAGCTGGCCATCGCCACAGCGAAGAGCAGGAATCGCCGGTTACGTACGACGCTGCGCCAGTCCTGAATGATCGAGGTGTTGCTTGGGGCTGGTGTTGTTGCGGGTAGCGCTTTGATCTGCACGAGGGTCAGGACCGCGAAAACTGCTGCCGCACACAGGGAGGTGAGCCGAAAATCCAAAGCGGTCAACGCCAGTCCGACCAGCGGCCCGAGCAGGATGCCGGCCTGGTAGAAGACGTTGAACACGGCGAATGCTTCGATGCGACGTTCACCGGCGTCGGCGGCCAGGTAGGCGCGGACGGCGGGGTTGAACAGCGCCCCGGCGAATCCCGTTGCCGCCGAGGCGATCAGGATCGCGGGCAGCGAACTGGCCAGGGCCAGTAGGATGAATCCGATGACCCGCATCAGGCATCCGGCGATGATGAGCGGTTTGTACCCCCAGCGGTCAGCGAGTGTTCCCCCGATCAGGAACATGCCCTGCTGGGAGAAGTTGCGTATCCCCAGGACCAGGCCCACTGCCCATGCCGCCAGGGCCAGCGGGCCGGCGAGATAGGCGGCGAGATAGGGCATGAGCATGTAGAAGCCGAGGTTGATGGTGAACTGGTTGACCATCAGCACTTGGCTGGGGCGATCGAAGCTGCGGAAACTGCGGTAGAGGCGTCGCATAGGTCAGCTCGTGGGCTCGGTGTGCGGCATGTGAGTGGGGTCGATGATGGTGGGGCACCGGGTCCAGCTACTCGCGACCTGGGTCAGCGGATCGTTGATGGTGTGGGGGGCAGTGGGCGCTGGGGCGTCCATCAGGTCGTGAGCTTGGCAGTACTCGTCGTTGTAGATGGTTCCGTAGTAGCGGGCGGGGCCATCGGGGAAGACCGCCGCGATGCGCGTATCGGCCGAACGAGTGCGAGCCAGCCAGCCCGAGACCAGGGCCACCGCGCCCACGCTCCAGCCGCCGGTGGCGTACTGCGTGGCGGCCAGGGTGCGGCATGCCCAGACTGCTTCGGCCGGCGCCACCCAGTGCACCTCACTGAACTGGTCGTAGGCGACGTTGCGGGGGTAGATGCTCGAGCCGAGTCCCCGCATGATCCGTGACTGTGCGGGCTGGCCGAAGATCGTCGAGCCGATGGTGTCTACGCCCACGACTTCCAGCTCAGGGTTGAACTGCCGCAGAGTATGAGCCACACCGGCTGAGTGCCCACCGGTGCCCACCGAACACACCAGGACATCGATATGGCGCAGCTGCGCGATCAGCTCCACACCCAGTGAGCTGTAACCGGTCACGTTGTCGGGGTTGGAATACTGGTCGGGACACCACGCAGCCTCGTCGAGTGCGAGCAGGGCGCGCACACGGTCGCGGCGGGCTTGTTGCCAACCCCCGACCGGGTGGGGCTCGCTGACGACATCGACCCGGGCGCCGTAGGCGGCGAGCATTTGCCGCAGGATCGGTTCCAGTCCGGGGTCGGTCACCAAGGTCACCGGATGACCGAACACAATGCCCGCTAGCGCTAACCCCAATCCCAGTGTGCCGCTCGTTGATTCGATGATCTGCGCCCCCGGGGCCAGCTCGCCGCGGGCGCGGGCGCGTTCGACCATGTGCAGCGCCGGCCGGTCTTTCATGCCACCGGGGTTGAAGCCCTCCAGCTTGGCCCAGAAACCGTGCCCGTGCTCGGCAAAGGGTTCTTCGATCCGCAGTACCGGGGTGCCGCCGACCAGCTGACGACTCAGCCCAGCACGGCGCGATGTGGCCTCGGCAGGGAAGGTGGTGGCGAATGGATCACTGGTGGTGAGGCTGTAGGAGACAGTCACACGGGCATCCTCTGCATCGATGGACAGGATGTCGCCGGGCCGAAAGCAGATCAACAGTGTGAGAGGGAACTGGGACATATCGTTCGGCGCGGCGACACCGCCACCTTGCCCACTCAACCTCAAGGCTGATCGGCGGTCGGGATCAAGATCTGCTCAAGAATGCCCGCGGGGTTGGATGGTCGTGTAAACCACCGCCACCATAGGGACGTGCCTCATGACCGCGTCATCGTCGACGACGACCTTCGTGGGCCGGCGGCCCGACCACCGCACGGGCTACACGCGCTGGTCATCGAAGATGAGCCTGACATCGCCGAGGTTGTCGCCGACTACCTGCAGCGCAGCGGATTTGTGGTCACCATCGCCCACGACGGCCAAGAGGGGATCGCCGCCGCACGCACGGTGAGTCCTGCGGTAGTCATCCTCGATCTGGGTTTGCCCTCGATCGACGGCGTCGAGGTGTGTCGGCAGTTACGCACCTTCACCGACGCCTACATCGTGATGGTCACCGCCCGCGCCGACGAGGTCGACACCATCATCGGTCTCGCGGTTGGAGCCGACGACTACCTCACCAAACCGTTTCGTCCTCGTGAGCTGATGGCGCGCATCGACGCCATGCTGCGCCGTCCGCGCCCGACCTCGGCGGTAGACACAGCACACCCGCGGACACTGGGGGAGCTGACCCTGGACCCACAAGGCCGTGAAGTGCGGGTACAAGACACACTCGTGGAACTGACCCGCACCGTGAAACGCCCCGGGTTTGTCGGAGGCTCTCGAATCTGTGAAGGATGGAGAGCATGGCAGCACCACGGAAGTACAGCGTTGAGCTGAAGGAGCGGGCGACGCGGATGGCGGTGGAGGCCCGCAAGGACCCAGCCACGCGACCAGGGGCGCTCAAACGGATCGGCGATCAACTCGGTGTGCACCCGGAGTCGCTTCGCACCTGGGTCAAGCAGGCCGAGATCGATGGCGGGGACCGCCCGGGGACCACGACCAGCGAGGCTGAGCGGATCGCGCAGCTGGAACGGGAGAACCGGGAGTTGCGGCGGGCGAACACCATCTTGAAGCAGGCATCAGCTTTCTTTGCGGCGGAGATCGACCGCCCACAGCGTTGATCGTGGAGTTCGTCGCCGCTTTCCGCGACGAACACGGAGTCGATCCGATCTGCGCGGCCCTGCGCGACACGGCCGCCCAGATCGCTCCGTCCACAGACAGTCCGAGCCCATCTGAGCTCT
>NZ_LZMP01000042.1:0-22252 GCF_001691435.1 Gordonia sp. UCD-TK1 | reverse complement strand
CGCGAAAACGCTGGCTGATCTGGTGCGGACCGACCGGCACAATCATCGATTGGTCGCCGCCGACACCGTCGAGGTCAAGGCGATCACGGTGATGGCCCGTACGCATCAGAATCTGGTGTGGGCGCGCTCAGCACAACAGAACGTGTTGCGCGCTCAACTGGGCGCCTACTATCCGGCCGCGGTCGATGCCTTCGGCGGCGACCTCGCCCACAAAGACTGCCTGGCGGTGTTGCGTCGCGCTCCCACCCCACGACAGGGAGCGGCACTGACGGTCGCGGCGATCCGATCAGCTCTGAAAAAGGTTGGCCGCCAACGCAATACCGATACCCGTGCCCGCGAGATCCAGCAGGCCCTGCGTGGGGGCGGTCATCTGAGCGCACCGGAGGCACTTACCGCAGCGTATGCGGCGACCGTGACCGTGACGGTGAACATGCTGACGACGCTCAACACCCAAATTGATCAACTGGAAACCAGTATGGCCCAGTCTTTTAGAGCGCATCGCCGACGCCGAGATCTACCTGTCCATGCCCGGAGTCGGTGACATCACCGGCGCCCGGATGCTTGGCGAGTTCGGGGACGACCCCGAACGCTATGCCACCGCCAAGTCTCGCAGAAACTATGCCGGCACCTCACCACGGACCATCGCCTCAGGCAAAGGGCACGTCGTGCTGGCCCGCCATATCCGCAACACCCGCCTCAACGCCGCCGCCATGGCGATGGCGCAAAGCGCGTTGACCGGCAGTCCCGGCGCCCGCGTCTACTACGACAGCCTGCGAGATCAGAAGAAGTCCCACCCCCAAGCCTTGCGTGCGCTCGCCAACCGGCTCATCGGCATCCTCCACGGCTGCCTCAAACACCGCACCCTCTACAACGAACACACCGCCTGGAACCACCGCGCCAACCTCGCCGCTTGACACCTTGCACCCCTGGGATGTCTTCGTGGCTCGCTTCGCTCGCACCTCAGGGAGCAGACGTTGGCTCGCTTCGCTCGCACCTCAGAATTGTCGTACCCACGGCATAGCGTGTGCACGACTGACACCGGGACGAGGGGACTTCGATGCCGAGCAGGATCGCTGCATTTCAGAACCACGACGCTGCGACGCTCGCCGGTTATCTCGAAGTGTGTGAGGACCAGTGGGAGAACTGGCAGAGCCGAGCAAACGGCGCCCGGTTGGTAGCAGCCGATTCGCGGACCATCCGGTTCTACGACGACGAGGCCGCGTACTGGAGCCACTTCGCGGAGATGCTCCGTTCCGCGATTGCCGAGGTGGAGGCGTCGACTCGACGAGCAGGGCGCCGACGACCGGCGTGACGTACCGGAGCTGACCACGCCGGGGTCCACCCCCGCCAGGCCGCATCCGAAAACCCTTGGCGCAGCGTCGTCTCCGCCTCGCCGATCTGGTAAGTTGGATCACACCCCATCCACGATCGGAAGATGTTGTGACGGAAGCGAATAAGTCTGGCCGACGCCCGGCGTACCAGGTCGTGGCCGACGCGCTTCGCGTACGCATCCTGGCGGGTGAACTGACCCCCGGTACCCGGCTGCCACCCGACACAGACTTGCGGGCCGAGTTCGGCGTGGGGCAGAGCACCGTCCGGGAGGCCATCCGGTCGCTCGCCAGCGAGAATCTCGTCCACACGACGCGCGGGGTCACCGGTGGAACGTTTGTCGCCACCCCCGACATCAGCCAACTGAGCGCTCACCTCGAAGCCGGGGTCACGCTGCTCGCGGCGGCCGAGGGCGTGACTGTCGACCAACTGATGGAGGTCCGGCAGCTCACCGAGGTCCCGGCCGCCGGCGTGGCCGCGTACCGCCACACCGACGCACACCTGGAAGAGTTGCGCGCCACCATCTTCGACGCCTCGGGCGAGATCGGTCCGGAGGTGTATGCGAACAACCAGGAGTTCCACCGCGTGCTGCTCCGGGCCGCGGACAATCCGCTTCTCGACCTGATCACCGTGCCGGTCTTCCGCGTCATCGGCAGTCGATTCAGCCGCGACGCCGCGCCCGAGGACTTCTGGAAGTGCGTCGACGAGGACCACCGCGCCATCCTCGATGCGGTAGAGAAGCGGGACTCCATGACGGCGATGACCCTCATGCGACGCCACCTCGACCACCTGGGTGACGTCTACAAGCAGATGGACCTGCTCAGACGCCAGGGCTGAGCAGGCCCGCCCCGCCCGAGTTCAGCCCACACCGACCCGGACCGGCGGGAGTCGCCGATGCCAGTCGGTGTGCGCCTGGAACTGATCGGCGAGTGCGAACAGCGTTCCCTCGCCACCTCTCGCCGCGGTCAACTGCGCCCCGATGGGCATGCCGGACGGATGCACGCCCACCGGTAGCGCCAGGGTCGGACCGTCGTGCAGCGACCACGGGTAGGTGAGCTGTCCCATCCGACGCGCCTGCGCCACAACGGCATCACCTCCACCGAGCGGCGGGACGTCGCCGGGCATCGCCGGGGTGAGGACCACATCGACCTCGCCGAACAGCTCAGCGGTCCCGGCACGGAACACGTCTCGCTGTCGCCGAGCGGCCACGACCTCCTCGTCGGAGATGCTCAGGCCCAGACGGATTCGTTCCCGGGTCGCGGGTTGGAACCGGCTCGGCTCATCGTTCAACCGCTCGGCGTGGGCCTCCGCCAGATCCGAGTAGATGAGGGTGTAGACGACGTCCTGTGCCGACTCGCTGTGACGTACCGGCACATTCACGATGCTGTGACCCAGTTCGCGAAGCAGGTCCGCGACGCCGGTCATCGCATTCCGTACTGCCGGATCCACGTCGTCGGTGACGAACGGCCACGGCATCGAGATGCGCAGCGGTCCGATCCGCAGCGGCGTCGGATCGGTGCCGGCGAGCACCGCGAACGTGTCACGGACCAGAGCGGCCGATCGTGCCAGTGGACCGACGGTGTCGAAGTCCGCACTGACGGGGAAGATCCCGGACATGTCGAGCACGCCGACCGACGGCCGCAGACCGGTCACGCCGCAGCACGCGGCGGGCAACCGAATCGATCCACCCGTGTCGGTACCGAGCGACACATCGACGACTCCCGCCGCCACCGCGACACCGGAACCGCCGCTCGATCCGCCCGGCACACGCGTCGGGTCCCACGGGTTCACCGGCCCGCCCGAGGCCGAATTCTGACTCGTCACACCGACCGCGAACTCGGCGAGGTTCAACGTCGAGGTGATCGTCGCACCCGCACGCTTCAACGCACCGACACAGACTGCATCGGACTCCGCCACCCGGTCGGCGAAGTACTTCGACCCACAGGTGGACCGCACCCCGCCGACCTCGATGTTGTCCTTCACACCGATCCGCACCCCGGACAGCGGGCCGGACTCAACCCCGGGATCGACGCCGAGCTCCTCGGGCACCCACGAGATGACCGTGTTCAAATGCTCAGCGAGCGAGACGATTTCGGCAGAGGAA
Organism: Gordonia sp. UCD-TK1; assembly: GCF_001691435.1. Taxonomy (NCBI): domain Bacteria; kingdom Bacillati; phylum Actinomycetota; class Actinomycetes; order Mycobacteriales; family Gordoniaceae; genus Gordonia; species Gordonia sp. UCD-TK1. Next base: position 18,819 of record NZ_LZMP01000042.1, on the reverse strand, counting down.
CTCCCGCCCGCCCTGGGAGCGGAGCGAGCGGGCCGATTGCCACCGACGCCGGAAGGGCCGGCGACAGAATCACCGGCCCTTCCTGTCGAACTGTTCAGGACGCCACCCGCGACGAACGCAGCTGCTCGGTGGCCGCTGCGTCGACCGTCCAGTCGTCGGTGTTCACGACGACACCGTAGTCCTGGCGTGCCTCCTCGGCGGTGAGGTACTCGTCCCACACGTCGGAGAGGACGGCGAACGGGTCGCGCAGGAACGGATCGCCGAAGCCGCCGCCCGACGGCATCCGGATCTCGAGACGCTCGCCCTCGCGGATGACCTCCTGGGTCACCTTGGAGAACAGCACCTCCTCGTCCGGGGTACCGGGATTGCGGACGAAGGATCCCGACGCGCCGCCGCCGCCGCCGAGAGCGCCGGCGGGCGGGTCGGTCCGGTTGTCGGCTTCCGACCCCAGGAAGGTGTCGGTCTGCATGTACCAGGTCCGCACGCTGCCGATGCCGCCGCGCCACTGGCCGGGAGCCGGTGACTCGTCGCGGAGTTCGTAGCGCTCGGCACGCATCGCGTGGTTGAGCTCGAGCTCCTCGATCGGGTTGTTACGGGTATTGGCCATCAGGGCGTCGACGGCGTCCATGCCGTCCTTGCCGTTACGGGCGCCGTAGGAACCCTCGTTGATCTCGATGTACACCCAGTACGACTCGCCGTCCTCGGCCAGACCGGAGTAGGCGATGGCGCACAGGGCGGCCGATGAACCGGCGATCGCCCGCTCGGGCAGCACCGGCGCGAGCGCCAGGTTGATCGAGTCGAAGATGCGGTTCACCTGCGAGAAGCGTGCGAAGCACGACGCCGGGAAGTCCGGGTTGAAGATCGTGCCCTCCGGCGCGTAGGCGCGCACCGGACGGAAGCAACCGTCGTTCTGCGGGACGAACTCCTCGGTGAGGTGCTCGTCGAGCAGGATCGTGCGGATGGCGCTGACCGCGACCGGCAGCACCGAACCCTCGAACGGCACGTTGAACGCCGTCGGCACCTGGTCGTTGGAACCGGTGAGGTCGATGAGGACGTCTTCGTCCTCGACCTGCACGCGGACCGCGACCTTCAGCGGCACACCGCGGTTCTTGCCGTCGTCGTCGAGGTAGCCGATCGGTGCTTCGTAGCTCCCGTTGGGGATCTGCCGGATCCGGCTGCGAAGCATCTCTTCCGAGTAGTCCATCCAGCGGTCGGCTGCACTCATGACGGTGTCGAGCCCGTGCTTCTCCAGCAGTTCGACGAACCGCTTCTCACCGATGCGCGAGCAGGCGATCAGCGCCTCGAGGTCACCGCGGTTCTGCTCCGGGGTGCGCACGTTGTCCAGGATGTGCTGGATCAGCATGTCGTTGCGGACGCCGCCGTCGTAGATCTTCATCGAGTCCATCAGCTTGCCCTCGGCCCAGACGTCGACGACGTCCATGCACAGACCTGGGAAGTTGCCGCCGATGTCGGAGACGTGACCGGTGCAGCCGGCGAAGCCGATGTGCTCACCCTCCCAGAAGATCGGGATGATCACGCCGTAGTCGGGGGAGTGTGCGGCACCGTGATACGGGTGGTTGTGCAGGATCACGTCACCGGGCTTGTACGTGCCGGCGAGCTTGCGGTTCACGCCGCGGATGTACGCGGGGATCGAACCACAGTGCATCGGAGTCGAATCCGACTCGCACAGCTCGCGGCCGTTGACGTCGAAGATGCCGGCGCCGAGGTCCTCGGACTCGCGGATGAGGCTCGAGTAGGCCATCCGGTAGAGGACCTGGGCCATCTCCTTGGCCATCGAGTTCAGCGCACCACCGATGACGCGCAGGGTGATCGGGTCGACCTCGACGGTGTTCCAGGTCCGGTTGGCCTCGGCGGCGAGCGAAACGCCGTCCGTGGGCATCAGAGCTTTCGCCATGTCAGGCGCTCCTCTCGATGATGATGTGGCCCACGGCGTCGACCGTGGCCTTCTGTCCGATGCCGACGATGGTCGTCGAGTCGAACTGCTGGACGATCGCGGGACCGTCGAAGGTGTTGCCCGCCTTGAAGAGTGCGCGGTCGTAGATGGGGGTGTCGACCCATTCCGGATCGGCCGAGTCGTTCTTCCAGAACAGCGCGCGGGTGGTGGCCTTGATCGCCGACGACGCGTCCGCGTCGCCCTTCTCGATCTCGGCGATGCGGATGTGCTCGACCGCGCCCACCCCGGTCACGCGGATGTTGACCAGCTGGACCGGCTTGTCGTCGAAGCGCTGCGAATACGTACGGCCGTGGACCTCGTGGAAGGTGGCCGCGGTCTTCTCGACCCATTCGTCGGTGATGTCGCCGGCAGGTGCGGGCACCCGGAGCTCGTAACCCTGTCCGACATAACGACAGTCGACGCTGCGCTCGAGAGTGATCGCGTGCTCGGCGATACCGTCGGCGCGAAGCTGGGCGACGGCCTGCTCGGACAGCCGGTCCATCTCGCGACGCAGCAACTCCAGATCGGGTTCGGCCGACGAGGTCCACACGGTGGTCGGCACCTCGTAGCGAACATCGGTGGTCAGCAGGCCGACCGCCGAGGTGATCCCGGGGTGGCCGGGCACGATGACACGCGGAATGCCGAGGTGTTCGGCGATCTGCCAGGCGTACAGGGGTCCGGCGCCACCCTCGGCGACCAACGAGAACTCGCGCGGGTCATAGCCTTTGCGCACCGAGTGCAGCGAGATGGCCTCGGTCATCGAGTGCGCGAGGATCTGGAAGATGCCCATCGCCGCGTGCTCGATGTCGGCACCGAGCTTGTCGGCAATGTGGGTCTGGACCGCCTCGGTGGCGAGTTCGGTCTTGACCTCCATGGTTCCCGACAGGAAGCTGTCCTCGCGGAGCCAGCCCATGACGACCATCGCATCGGTGGATGTGGGTTCGGTGCCGCCGCGGTTGTAGCAGGCCGGGCCGGGCATGGCACCGGCGCTGCGCGGTCCGACGCGGAACATGCCGCCCTCGTCGATGCTGGCGATGGATCCGCCGCCGGCACCGATGGTGTCGACCTCGGCCATCGGCACCATCGCGTGGTAGTCGCCGATGCGGGTGTCGAGCAGGTGCTTCATGCGGAGCTTGCCGTCGGGGGCGACGCCGATGTCGGCGGAGGTGCCGCCCACGTCGAGGGTGATGACGCTCGGGTAGCCCGACGCCTTGCCGATGAAGCAGCCGCCGAGGAGTCCGGCGACGACACCGCTGGTCAGGAGCGAGACCGGGACCTCGCTGGCGCTGCGCGACGTGACGAGACCGCCGGCGGAGGTCATCAGGTGGACGTCCTCGCCGACCTGTGCGGCCTTGGCCTTGCCGGCCAGGTTCTCGATGTAGCGGGAGGTCTTGGGGCCGACGAACGCGTTGAGCGCGGTGGTGGAGAAGCGCTCGTACTCGCGGTACTGCGAGGCGACGTCGCTGGACAGCGAGACGAACACGCCGGGGTACTCCTCGGCGATGATGTCCCGGACGCGGTGCTCGTGGGCCGGATTGCGGTAGGCGTGCAGGAAGGCCACCGCGATGGCCTCGACACCGCGCTCGCGGAGCAGGCCCACCTCGCGGCGAACGGCGTCCTCGTCGAGCGGGGTGAGCACGTTTCCGGCCGCGTCCATCCGCTCGGCGACGGTGCGCCGGTTGCGACGGGGCACCAGCTGCCACTTCTGCCACGGCAGATCCTGGTAGTTGGAGTAGTTCAGGGGGCGCTTCTTGCGCGCGATGTGCAGGATGTCCCGGAAGCCGTCGGTGGTGATCATGCCGACGTCACTGCCGTTGTGCTCCAGCACGATGTTGGTGGCCACGGTCGTGCCGTGGAAGAACATCTCGATGTCCGCGACGTCGATGCCCGCGCGTTCGGCGAGCACCCCGATCCCGTCCATCGTGCCGATCGAGGGATCGTGGTTGGTCGACGGCGTCTTGTGCACCGTGACCGTCCCGTCGTCGTCCCACAGGACCAGGTCGGTGAACGTGCCGCCCACATCCACGCCGATTCGCTTCATCGAAACTCGCTTCCTCTGTACATGCCGTCACCCCGACGTCTTCAGCTGTGTCCCCGATGACGGGAGTGATCTGAGCCATAGCTGCGCTCCGGCGCATCATGCAATACATCGGAGGGTTTCGGCAACACCTGCGGCGAAACTCAGGGTATTGCCAGGATGACGAGATCCTTGACGTTCTAAAGATCAGATGTTTATGGTGGTCCGCGTCACGGCTCGTTGTGTGCATTCCACGACGCCGCACCCTGAGGAGGACCATTGACCACCCATCCCGCCACTCTCGGACGCTTCTTCGAGGACTACGTCGTGGGCGACGTCTACCAACACCCGATGGGCCGCACCATCACCGACACCGACAACGCGTGGATCACATGCCTGTCGATGAACACCAACCAGAACCACTTCAACTCCCACCTCGCCGCGACGAATCCCATCACCGACGGCAAGGTCATCGTGAACTCGGGTCTGACCATCGCCCTGGTCCTCGGACTCTCGGTCATCGACATGAGCCAGAACGCGGTCGCGAACCTGCAGTTCACCGACGTCAAACTGGCCCACCCGGTCTACGTCGGCGACACCATCTACGCCGAGAGCATCTGCACCGACCTGCGCCTGTCCCAGTCCCGTCCCTACGCGGGGATCGTGTCGATGGTGACCCGCGGGATCAACCAGGACGGCGAGGTCGTCATCTCCTGGAAGCGTTCGGTGATGGTCGCGACCCGCGAGAGCGGCATCGGACAGAACTACTTCCCCGAGGTCAAGGCCCCGTCCCTGACCGAGCTGACCGGAACCACCGAGGGGAGCGTCGGATGAAGCCGCTCGAGGACGTCCGCATCATCGCCATCGAGCAGTACGGCGCCGGCCCGTTCGGCAGCGTCCACCTCGCCGACCTCGGCGCGGACGTGCTGAAGATCGAGGAGCCGCAGTCCGGCGGCGACGTCGGAAGGTATGTCCCCCCGTACAACTCGGGCGAGGATTCCCTGTTCTTCGAGGCCTTCAATCGCAACAAGCGCAGTCTCTCACTGGATCTCGCGACCCCCGGCGGCCGCAAGGTGTTCGAGGACCTCGTCCGGACCAGCGACGCGGTCTACTCCAATCTGCGCGGCGACGTCCCGGCGAAGATCAAGATCACCTACGACGATCTCAAACACCTCAACCCGGCGATCGTCTGCTGCAGCCTGACCGGCTTCGGCATGACCGGTCCGCGCGCCAAGCAGCCCGGTTACGACTACATCCTGCAGGGCCTGGCCGGCTGGATGGACCTCACCGGCGATCCGGACGGACCGCCCACGAAATCCGGTCTGTCCCTTGTGGATTTCTCCGGCGGATTCGTCGCCGCCCTGAGCCTGATGGCCGGTCTGCACGCCGCGCGCCGCGATGGTGTCGGCGGCGACTGCGACGTCTCGCTGTACGACACCGCGGTCTCCATGCTCACCTACCCGGCCGCATGGCATCTCAATGCCGGTTACCGTCCGGGTCGCACCAAGAACTCGGCGCATCCGTCGCTGGTGCCGTTCCAGGCCTTCGAGGCCACCGACGGTTGGTTCGTCGTCGGCTGCGCCAAGGAGAAGTTCTGGGTGCGCCTCGCCGAGGCCATCGGTCTGGCCGAGCTGCTCGACGATCCGCGGTTCACCGACTTCGCCGCCCGCGGACAGCACAAGGACGAGCTGCTGCCGATCCTGGAGAAGCGATTCGCCGAGTCGACCGTCGACCACTGGGTGTCGCTGCTTACCGACGCGGGGGTTCCCACCGGGCCGATCAACGACGTCGAGCAGGCGCTCACCGAGGAGCACACGCTCGCACGCGGTCTCATCGCCACCACCGAACACGAGGTGTGGGGTGAGGTCCGGCAGGTGACCTCGCCGGTGCGTTTCGGCACGGACAAGACGGAGTATCGTCGGGCACCGCATCGCAACGAGAACTTCGACGAGGTGATGGGTCTGCTGGGCTACAGCGCGGACGACGTCCGTGGTCTCGTCGACGGCGGCGCCTTCGGCGCGGTCGCCCAGACTCCCTCCGGTCAGGCCCCCTCCGGTCAGGCCCCGTCGTGACCGCCCGCCGACTCGCGAGCTGGGCCGCCGGCCTGAGCATCGACGCCATCCCCGAGACCACCCGCCGCGCCGCACTCCGACACCTGCTCGACGGCATCGGCAACGGGATCGGGGCCCGGCGCCTCGACCAGGGCGGACCGGGGTTGACGGTGGCTCGCGCGCTCGGCGGTCCCGCCCAGGCCCACCCGCTCGGAGATGCCGAGGCGATCTCGTCCCCCGCGGCGGCGTTCGCCAACGGCGTGCTGATGCATGCGCTCGACTTCGACGACACGCACGCCGGCGCGCTGGTGCACCCGACGACGGTCGTGGCCCCGGCGGTGCTGGCGGTCGCCGAGGAGGTCGACGCGACCGGCGCCGACACCGTCGTCGCGCTGGTGGCCGGGCTCGAGGTCGCGTGCCGTCTCGGCGCGGCCGCGCCCCACGGATTCCATGCGCGCGGACTGCACGCCACCGCCGTCGTCGGTCCGCTCGCCGGTGCCGTCGCCGCCGGATTGCTGTACGGCGCCGGGACCGATGTGCTCACCAACGCGATCGGCATCGCCGCGTCGTCGTCGGGTGGGCTCCTCGAGTTCCTCGACACCGGCGCGAACACCAAGACCCTGCACCCCGGGAACGCGGGCTTCAGCGGTGTCCTGGCCGCGCGGCTCGCGGTGGCCGGGGCGAGCGGACCCGAGTCGGTGCTCGAAGGCCGCCGCGGTCTGTACCGTGCGCTGGCCGATCGCGAGATAGATCCCGACACCATCGTGGCCGACCTCGGAACCCGCTGGGAGAGTGCCAGTATCGGCATCAAGCCGTACCCGAGCTGCCAGCTGATGCATGCCGCGCTCGACGCGGTCGGCGCCGCACTGGTCACGGCCGGTGAGCAGGGTCGCGAGATCACGCCGGGGAACATCACGAGCATCGCCGTCGACGTCCACCCCGACAGCGTCGAGATCGTCTGCGGCCCGGGCACCGGTACCCGCAGCCCGCGCAGCGCCTACGACGCCAAGTTCGATCTGCCGTGGAGCGTCGCCGCCCTCGTGCACGACGGTGCCGTCACCGTGGACACCTACGCTGTGGACTCGATCGGGCGCCCCGAGGTCGCGACCACCGCGGGACTCGTCGAGGTCACCACCGTGCCCGATGACCGCCCGGCCGCCGACGCCGCCGGCCGGGCGGTCATCACCTTCGCCGACGGCTCCCGGGTCGTCGGCGAGGTGCCGTGCAGCCGTGGCACTTCGGGCCGACCGATGGACGACGCCGCCGTGGCCGCGAAGTTCCGCGGGAACAGCGGTGGCGAAGATGCCTCCGATGACCTCGTCGACGCGGTGTTCGGTCTCCCGAACGCATCGTCGGTCGTACCGATCACCACCCTCGCGACGACCATCGTCGCCGCCGGCTGACGCACACCACGCCCATCTCGCCGTGGGTTTGCCGCCGCGAACCCGTCCGGTCACGCCTGAGAGCAAGGATCACAATGGATTTCAGTTTCAACTCCGAACAGCGCGACTTCCGCGCCGCCCTGCGCCAGCTCGTCGACAAGGAGATCATCCCGGTCGCCAACGAGTGGGAGCGCACCGGCCGGTATCCCACCGAGATCGTCGACCGGTTGCGGGAGATGGGTCTGTTCGGGATCACCACGCCGGAGGAATTCGGCGGACTCGAACTCGACATGGTGTCCTTCACCCTCGTCTACGAGGAGCTCGCACGCGGTTGGATGGGGATCGCCGGAATCCTCGGCAGTCACAACCTGTCCTGCTGGATGATCGCGCGCCACGGCACCGACGAACAGAAGGCACAGTGGCTCCCGCGCCTGGCAAGTGGTGAGTGCCGCACCGGAATCGGCCTCACCGAGCCGGGGGCCGGAACGGATCTACAGGGCATCAAGACGACCGCCACCAAGGACGGCGACGACTACGTCATCCGCGGCACCAAGACCTGGATCACCAACGCGCGCCACGCGAATGTGCTTCCGGTACTGGTGAAGACCGACCCGTCGGCCACTCCGGCGCACAAGGGCATGAGCATCCTGCTGGTGGACACCACCACGCCCGGCTTCGAGGTCCAGCGGGACATGGGCAAGCTCGGCTACAAGGGCACCGAGTCGTGCGAGATCTTCCTCGATGAGGTGCGCGTCCCGCAGTCGACGCTGCTCGGCGGCGTCGAGGGCCGGGGCATGCAGCAGGCGCTGTCGGGCCTCGAGATCGGTCGGTTGAACATCGCCGGCCGTAGCGTCGGCATCGCGCAGGCGTCGTACGACGCCGCGCTCAACTATTCACGTGAGCGGACGGCATTCGGCAAGCCGATCTCGGACTTCCAGGCCATCCAGCTCAAGCTCGCCGACATCGCCACCCAGCTGCAGGCGGCGCGTCTGATGACGTACTGGGCAGCGGCCAAGGCGGATTCGGGTGCCCGCGTCGACGGCGAGGCCGGCATGGCGAAGTACTTCGCGTCGGAGACCGCGATCACCGCGAGCCTCGAGGCGATGCGCATCCACGGCGGATACGGCTACTCGACCGAGTTCAACGTCGAGCGCTACTACCGGGACGCGCCGCTGATGTCGATCGGCGAGGGAACCAACGACATCATGCGCACGGTCATCGCCAAGGCGCTCGTCAACGGCACCGTCACGGTCGGATGACGCAGACGCTGGTCTTCCTGTACGTCCCGGGCGACCGGCCCGAGCGCTTCGACAAGGCGGTCGGGTCGGGGACCGATGCCGTGGTCCTCGACCTGGAGGACGCGGTGCCGTTGTCGGGCAAGGACACCGCACGCATCGCCGTCGGCGCGTGGCTGGAGAACCGCGACCGGGACGGCGTCCCCGTCTGGGTGCGGGTCAACCCCGGAGCCGAACTCCTCGACGACCTCACCATGGCGGTGCGGGCCGGCGCCGACGGCGTCTGGCTGCCCAAGGTCGACGACGCGGCGACGCTCGAGCGGGTGGACACCATGCTGGCCGAGCTCGAGGCCGAGTGGGGACGACCCCGCACACCGGTGTCGCCGCTGATCGAGACCGGGGCCGGACTCTGCAACGCGGCGTCGATCGCGGCCGGACCGCGGGTCGAGTTCGTCCAGATCGGGGAAGTCGATCTCGCCGCCGACCTCGGGGTCACCTCGGTGGTCGGCAATGAACTGCTGTGGGCACGCTCGCAGGTGGTCGCCGCGTCGGCGGCGGCGCGGATCGGTCCACCGCTCGGCGCGGCGTCGCCGGTCATCGACGACCCGGACGGCTTCGCCGACGAGACCCGACGGCTGACCGCCCTCGGGTTCCTCGGGCGCGCCTGCATCCACCCGCGACAGATCGCCCCTGCCCGAGCAGGGATGGCGCCGACCGACGCCGAGGTCGCCTCCGCCCGCGACGTCCTGACCGCCTTCGACGCCGCGGGAGGCGCCGCGGCCACCGACAGTGCGGGCCGTCTGATCGACGAGGCGGTCGCGCGGATCGCCCGGCGAACTCTCGCCCGGCAGTCGACGTAGGATCGACAGCGCCGGGGCGGGGCGACCCACGGTTTCCTGCTCGGTGCCGGACCCGACCCCTCACGCGAACATCGAAACGGAGACGAACATGGTGGACAACATCCTGTGGCAGGCGATCCAGGACAACGAACTGGCACTGGCCGTACTGCAGTACGTGTTCTCGGGCGTCAAGTAGGGGAATCCCGAAACAACCCGCAATCACGTTGCGGCAGCTCGGTCCGAATTGCGGGCCGAACTGCCGCAACAAACATTTTGGGACGTATTTCAGAAATCGATCCGGTGAATTCACCGGCTACTCGGGCGGTGTCTGAATTGTCCGCTAGTGTTTAGCGATGCTCACAGGCACGCGCGGTAATCGATGGCTGGTGCGTCTCTCGGTGACGGCACTTGTGCTGGCGGTGGCCGCAGGTTTGGCGATCGTCGCCCCCGGTCCGTCGCAGGCGGCGCCCGTGGTGAACCCCAAGGCCGGAAAGCTCGTCGCGCAGGCCGACTTCCAGGTCAAACGGGACGGTTTCTCGTTCGAGAACTGGGGGCCGAACGACGCTCTGCACACTCGTGGTTTGAGCATCGAGGGCATGCGGGCGGTCTTCGGTGACGAGGTCTGCGCCCGAATCGTGGTCGGAGTCTGTTCGCCGACGACGGTTGCCGAGCTCGTCCAGCAGGAATTCAACGAGTCGATGGCGGGCGGGCACTGCTTCGGGATGGCCGCCCTGGCCGGACTGTATGCCACCAAGCGGTTGAACCCGTTCCCGCTGGCGATGCCGTGGCAGTCCGTCTACAGCATCGGCCCGTCGGCGCCGCTCGACGAACTCATCGCGCGGATGTTCATCACCCAGGGCTTCCCGCCCACCGACCTCCTCGAGTCAGAGGTCACCGTCACAGAGGCGCTGTCCCGACTGCGCTCGGCGTGGGCGCGCAACGACAACTACGTCCTGGCGATCTACACCGATGAGGAGCAGAGCGCCGGGCACGCCATCAACCCGATCGCCATCCGCGACCTCGGGCAGGGCAAGCGCGGCATCGTCGTCTACGACAACAACTTCCCCGGCGTGGAGAAGATGATCGTCGCCGACCCGGCTGCCAACAGCTGGTACTACTCGACGGCCACCAACCCGTCCGAGCCGACACTGTTGTTCCAGGGGTCGCCGGCCAACAAGATGATGCTTGTTCCGCTGGCACCGATCCTGGCACGTCATCAGGATCCGGAGCTGCGCAACGACGAGACGGTCGTGATGGTGTCGGACAACAACGGCGGTGCGCGCGGTGTCGGCGACGTCGACTGGGATGTGCGGGTCACCGATCCCGCCGGTCGTGCGATCCCTGGTGTCGACAAGAAGATCTTGTTCAACAACGACAACTCCGCGACGTTCACAGTGCCCGCGAACCGGAAGTTCCGGATCGTCGTGGACGGGGTGGAAGCGGGTCGGACCGCGGACATCGACGCCACAGTGCTCAGCGCGGGCGGCGTGGTCGCGATGGGTGATCTCGAGGTGCCCGCGGGTGCGGTCGCGGTCATCGACGCCGATCCGGCCCGGCACGGGATGCGGGTGACCTCGTCGGCACCGTCGACCGCGGAGTTCGAAGTCGCGACCGAGAATTCGCTGCGATCACTGTCGACCGAGACCACGCAGTTGGCGATCGGCCCGGGCTCGGCGGTCTCGGTGGGGGCCACCTCTCCGTCGGGAGTGACCGTTCGATCCGAAGGACGGGCACAGCGGCTCCGACTGGAGGTCGAACGAAGCGACACCTTCACCGATCGCGTCGCGGTCAGCCCGACGTCGATCTCGCTGCCCGCGGGCGCGACGGTCACGGTGCCGGTGAATCTGTGGCCCGGGTTCGGACCGCTGCCGGCGACCCTGCGTAGCGGCGCGTCGATCACGCCTGTACCGCTGAGCGTGCGGTGACGGCCACGTCGCGTCGCGTCCGCATCGCACTGGGGGTCGTCGTCGCCGGCGTGTTGGGACTGTCCGCGTGCTCCACGGGAACCACGCCGACCCCGACCCCCAGCAGCAGTGCCACAGCCGCCCCGGTCGAGTACCTCGACGAGGTGACCGTCCACCGGTTCGACTACCCGACGCCGGACGATGGTGACTCCGAACAGAATTGGGCCGAGCTGTACCTGCCCGCGGGTGAGCAACGGGTCGACACGATCCCGCTGGTGGTCCTCATCCACGGCGGTGCCTGGCAGAGCGCCCTCGGGGCCGACGTCTTCGAGCCGCTGGCACGAGACCTGGCCGATCGGGGCATGGCCGTGTACAACATCGAATACCGCCGCGTCGGATCGGGCGGTGGTTGGCCGACGACGTTCCGGGACGTCGCGAGCGCCCTGGACCACGTCGTCGTGGTGGACCGGCAGTTCCCGCAGATCGACACCGACGACGAGCTGGTTGTCGGGCACAGTGCCGGAGCGCAACTCGCGGTCTGGGGCGGCACCCGGCACAAACTGGACGACGACGAGGTCGGTGCGCGGCCGCTGTTTCGCCCGACGCGGGTCGTCTCGCTCGCCGGTCCACTCGACATGACCTATGCGGCCACGCATGGCGACGACCGGATCGTGACCGCCCTCGGCGGCACCCCGGCGCAGGTCCCGCAGCGGTACACGATGGTCGATCCCATCCAGAACATCGATCCCGACACCCCCGTGGTCGCCGTTCACGGAACCGCCGATCGGATGGTCGCGCCGGCCAATTCGCAACGCTACGTCGCCGCCGTCGTGCGTGACGGCGGTGACGCCGAGGCCGTTCTCATCCGTGGCGGCAACCACGGGTCGGTGGTCACCTCGACTGCGCCCGAGTACCCGCGGGTCCTCGACATCATCTCCGGAGCGTCGGCGGCGGATGTGCAGGACGTGGCCTGAGCTGGTCGTCGGCACCGGAACAACAGTGCCTCCGGGCCGGCTCAGAGGGTCACGAGACTCGCTGCGGGCGTGTACTTCTCCCGCTTGATCCGCCGGGGCGGCATGCGTCGTCGCTTGAGGGCCCGGACCCCCGCCTCGACCATCGCGGGCGGGCCGCAGAGGTATGCCGAGTGGTTGCGGCAGGAGTCGAAGTCGGCCATCATCGCGTCACCGACGTAACCGGTACGGCCGCTCCACTCTTCGCGGCTGAGGCAGGGCGTGTACCGGACATTCGGGTGCTCGGTCTCGAGTGCGCGCCAGAAGTCGACGTCGTACAGCTCGGCCTCGGTGCGGACGCCGTGGTAGACGTGGATCTCACGATCGGGGTCGGCGTCGAGTACTGCTCTCGCGATCGACTTCAGCGGCGCGAGACCGGTGCCCCCGGCGAGCAGGATGAGCCCGACGTCGGGTTCGCCCGGCTGATGGCAGAAGTCGCCCCACGGTCCCGTCATGGACACCGCCGCCCCGACCGTCAGGGAATCGAAGATCCACCGGTCGGTGGCGAGACCGTCTGGCTGCCTTCGGACGTGGAACTCGAGAGTGTCGGATTCGCTGGGCGGGTTGGCCATCGAGTACGGCCGGGTCTGGCCGGTGCCCGGGATCGACAACTCGACGTATTGGCCGGCCGTGAACTCGAACGGTTCGTCGAGTGACACCGTGATGGACACGGTGTCATCGGCCACCGCGGTGATCGAACCGACCGTTCCGGCGACATCGCGCAACAGGTGATGGCGCTCGCCGCACTCGGCGGCTGGCGGTTCGACGGCGATGTCGGTGATGGGTGTCGACTGACACGACAGCACGTATCCCTGCTGCTGCTCGGCGTCGGACAGGACACTGTCGGGGGCAGGCGGGGCGGTCACCATGCCGTCGATCACCCGGACCTTGCAGGTGCCGCAGGTGCCCTGGTTGCAGGAGTTGGGAATCCACACCCCCTGGCGCAACAGGGCATCGAGAACTCGCTGTCCGTCACCGCAGGTCACCGAGGTGTTGCCGGCGTCGATTCGGAAGGTCGTCGGGCCGGGCCGGGTCGTCGGGTCGGACACGTCACACCTCCCACACCGTGTGCAGTGACGTCGGCCCGCGGAAACCCCAACCCCAGAACTCGACGTCGCTGCTGTTGTCGCGCTCGAGGTTCGGGATGGACTCGAACAGCTCCTCGAGTCCGATCCGGCACACGTGATTGGCGAAGTAGATTCCTGCGCAGGCGTGGTTGCCGGCACCGAATGCGAGATGCGGCAACGGCGGTCGGGTGATGTCGTAGTCCGACGGTGCCTCGTAGACGGAGTGGTCATGATTGGCCGAACCGTACGACATCAGGACCACTGAGCCCTCCGGTAGGTCGACGCCCGCGACCTCGACGTCCTTCGTACTGATCCGGGCCGTGGCCGACCAGATCGGTGACGTCCACCGCATGCCCTCCGAGATCGCGCGCGGGATCAGGTTCGGCTCGTCGACGACCTGCTCGAATTGGTCCGGCCGGCTGAAGAGGCCGACCAGTGTGGAGGCCATGGCGTGGCCAGGCTCCTGCATCGCTCCGAGGAGGTATACGTACAGCGTCGGGTAGATGTAGTCGCGGTCGCGCGTCTGTCCCTCGGGCATACCGTCGTGCAACCAGTGGGAGATCGCGCTGTCGTCGGGATTCTCGATCCAGTTGTCGATCAGCGGATTGACGATCGACTGGATCTCCAGCTTCGCGGCGTCGGCCTCGGCGAAGCCGTCCGGGTTGGTGAACTCGCCGTTCTCGTCGACTCCCGCGTTGGTGAACGACGCCGACAGTTTGTGGAACCATTCGCGCAACTTGTCCGAACTCACCGACTGAAGGCCGAGAAGGTCGCCGAGCGCGCGCACGCTGACGGGTTCGCAGTACTGGGCGACGAGTTCGGCGCGCCCCACGTCCTCGAAGTCGCTCAGGTACCGGCGGGCGATCGGCCGGACGAGGTCGTCGATCCACCGGTCGACCTCCTGGGGTTGCAGGGCTGGATCGACCATCGACCGTAGGTCGTCGTGGATCGCACCGTTCACCCCGATCACTGCCGGGTGTCCGAAGGTACGGCCGCCGGCCTTGGTGATCACCGCCTCGAAGTCGGGGCTGGTGGCGATCGACCGGCAGATGTCCGCGGTCGTCGCGACATACGACCCGAGAACCGGGACATAGGCGAGCGGCGCCTCGGCGCGAAGCCGTTCGTAGACGGGGTAGGGGTTGCGTTCGAGTTCGGTCATCGTGATGTCGTCGATCCACGACATGGTGCTGGTCATGGGTTCCTCCGCTGTGTTCGTCTCGAGAGCCGGGGGCGGCGGCCGGCAGGTTGTCGGCGACCCGGTGCGAGGTGACATTAGGGACCGCCGACCGGGCGGTCGATACGCTTCGCGCGTCGGCGGCACCGATCGCGCGGCAATGTGATCGCAGTCTCCGAACCGGGTGGCGAGTGTCGTGTGTCACCGGGTTGAATCGAGATGCACGACCCTGCGCGACCGGAGTACGAGGAAGAAGTCCATGCGGAGCACGACATCGACCAGCGACTGGGAGACGGCGCATCGTGCCGTCGAAGAGGTGTACTTCCCGCATGAGCTGACCGCGCTGTCGTCGCCGGATCAGCTGAATCTGAACCTGCAGACCGTCGAGCTGGGACCGGTCACGATCGGCAAGCTCAACTGGGGGACCGATGTCTCCATCTCCTGCGACTATCCGGGCGCCTACGAGATCAACATCCCGGTCCGCGGCGTCCTGGACTCGCGCGCCGGATCGGTGCAGACGACGTCCGAGGAGGGGACGGCCACGGTCTTCACCGCGGACCGCCCGTCGACGATCACCCGGTGGTCGGCGGACTGCGTCGTGGTCGGGGTGAAGTTCGACGCCGAGTACCTCGAACGTGAGGCCGACCGGGTCCGGGCGTCGGCGCTGCGTTCACAGTTGCGGCTGCCGGATCAGCTGGATCTCGCCGGACCCGACCAACAGGCATGGTTCGGGCTCGTGCGTGCATTGTCGGCTCAGGTGCGCGAACCCGCCGACCTCCTGTCGAACCCGCTGGTCGGACCGCAGCTGGCGAGCGCGATCAGCAGCGCGTTCCTCCTCGCTGTCTCTCCGGAAGAGGCGGGTACCGGTCTGCGCCCGCGGATGGTCAAGCGCGTGCTCGACGCGTTGCACGACGATCCCGGACGCGACTGGCGTCTGGCGGACATGGCCGAACTGAGCGGCTCGAGCCTCCGACGACTGCAGGAGGGCTTCGCCGAACACGTCGGTGCGAGTCCGACCCAGACGCTGCGGGACATCCGACTCGACCGGGCTCACCACGACCTCACCGAACCGGACAACACCGACACGGTGGCCGAAGTTGCTGCGCGATGGGGCTTTTCGAGCCCCAGTCGGCTGGCGGCCGCGTACAAGAAGCGCTACGGCATCCCGCCGTCGGAACACCGTCGGCGGTAGCCCTTTGGGACGTCCGGTCGAATCTGAGTCGGACCTTTGCAGTTCAGGCCCCATCGTGTCGTCGATCGGTTAGTTTCCGCACTGCGTGACCTCCGGACGTACCCATCGAAAGGCGCGGCCATGAAACGTCGCCATGCTCTGCTCGCCATCTTCTTCAGTCTTGCGCTGGCGGTGTCCGGGGGAGGGGTCGCGGCGGCCGCACCGAATCCCCTGAGATCGTTGGACTTCGGATCGCTGGGCGGGCCGGAGGCGGGTGGATGTTCCGCACAGTTGTTGTACAACGACGAACTGTTCGGTCCGAAGATTCTGGCGACCGATGCCCCGGTGGGTCCGCAGTTGAGGGGTTACGACCGGCTCGCGGGTCTGAGTCCGAGCGAGTTCCTGCAGACGTATCGGAAAGGGGACAAGTGGGACTATCCGGACCACGACGGATACACGCTGAACCCCGACGGGTCCGCCAAGAAGTCGGTGACCACCCTCAACCCGAACAAGCGGATAGATCGCTATGGTCCCGCCAATGGTCGCTTCCTGGCCCCCGCGGGCACGCACTACAAGAGGCGGGCGCTTCCGCCGGAGAACCTCGTCGACAAAGACAACCCTCAGTTCTGCAACTATCACGTGTACGTGGTCATGCGCCCGGTGAAGGTGTGGATCGGACGTATCGCCAAGGGCTTCGGTCAGCCGGGCGGCGGCATTCAATATCAGATCGACCAGCAGCTCCTCGATCCCGGGTTGATCGAGGACCATCGCGGATGTTTCAACGAGACAAGCGGTTTCGTCAACACCCAGTGGTTGCTGTGTTCGGGTGTGCTCGAGAGCGTCTTCCCCGGATGACGTCGGGCGCCGACGACCAGCTCGACCCCGAGATGCGCAGCCGGATAGCCGATCTCGCGGCGACGATGTCGGCGGAGCCGTCCGATGTGCCTCGCCTGGGTCACATCCCCGACGACGCGACGCCCTCGTGCGTGCGTGACTCGGACGGTGTGTGGCACTTGATCATCCGCGAACGCGGCACGGTGATGTTCGACCGGCAGTCCAGCGATCCAGAGGAGTTTCTGAGCTGGGTTGCGGTGGCGATCGCCGAAGCGGCGTCGTATCGGCTGCACTCGCCCGGCGCGCCCGACTATCTGCGCCGCATATGGGCAGAACAGTATCGGATGCTGACCGCGGCCGACCCGGAGTGGGCCCGTGCGTGGTTGGAGCGGACCCGGACAAGGTTGGTCGACCAGGGAGCCGACGATCGTGAACTGGCGCAACTGCCGGGCCGGCATCCCGGCTGAGACGAGGTTGGGAATCGGCGTCCACCGGTGTGGGCGGCGTAGCGGTGCAGGTTCGCTATCCCGAACTTGAAGACGATCGTAGGACCACCACGGTTGGTCGAGCTATCCTCATGCTCGTTCGACGATGCGGCACAGCCTGTTTCAGGCCGGTTATGTGGAGTCCACTCGAGTCCGAAGAGGGTCAGGGCGCGGGCCAGTTGTGGATCCGCGGCGTCAATGGGGGAGTGGTCGAGAACGCCGGAGTGGGGCTGATGTCGGGGTCGGCGGCGCGTTCATAGAGCGCCCACATGCGCAGCTGGTCGCCGTGTCGGGAGTCGAACTCGATCCCGTCGACCGCTGCATGGCCGTGGTCGGTGAGGGCGTAAATCCAGCGGGAGATGGCCTGGGTGAGCCCGCGGGGCCGGCCGTCCCGCAACGCGGCGGTGTCGAGGTCATCGAGCCCGTAGCGGATCGCGAGCGGCCGAAACACCGTCCGGAGGGTGGCGAGGCTGTCCGGGTCGGCGGGCACCGCGAACCGTCCGGTCAGGGTGCCGTGACCGATCATCCGTAGATCGCACCACGATCGCGGAACGTGGCCGGGCGGCAGCGCGGGGTAGTCCTGCTCGTCTTCCTCGTCGACGACGATGTCGTCGAGCTCGGCGATCAGTTGTGGGCTGGGTCGGGCGAAGGCGAGGACTTCGAGGTAGCAGGCCAGGGGAGTGTCGGCGCAGTACAAGGTGCGCCACACCCCCGTCGGGGTCGTCCCAGCGGCCGGCGAAGCGGTCGTCGGTGGCGTACTCCCATGGTGTCCACTCCCACGGGCTGGGCGCGTATCCGACTCGATATATGGGCGTGGCAGTCCGGATGCTGGTGGTGATCGGGCCGTGCGGGGTGCTGATCGTCGAAGGCTGTGGTTGGTTCATCCCACCGCGGCGAATTGGCGGGCGGCGGCGAGTACTTGCGGTCCGACGTCGGCGAGCTCGCCGTCGCGCAACAGCAATGCCGGCGCCCGGTCGTCGAGGACCGGGTTGAGGCCCTGGAACCAGGCTTGTGCGACGGCGGGGGTGTCGCGTTCGGTGATCAGGCGGGCGGCGCGGTAGGCGATCCGGAGCCGTTCGACGTCCTCGGGGTTGGCGATGGTGCGGGTGCCGTCAGCCCATTGCCGCACCGCCCGGGTCTCGCTCACCCGACCCAGGTAGGCGACCAGCCGCGCGCCGAGCAGATCTCGCAACGCAGCCACCAGTTCGGGCTGCGACATACGAGCCGCCTCGGCGTAGGCAGCTAGTGTTCTGAGTCATTAATTCGTGTGCAGTAGTGGGCGATGGAGTCGAGGATCTGGTCAGCGGTCTTGACCCACACGTAGGGGCGGGGGTTGTCGTTCCAGGTCTCGATCCATGCTCTGATGTCGGCGTTGAGCGCTCTCACGGTGCGGTGGGGGGAGCGTTGGAGCTTCTTGGTGGTCAGTTCGGCGAACCAGCGTTCGACGAGGTTCATCCAGGATGAGCTCGTCGGGGTGAAGTGGACAACGAATCGTGGGTGCGAGGTCAGCCATCGTTTGACCGCGGG
This sequence comes from Gordonia sp. UCD-TK1, assembly GCF_001691435.1. Classification (NCBI taxonomy): domain Bacteria; kingdom Bacillati; phylum Actinomycetota; class Actinomycetes; order Mycobacteriales; family Gordoniaceae; genus Gordonia; species Gordonia sp. UCD-TK1. The sequence goes on along the minus strand of NZ_LZMP01000042.1, from coordinate 169 downwards.
CGTCTTGTGGGTAGAGGCGTTGTCCATGACCAGGTGGACGTCGAGCTCGTCGGGCACCTCGGCGTCGATCTTGCGGAGAAACCCGATGAATTCTGTTGCCCGATGCCGTGAGTGAAGCGAACCGATCACTTTTCCCGACGCGATGTCCAACGCCGCGTACAGACTGGAG
>NZ_LZMP01000041.1:0-26357 GCF_001691435.1 Gordonia sp. UCD-TK1 | reverse complement strand
GTCGGAACCGATGACGACGGGTCGGCGGCAGCCGCCTCCAGTGCGTCGAGGCTCCCGTACTCGGTGATCAGTTTCGCCGCGGTCTTCTCGCCGACACCGGCCACGCCCGGCAGACCGTCCGAGGGATCTCCGCGCAACATCGACATCTCCGCATAGCCGATACCCGCGCGCTCGACCGGCACGCCGTATTTCTCGGCGACCTCCACCGGGCCCATCATCTCGGCCTTCGCCAGACCGCGGCCGACGTACAGGACGCGCACCGGGACGGGATCGTCGGCGACCACCTGCAGCAGGTCCCGGTCACCGCTGACCACGATCACCGGATCGTTCGCCTCGTCGTAGGCGAGCGTGCCGATCACGTCGTCGGCCTCACAACCGACGGCGCCCGAGGTGGCGATGCCCGCTGCCGCGAGAACGGCCATGATCATGTCGACCTGCGGGGTGAGGGTGTCGGGTACCTCTTCGACGTCGATGTCCCGGCCCTCGACGTCGGTCCCACCGTCGGCGACCGCGACGCGATGGGCCTTGTAGGTGGGGATCAGGTCGGTGCGGAACTCGGGGCGCCAGTCGAGATCGAGGCACACCACCAAGCGGGTGGGGCGTTCGCGCACCACGAGATTGGCGATCGTGTCGACGAAACCGCGTACGGCGTTGACCGGTCGCCCATCCGGGCTGGTCATCTTCTCCGGCAGCGCGAAGAACGATCGGAACCACAGGCTGGCGCCGTCGAGCAGCATCAACGAATCCGTCACCCCCACACTCTGTCATGAGTCGGCGGTAGTGTTCGTCGCATGGCATCTGGGAGCGGGGCAGCACGGGTCGCGACGTCGGGCGAGGGGACCGGAGCCGGGCCGCTCTTCGAGGCGCAGGTGTATCGCGACCGGGTCCGCCGCGCCACCGAACTCACCCGCGCCGCGGAGTTGGACGCGCTGGTCGTCACCCCCGGGCCGGACCTGCGTTACCTGATCGGTTCCCGGGCGGAGACCTTCGAACGGCTCACGGCGCTGGTGATCCCCGCTACCGGTGATCCCCGACTGGTGATCGCGCGGCTCGAGGTCCCGTCGCTGTCGTCCTCCGCGGTCGGCGATCTCGACATCGAGGTGGCCGACTGGGTCGACGGCGACGACGCCCACGCGCTGGCGCTGGCCGGATTGCCATCGAAGCCGCGGATCGCGGTCTCCGACTCCATGCCCGCCCTCCACGTCATCCCGCTGGCCCGACACACCCGCGCCACACCGCAATTGGCGACCGACGTGCTCCGCGAACTACGAATGATCAAGGACGCCGCGGAGATCGACGCGCTCCGCCGCGCGGGTGCCGCGATCGACCGGGTGCACGCGCGGATGGGGGACTGGCTGATCCCCGGCCGCACCGAACGCGAGGTGGCCGCCGACATCGCCGCCGCGATCCTCGAGGAGGGACACACCGAGGCGGCTTTCATCATCGTCGGGTCGGGACCGAATGGAGCCGATCCCCACCACGAATTCTCCGACCGGGTCATCGAGCGGTCCGACATCGTCGTGATCGACATCGGCGGCCCGGTCGAGCCGGGCTACAACTCCGACTCGACGCGCACCTACTGCTTCGACGATCCGCCCGCCGACATCGCCGACGCCTACGCCGCCCTGCTCGAGGCCCAACGCGCGGCGGTGGCCGCCGTCCGGCCCGGGGTGAGCGCGTCCTCGATCGACGCGGCGGCGCGTGATCTCCTGGCGGAGCGTGGCCTGGCCGATCGATTCATCCACCGGACGGGCCACGGGATCGGGCTGTCGGTACACGAGGAGCCGTACATCGTCGGTGGCAACGACATCCCGCTGCGCGCCGGCATGGCGTTCAGCGTCGAGCCAGGGGTCTACGTGCCCGGTCACTGGGGTGCCCGCATCGAGGACATCGTCGTCGTGACCGAGGACGGCTGCGAGCCGCTGAACAACCGCCCGCACGAACTGGTCCGGTTGTAGTGCTCACGCTGCTGGCGCGCATCGTCGGTGGTCCCTAATCAGAGAGAACGACCTGCCCCCTGCTCCCTAATCCGAAAAGACCTGCCCCTGCTCCCTGAGGTGCGAGGAGCGTTAGCGACGAGCCTCGAAGGGTCTTCGCAACCCGACTCGCCAGGACCCTTCGTGACGGCCTCCGCAAGCTCCGGCCTCCTCAGGGAGCAGTGGTTGGGCTCGCGCCGAGCACAACGGGTTCTTTCGTAGTCCTCGACGGCCGCCAGGCCGCAGATACTGAGGTGCGAGGAGCGTTAGCGACCAACCCCTTGCTCCCTGAGGTGCGAGGAGCGATAGGGACCCAACCCCTGCCCCCTGAGGTGCGAGGAGCGATAGCGACGAGCCTCGAAGGGTCCTGGCGAGACGAGTTGCGAAGCCCCTTCGTGACGCTCGCAAGCGCCGGCGTAGGTGCGGTGATCATCCGACTTCCGACGCGCGTCACTAGCTGAACAGCGACGCCGAACCCAGCACCCGGCTCACGCTGATCTCGATCACGACGCGGCGCGGGTTCGGCTTGGGTTCCCGATAACGGTCCGCGTAGCGCTGCTCGGCCTCGCGCACGTGCTCGGGCTCACGGCGCACCGTCGCGGGTCCCTCCAGGGTCAGCCATCGCGGGCCGTCGACGTTGGTGACGGCCGCGTAGCCACCACGCTCGGTGTTGCGGACCTTCTGATTGCCGTCCGAGGTGATGACCCGCGCCAGACCGGCATCGGGATCCCAGGTGAACCCGACGGCCACGGCATGGGGGGTGCCGTCTGCGCGCAGCGTGGTGAGCGTCCCGAGGTGGCGTTCGGYGAGGAAGGCGAGCGCATCGGGCCCGAGATCGGCGGCGGTACGAGGCATGACACCAAGCTAGCCGCGACGCCGCACACGGTCGGTCGCGGGGCCGATGCGATACTGGCAGCCATGGCGTCACGCAGCAGAGGGGCATCAGCGCGTCCGGACACCGACCCGTCCGGTGCCCTCGTGCTGTTCGGCGGCCGCAGCGAGATCGGCGTCGSGACGGCGGCGCGCCTCGCATCCGGGCGGACCGTCGTCCTGGCGGCCCGCCGTCCCGACGACCTCGTGGCCGAGTCCGCACGACTGCTCGATGCCGGTGCAACCGAGGTACACACCGTCGCCTTCGACGCGAACGACACCGACAGCCATCCAACGCTCGTCGAGTCGTTGGCGCAGCGACACGGGCCGATCGGGATCGCGATCATCGCGTTCGGCATCCTCGGCGACCAGGCCCGCGCCGAAACCGATGTGGCGCATGCACTTCAGATCGCCCACACCGACTACTACGCCCACATCAGCGTGCTGACCCCGCTCGCTTCGGTACTGCGCACGCAGGGCTCCGGAACCATCATCGTCTTCTCCTCGGTCGCCGGTGTCCGGGTGCGCCGCGCCAACTACGTCTACGGGTCGACCAAGGCGGGTCTCGACGGATTCGCGAGCGGACTCGCGGACGCGCTGCACGGCACCGGCGCTCGCCTGCTGCTGGCCCGCCCGGGCTTCGTGATCGGCGCGATGACCCGCGACCTGATGGCGTCCGGGGTGAAGCCGGCCCCGCTGTCGCGGGATGCCGAGCAGGTCGCCGACGCGGTAGCTCACGCCTACCGCAAGGGCCGCGGTGAGGTCTGGATCCCGGGGACGTTGCGTCCGTTGTTCTTCGGGATGCGACTGCTGCCGCGTGCCGTGTGGCGGAGACTTCCCCGATGACGTCTCCGGACACCGAAGTCACGTCGTCTGTCCCGTCCGAGTTCGTCCCATCGGAGTTCGTGGTGGTCGGGATCGGCGCCGACGGTTGGTCCGGTCTGGGCGAGACCGTCCGCGACGAACTTCGCCGCGCCCGCGTGATCTACGGCGCTGCGCGGCAACTGGCGCTCCTCGACGGCGCGGTGCCCGAACTGGACGCCGAACTGCGACCGTGGCGGTCGCCGATGTCTGAACACCTCGCAGAAGTGGTCGAGAGCGAGGCCGCGGACGCCGTTCACCCGGACACGATCCACATCCTGGCGAGCGGCGACCCGATGTTCCACGGCGTCGGTGCGAGCATCATCGCGCGCGTCGGTGCCGACCGGGTACGGGTGTATCCGGCAGTGTCGAGCGCGAGCCTCGCCTGTGCGCGTCTGGGCTGGGACCTCGCCACGACCCGGATCGTCAGTGCGGTGCGCGCCGAGCCGGGCGTGGTGCTCGGCGAGGTCACCGACGGGGCTCGCGTACTGGTCTTGAGCCGCGACGAGACCACACCCGCCGCACTCGCCGGCATCCTGGTCGACGCCGGTTTCGGTGCGTCCACGATGACCGTCCTCGAGCAGCTCGGTGGGCCCGCCGAACAGATCGCCACCGGTACGGCCGAGACCTGGCGCCGCCGGGCCGGGGACCCGCTCAACATCGTCGCCGTCGACTGCGTCGGACCCCGCCGGTCCCGGCTCCCGGGCYGGCCGGACGACACCTATGAACACGACGGTCAGATCACCAAGTCGACGATCCGTGCCCTCTCCGTGTGCGCGTTGGAACCGGCCGGCGCGCAGGTCCTCTGGGACATCGGGGCCGGGTCGGGCAGTGTGACGATCGAGTGGTTGCGCGCGGACGACCGGGGAGTGGTCGTCGCCTTCGAACGCGATCCCGATCGCGCTGATCGATTGCGACGCAACGCCACCCGACACGGGGTGGCGCATCGGCTCTCGGTGCGGGGCCCGGCTCCCGTCGGCCTGTCCGACGCACCGCAACCGGATGCCGTCTTCATCGGTGGCGGACTGGACGAGGAGATCCTCTCGCTCGTCTGGGCCAGGCTGCCGGACTCGGGGCGGCTCGTCGTGAACGCGGTGACCGTGGAGAATCAGACGCTCGTCACGCGCTGGCACGCCCGACACGGCGGTGACCTACGACGCCTGTCGGTCGAAACCGTGGCACCGCTCGGCACGATGCACACCTGGCGCCCCGCGCTGCCGATCGTGCAGTGGGCCGTCGCGAAGACGGCACCCCACGCTGCCGCCGCGGATTCGACGGAGGCGCTCCGTTGACCGTCTACTTCATCGGGGCCGGCCCGGGTTCGCCCGATCTCATCACGGTGCGCGGAGCGCGGCTGCTGGGGGAGTGCCAGAGCTGTGTCTATGCCGGGTCACTGGTGCCCCCGGAACTGCTCGACCTGTGTCCCGACGGTGCCGAACTGGTCGACACCGCCCGGATGCCGTTGTCGGACATCATCGATGTCATGGCGGCGGCCGTCGGCAAGGGGCACGACGTGGCCCGCCTGCACTCGGGTGACCTCTCCGTGTACTCAGCGATGTCCGAGCAGCAGCGGGAACTCACCGCGCGTGGAATCGATCATGAGATCGTGCCCGGTGTCCCGGCGTTCGCGGCTGCCGCGGCGGCACTCGACACCGAACTCACCATCCCCGGTGTTGGCCAGAGCCTGCTGATCACGAGGGTCTCCACCCTGTCGACGGACATGCCGCCGGGGGAGGACCTAGCGACCCTGGCCCGGACGGGGGTGACACTCGCGCTGCATCTCGCAGCCCATCGGGCCGAGGAGATCGTGGCGGCGCTAGCCCCGCACTACGGCAATGACTGCCCTACCGCCACAGTCGCTTTCGCTAGTCGGGAGAACGAGCAGATCGTGCGGTGTCCGCTCAACCGGTTGCCCGAGGCCCTCGACGCCGCCGACATCCGGAGGACCGCGGTCATCTTCGTCGGTCACGTGCTCGGTCCGCGCCGGTCGGACGTCACCGACAGCTATCTGTACTCGCATGCGCGGATGACCAAACTCCGCGCTGATCGCCACTCGACGTCGTGACCGAACAGATCCCGCCGGATCCTGTCCCGCACGTTCTGATCCTCGGCGGGACCGGGGAGGCGCGAGCGCTCGCATCGACCCTCGCCGACACCGACATCGCGTTCATCAGTTCCCTCGCCGGCCGGGTGAAACACCCCCGTCTACCGGTCGGGCCGGTGCGCATCGGCGGGTTCGGCGGATCCGATGGGCTCCGGGAGTGGTTGCAGAGCAACCGCATTCAGGCAGTGGTCGACGCGACTCATCCGTTTGCCGCGACCATCACCCGCAACGCGGCGCGAGCCACCGCCGATGCGGGTGTGCCGCTGTTGCGCCTGCGCCGGGACCCCTGGGTGCCCGGAGACATCGACACCTGGATCCGTGTGCCCGACCTGCCCGCTGCCGCTCGTGAAGTGGCCGCCCGCGGCAGACGTGTCTTCCTGACCACCGGGCGCCAGGACGTCGGTGTCTTCGCGGGGATCGATTCGGCGTGGTTCCTGATCCGGGTCGTCGACGCCCCGACCGGAGCGCTTCCGCCGCATCACGAGGTGCTGCGCTCGCGGGGGCCCTATGATCACCGTTTCGAGCGAGAGCTGCTGCGGAACAACGACATCGACCTTCTCGTCACGAAGAACAGCGGCGGAACGCTGACCTCGGCCAAGCTGGCGGCCGCGTCCGAACTCGGGATCGAGGTCATCATGGTCGACCGGCCCGCCGAACCCGACACGCCGGTCGTCTCAGATGTCGGTGCCGCCCGGAACTGGCTCGAGGAGCTGTCCGGCTGAGTGGTCGGCGGTGTGATCGTCGCTGTCGACCGGGTGGTGACTGCGCGGCGTGAACACCAACGTTCCGGCCGCGCGCGACACGGCCTTTGTCGCCGACGACCCGATGATGATCATCGTGCGCATGTCGACGACCGCGGGATCGAAGTCCGCGACCGTGGTCGTGGTGAGTTGCTGCTCCGGACCACCGACGTCCCGTCCGAGGACGACGACGCGATCGGGCGACACCGTCTGCGAGAGAGTGTGTTTGAGGGCTCCGACCTGCCAGTTGCGGCTCGCCGAGCCCGGGTTGTAGATGGCGATCACCAGGTCGGCGCCGAGTGCGGCTCGGATGCGCCGTTCGATGACCGACCACGGCTTCAACCGGTCGGAGAGCGAGATGATCGCGAAGTCATGCCCGAGGGGCGCTCCCACGGCAGCGGCGACCGCGGTCGCCGCCGTGACGCCGGGCACCACACGGACGGGCACTTCGTGCCACCGGGGCTGTGCGGCGACCTCGGCGACCGCGGCGGCCATCGCGAACACGCCGGGATCACCGGACGAGACGACGGCGACGCGAGCGCCGCGTCGAGCGAGGTCGAGCGCGAACTCGGCCCGCTCGGCCTCGACCCGGTTGTCGCTGGCGTGTACTCGCTGCCCCGGCCGCGGGGTGACGCGCTTGAGATAGGTGGTGTAACCGACGAGGTCGGTGGCCGTGGCCAGCTCCGCGCGGACCTCCGGGGTGGTCCAGCTGTCGTGACCCGGTCCGAGCCCCACGACGACGAGCTCACCGGGGACGGGCTCCGGTTCGAACATCGGGTTGTTGCGGCGTCCCGGGACGACGAGGATCGAGAAGTACGGCACCTCTGCGGGATTCACGTCGGCGGCCGGCAGCACCCGCTCGACGGTCGTCGACGCGCGTTCGACGTAGAAGGCCTCGTCGAGACGCCCGGCCTCGCGGAGGGCGTCGCGCACCCGCTCGAAGGTCCGACCGAGTTTCATGACCACGATCGCGTCCGCGGACCGGAAGCGGAAGAGCAGCTCCGAGGTCGACGCGGTACCGGGCACGACGGTCAGCGTCTCCTCGCCCTCGACGAGCGGGACCCCGGTCGCCGCGGACGCCGCGCTCACCGAGGTGACGCCGGGCACGATTTCGGCGTCGAAAAGCGGTGCCAGGCGTTTGTGCATGTGCATGTAGGAGCTGTAGAAAAGTGGATCGCCCTCGGCGAGCAGGACGACATCGCGACCCGCGCGCAGGTGCACCGCGAGACGTTCGGCACTCTCGGCGTAGAAGTCGTCGAGCGCGCCCTGGTACCCACCGGGGTGGTCGGTCGTCTCGGTGGTGACCGGGTACATGAGACGTTCCTCGGTCTGGCCGTCGCGCAGGTAGGGTTCGGCCACCGATCGCGCGATGCTGTTGCCGTGTCGCGCAGAGTGATACGCGATCACGTCCGCGGTGCTGATCAGGCGGGCGGCCTTGACGGTCATCAGCTCGCTGTCACCCGGGCCGAGCCCGATGCCGTAGAGCGTGCCCGGACCTGACTCTCGTCCGGCCGCTGCGGTGCTGTCAGAGTTCATGGGGTCCACCATCATTCCTGCGGGGTCGCGAGCGCGTTGACCGCGGCCGCGGTGATCGCCGATCCACCGCGCCGGCCCGTGACCGTGATGAATTCGAGGTCGTCGCGTTCGGCCAGTGCCGCGCAGGATTCGACCGCGCCGACGAAACCGACGGGTGCCCCGACGATGGCGGCGGGACGCGGTGCGCCGTCGTCGATCATGTCCAGGAGCGCGAACAGTGCGGTCGGCGCGTTGCCGATCGCGACCACCGCACCTTCCAGGCGCGGCCGCCATAACTCCAGTGCCGCAGCGGTCCTCGTGGTTCCCATCTTCTCGGCGAGGGCCGGGAGAGTGGGTTCCGACAGGTAGCACAGCACCTCGTTGTCCGCGGGGAGACGCTTGCGCGTGATCCCGGACGCCACCATGTTGGCGTCGCAGAGGATCGGGGCGCCGGCCTCGAGTGCACTGCGGGCGGCGGCCACGACGCCGGGCGTCGCGACCACGTCGTGTGTCAGGTCGGTCTGGCCGCACGCGTGGATCATGCGGACGACAACGGTCGCGACGTCGGGTGCGAACGCGGAGAGGTCGGACTCGGCGCGGATCGTGGCGAAGGACTGGCGGTAGATCGCGGCGCCGTCACGCAGGTACTCGGTCATGGTGGGAACGAGCCTAACGGCGCCGCCGTTCGTATCCGCCGTCGGGCGTGGCCTGCACCGACAGGTGCGATTCGGCCGGCGACCCGCAGCCACGGGCGCAGCCCACCCAGTGTTCACGCTCCTCGACGGGGTCGCCGTCCTGCACCCGGGCCACCAGGTCGTCCCGGACCGGCGCATGCGCGGACGAGCAACCCGGGGCTCCGACGCAGCAGCTGACCTGGGCCCATGGCGAAGCGGCGTCGAAGATCAGACCCATCGGTGCGAGCACGCGGACGACGGTCTCGGCCACGCCTTCGCCGAGGTCGCACAGCAGGATCTCGCGGTCGGGGGTGAACACGACCGGCGCCTGCACGGCCGCGATGAATTCCGCCAGCCGGGCCGGCAAGCGTCCGAGTTCGACGACCGCGCCGAGCAGCACCGCGCCGTCGTCCTGGTCGAACCAGCCGACGATCGGTTCCTCCGAGGCGACCGGTGCCGCGTCCGAGTCGGCCCCGATGACGGGATCCAGCGTCGGGGCGATGAGTTCCGCGAGCCGGAGCCGGGAGTCGTCGTCGAGGTCGCGGACCCGCCAGGCGCCGGGCGAGACCTCGCCCAGACCCGCGGCCACCGCGATGAGCGCGCGGACGATCGCCTCCGTACCGGTGGCCGATCCGACGGCCGTCCCGCCGATGAGCACATCTGCGGCCAGGGGAGTGTCGCCCCGGATCACCGCGCACGCGTCGGGTCGTCGTCCGGCGATGTCACCGCGCCCGTCGTCGATGCCGAACAGGAACCGGCCGGACAGGGTGGCCGCGGCCGGGTCGGCCCGCAGGGCGTCGTCGAGGGCCGCGGCGAGCGGACGGGCGTCGGCGACGCCGCCGATGCGGCCGGTCAGGGGGCTGAGCTCGATGTTGCGCACCTTGTCGTGGCTGCTGCTCGGCGCGAGCCCGGCGGCGACGACGGCCTGCGCGACGGCTTCGACGTCGGTGATCCCGCGCAGCTGGAGGTTGCCGCGCACCGTCAGTTCCAGGTGCCCGTCGGCGTGGTCGGCGGCGGCCCGGGCGAGCATCTCCAGCTGGTCCGGACGGATCCGTCCGCCCGGCAGGCGGACACGGGCCAGCGCGCCGTCGGCCGCCGGGTGCGTGTCGAAGACCCCTGGGCAACGGTCGGTGGCGGCCCGGGCTGGCTGGTTCATCCCACCAGCCTACGACCGGCGGGCGTGGTGGCCGTAGGCTGAACGCACCGCGAGCGGGCTGAAGCCGGTGCGATTCCGGCGCGGTCGCGCCACTGTGACCGGGGGTCGGCATCGGCCGGACATCCGGAAGTCAGACCAGTCCCTCGCACTGCACCCGCCACCCACGGCACCGACACGCACCGGGCGCGACAACCCGGCGAGGAGACACGATGATCCTGCTGCTCTCGACCTCGGACACCGATCTGCTCACGGCCTCGGCGGCCGACGAGGGCAGCGCGTCGCCCGATGCGTCGGTGTCCTACCGCGGTGCGAATCCGTCTCGCATCCTGATCGAGGACATCCCGCGTCTCGCCGCCGACGCCGACCTCATCGTCGTGCGCATCCTGGGCGGTGTACGCGCCTGGGAGGACGGACTCGCCGCGGTCGAGGCGACCGGCAAGCCGCTCGTCGTGTGTTCCGGTGAGCAGCAGCCCGACCCCGATCTGATGGCGCACTCGACGGTGCCCTCCGGCGTCGCCGCCCAGGCCCACGACTATCTCGCCGCGGGCGGTGTCGCCAACCTCGTGAACCTGCACCACTTCCTGTCCGACACCGTCCTGCTGACCGGCAACGGTTTCGAACTCCCGCAGCAGACGCCCGCGTGGGGCGTGCTCGAACGTTCCTCGCGCCCCGAGGCTTCTGCGCTGCCTGACGTTTCTCCGCTCCCTAAGGCTTCGGCTCTGCTCCCTGAGGTGCGAGGAGCGCAAGCCGACCCTTCTTTGCTCCCTGAGGTGCGAGGAGCGCAAGCCGCCGGGCCGAGCGAGCGACGAAGGAGCGCGTCGAGGTCGACGAGCCACGAAGGGCCCGACGCCCCGACCATCGCGGTCCTTTACTACCGCGCCCAGCACCTGGCGGGCAACACGCGGTACATCGCCGCGCTGTGCGATGCGATCGAGGACCGCGGGGCCCGCGCGCTGCCGATCTTCTGCGCGTCGCTGCGGACCGCCCCCGACGACCTCCTCGAGCTGCTCGGTACCGCCGACGCCCTGGTGGTCACGGTGCTGGCCGCCGGTGGCGCCACCCCGGCCACCGCATCGGCCGGCGGCGACGACGAGGCCTGGAACATCGAACGCCTCGCGGCACTCGACATCCCGATCCTGCAGGGTCTGTGCCTCACCGGTTCCCGCGCGGACTGGGAGGACAGTGATGACGGCCTGTCGCCACTCGACGTCGCCACCCAGGTGGCGGTGCCCGAGTTCGACGGCCGCATCATCACCGTGCCGTTCTCCTTCAAGGAGTTCGACGACGACGGATTGCCGTGGTACCAGCCGGATCTCGAGCGCTGCGCACGGGTGGCGGGGATCGCCACCGCGCACGCCCGGTTGCGTCGGACCCCGGCCGCCGACAAGCGGATCGCGGTCATGTTGTCGGCCTACCCGACCAAGCACGCGCGGATCGGCAACGCCGTCGGTCTCGACACCCCGCGCAGCCTGCTGCGCCTGCTCGCCGCGATGCGCGACGCCGGCTACGACATCGGCCCGGAGTCCGGTCCGGACGCGATTCCCGGTCTCGCCGACGATGATTCGGATGCGCTGATCCACCAGATCATCGCCACCGGCGGTCAGGATGCGGATTGGCTCACAGAGGAGACCCTCGCCGCCAACCCGATCCGCCTGTCGGCGCGCGACTACCGGTCGTGGTTCGACACCCTGCCCGAGGGGCTTCGCTCGGCGGTCACCGAACACTGGGGTCCCGCACCGGGCGACCTGTTCGTCGACCGCACGCACAACCCGGACGGCGACATCGTCATCGCCGCACTGACCTTCGGCAACATCGCGATCATGGTGCAGCCGCCGCGCGGGTTCGGCGAGAACCCGGTCGCGATCTACCACGATCCCGATCTGCCGCCGTCGCATCACTACCTCGCCTCGTACCGGTGGATCGCGGCGCACGACAACGGCTTCGGCGCCGACGCCATCGTGCACGTCGGCAAACACGGCAACCTCGAGTGGCTGCCCGGCAAGAACCTCGGCATGTCGGCGGACTGCGGCACCGACGCCGCCCTCGGCGACCTCCCGCTCGTCTACCCGTTCCTGGTGAACGACCCGGGCGAGGGGACGCAGGCCAAGCGCCGCGCTCATGCGGTTCTCGTCGACCATCTGATCCCGCCGATGGCACGCGCCGAGTCCTACGGCGACATCGCCCGGCTGGAACAGCTTCTCGACGAGCACGCCAACATCTCCGCACTCGACCCGGCGAAGCTGCCCGCGATCCGCCAGCAGATCTGGACACTGCTGACCGCGGCGAAGATGGACTCCGATCTCGGGCTCACCGAACGGCCCGACGAAGAGGTCTTCGACGACATGCTGCTGCACGTCGACGGGTGGCTGTGCGAGATCAAGGACGTGCAGATCCGTGACGGGCTGCACGTGCTCGGCGAGCCCCCGCGCGACGACGCCGAGGTCGACCTCGTCCTCGCCATGCTGCGCGCACGCCAGCTCTGGGGTGGCACGTCGGCCCTGCCCGGCCTGCGCGAGGCCCTCGGACTCGTCGAAGACGGCTCGGCCGAACGCGGTTCCGTCGACGCCGTCGAGGCGCAGGCCCGCGAACTCGTCGCCGCCTGCGCGAAGGACGACTGGTCGACCGAAGCAGTTGCCGCGGCCACCGCGGGACTGCCCAGCGCGGTCGGGGATGTTCTCACCTTCGCGGCGACCGAGGTCGTCCCGCGCCTGCGTCAGACGACCGGCGAGGTCCCGCGGGTGCTGCACGCCTTGGACGGCGGGTTCATCCCGGCCGGACCCAGCGGGTCACCGCTGCGCGGGCTGATCAACGTGCTGCCGACCGGACGCAACTTCTACTCGGTCGACCCGAAGGCCGTGCCCTCACGGCTGGCGTGGGAGACCGGCCGCGCGATGGCCGACTCCCTTCTCGAGCGTTATTTGACCGACCACGGCGAATACCCGGCGTCGGTGGGGCTGTCGGTGTGGGGGACCAGCGCCATGCGCACCTCGGGTGACGACGTCGCCGAGGTGCTCGCGCTGCTCGGGGTCATGCCGGTGTGGGACGAGATGTCGCGGCGGGTCTCCTCGCTCGAGCTCATCGGCCTCGAGGAACTCGGACGTCCCCGCATCGATGTCACCGTCCGCATCTCCGGCTTCTTCCGGGATGCCTTCCCGCACGTCGTCACCATGCTCGACGACGCGGTCGCGCTCGCCGCGGCCGCCGACGACGAGTCCGACGAGCAGAACTTCGTCGCGGCACACGTGCGCGCCGCGATGTCCGAGCACGGCGACCGGCGTCGGGCCGTGACACGTGTCTTCGGTTCCAAGCCCGGCACCTACGGCGCCGGCATCCTGCAACTCATCGACTCACGGGACTGGCGCAGCGATGAGGACCTGGCCCGCGTCTACACCGAGTGGGGCGGTTACGCCTACGGACGCGACCTCGACGGGGTGCCCGCGGTCGACGACATGCGCGCCGCGTACAAGCGGATCGCCGTGGCGGCCAAGAACACCGACACCCGCGAACACGACATCGCCGACTCCGACGACTACTTCCAGTACCACGGCGGCATGGTCGCGACCGTTCGCGCTTTGACCGGTTCCTCGCCGGAGGCCTACATCGGCGACAGCACCCGCCCCGACTCCGTCCGCACCCGCACGCTGTCGGAGGAGACCAGCCGGGTGTTCCGCGCCCGCGTCGTCAACCCGCGCTGGATCTCGGCCATGCAGCGCCACGGATACAAGGGGGCCTTCGAGATGGCTGCCACCGTCGACTATCTCTTCGGTTACGACGCCACCACCGACGTCGTCGCCGACTGGATGTACGAGAAGCTCACCGAGTCCTATGTCCTCGACGAGACGAACCAGCAGTTCATGCAGCAGTCCAACCCCTGGGCGTTGCACGGCATCGCCGAACGTCTCCTCGAGGCCGTCGAACGCGACATGTGGCGCGAACCGCCGGCCGAGCTCCTCGACGCCCTCCGCACCGTCTACCTCCAGACCGAGGGCGACATCGAGGGCCGCGGCGAGGACGCCTCTGCCGGTTGAGCCGCCCACCGCTGGTTGAGCCGCCCACCGCTGGTTGAGCTTGTCGAAACCACCCCCCGGGACAAAACCGCGTCGTCGTTCGTTGTCCACGCAGACCCTGACGTCAACGGGTGCCGAAGGGCACCGAAGGACAGGTGAAGCATCATGGCTCTCCGCTGGTTCGCGGCCTACGCCGTGCTGGAGATCGCCGCGTTCGTCGCGATGGTCATGACCCTCGGATTCGGCTGGGCCGTGCTCATCAGCCTCGCCGCCGTGGTCCTCGGATTCGTCGTCCTGCGCTGGCAGGGCGGCAAGGTCTTCGACGAGCTGCGCCGCGCGTCGCGAAACGAGGTCGACGCCCGCGCCCCGCTGGCCGACACCGCGCTCGTCGCCGTGTCGACCATCCTTTTGGTTGTCCCGGGCGTCGTGTCGACCGTCGCCGGGACCCTGCTGCTGTTCCCGCCGACCCGTCGGGTGATGCGTCCGGCCGTCGCCGCGGTGGGTGCCCGCCGTGTGGCGACCGCGATGGACCGGGCCGGGATGTATGCCACCGGTGTCTACGGCGCCGGACGTGGCGCGACCGTCGTCGAGGGTTCCGTCGTGGAATCCGACACGTCCGAGCCGGGGTCGCCGTCGGCACCGCCGCACACCCGGGGCCTACCGCAGGGCCGCTGAACAGGTCCTGATCAGCCGACGGTCGGCACCACGCCGCCCGCGCCGCCGACACGCACGTATCCGGACCGCTCGCCACCCTCCTCCGACGGCAAGGCACACTGAACGATCGTGGCAACCCAACTGCTTCTCGGCGGCGCCGTGTACTCGCCGGCCGCCCCCGACGCGACCGCGATGGCCGTGACCGACGGAATCGTCGTCTGGGTCGGGACCGACGACGTCGGCCGCGCACTCCATCCCGACGCCGAGGTCATCGACCTCGACGGGCACTTCGTCAGTCCCGGGTTCGTCGACTCCCACGTCCACTTGACGTCCACCGGGCTCGGACTCGACGGCCTCACCCTGAACGAGGCGTCGAGCCGCACGCACTGCCTGCGGCTGGTGGAGAAGGCCGTGGCCGCCGAGTCCGCCCATGACGGAGGCGACCTCATCTGGGGTCTCGGCTGGGACGACTCGACGTGGGCGGGCGCCGAACCCGACGACGGTCGCTTCCCGACGACCACCGAGCTCGACGCCGTCGTCGGGACCAGGCCGGTCTACCTCGCCCGGATCGACGAGCACTCCGCGGTGGCGTCCACCGCGCTGCGACGCCTGATCCCGGACCTGGCCGACGCCGTCGGCTATCACCCGGAGGAGCCGCTGGTCGCCGAGGCCCACCACCTCGTCCGCGGCGCGGCCCGCCTGCTGGTCACCGCGGCGCATCGCGAACGCGCACAACGCCGCGCGCTCGATGGGGCCGCCGCCCACGGGGTGGTGTCCGTGCACGAGAACGG
Source organism: Gordonia sp. UCD-TK1 (assembly GCF_001691435.1). Lineage (NCBI taxonomy): Bacteria > Bacillati > Actinomycetota > Actinomycetes > Mycobacteriales > Gordoniaceae > Gordonia > Gordonia sp. UCD-TK1. The sequence goes on along the minus strand of NZ_LZMP01000041.1, from coordinate 11,009 downwards.
CGGACCGGACATCAGCGGCATGGACGACTTCCTCGCGCTCGCCGAACTCGACCATCCCGTCGAGATCCGGCGCTATTGGGGCCAGGCCGTCACCGACGCCGACCACGCCCGCGAACTGATGTCGATCACCCGGGCCGATGCCCTGGGCGGTGACCTGTTCATCGACGGTGCCATCGGCTCCCACACCGCGTGGCTCTCGGAGCCATACACCGACGATCCGCACACCAGCGGTATCAGCTACCTCGACCCCGACCAGATCCGCGATCACCTGCGCGCCTGCACGATCGCGGGCATCCAGGCGGGCTTCCACGTCATCGGCGACGCCGCGACCGGTGTGGTCGTCGGCGCACTCGCCGAACTCGCCGACGAACTCGGCACGCCCGCGCTCGCCCGCTGTGCGCACCGGCTCGAACACGCGGAGATGGTCACCGCCGCCGACGCCGAGGTCCTCGCCCGCTGCGGCGTCATCGCCAGCATGCAACCGTTGTTCGACGCCGAATGGGGCGGTCCGGGCGACCTGTACGACGCCCGTCTCGGGGCGAGCCGCGCGGCCACCCTCAACGACTTCGCGATGCTGGCCAAAACCGGTGTCGCGCTGTCGTTCTCGTCAGACGCGCCGGTGACGGCCATCGACCCGTGGTCGACCATCCGGGCCGCCGTGCACCATCATCAGCCGACCAATGCGATCTCGGCGCGCGGCGCGTTCGCCGCGACGACCCGCGGCGGCTGGCGGGCCGGGGGAGTCAACGACGGTGTCACCGGTACCCTGACGCCCGGCGCCCCGGCGAGTTACGCGGTGTGGGAGGTCGACGACCTCGTCGTCGCCGGATCCCACGAGAAGGTCCAGCGGTGGTCGACCGATCCGCGGTCGCGGGTGCCCGCGCTGCCGGACGTCTCACCGGGGGCCGCGCTCCCGCGTTGCGTGCGCACCGTGCATCGCGGCCGGACCCTGTACGACCGGGACGCCGGGTGAGTCCCCCGCGGGTCTCCCGACCCCGGATCTCAGCGTCCTGGCTCGCACGTACCGGGACCGCCGCCGCCGCGGGCGTCGCGATGTGGGCCGCGTTCCCACCGCGCAACTGGTGGTTCCTCGCGGTCCTCGGCCTCGGCCTGTTGTTCGCCGCACTCTTCGTCGGGTCGCCCCGGGTGCGCACCGGCGCGTGGATCGGCTTCGTCTTCGGGCTGGCGTTCTTCGTGCCGCTGTTGCCGTGGATCGGCGTCTACGTCGGTCCGCTCCCGTGGCTCGCCCTGGCCGCGGTGCTCGCCGTCTACCTCGCGCTGTTCGGCGCGATCGCCACCCTGACGATGCGGCTTCCGGTGCCCCCGGTGTGGTTCACGTTGTCCTGGGTGCTCGTCGAAGCGCTCCGTTCCGCCTTCCCGTTCGGCGGGTTCCCCTGGGGGAGAACCGCATTCAGTCAGGTCGACGGGCCGCTGCTGCCGCTGGCCTCGGTGCTCGGCGCTCCGGGGCTGTCGGCCGGTGTCGCGCTGTTCGGCTCCGCGGTCGCCTGGCTGCTCGTGATCCTCACCCGGGCGTACCGGCGCACGACGACCGCCTCCGACCCCGAGCACGCCGACGGCCCGGGGCCGTCCACCGAACGTTCCTCGGGCGTGGTGCGCATCGCGACCGCCGCGGTGGCCATCGCGCTGCTCGCACCGATCGCGGCCATCGCGGCGACCCCCGCCAGCCTCGACCGCAACATCGCGACGTCCTCGGCCCGGATCGGTGCCATCCAGGGCAATGTCCCGCGACTGGGTCTGGATTTCAACGCCCAGCGGCGCGCTGTCCTCGACAATCACGTCCGCACGACGATGTCCTACGGCCGGGCGATCGACACCGGGCAGACCGAGCAGCCCGACTTCGTCCTGTGGCCGGAGAACGCCTCGGACATCTCGCCGCTGGACAACGCGGACGCGGCCGCCGGGATCACCGCAGCCTCCGAGGCCGTCGACGCGCCGATCCTGGTCGGCACGCTCATCCGCAACCCCGATGGCCGACCCACCAACTCGGTCCTGGTCTGGGACGGCGTGCAGGGCCCGGTCGACCGCTATGACAAGCACATCGTCCAGCCTTTCGGCGAGTACCTCCCGTGGCGGCCGTTCTTCCGCCTCTTCTCGTCGTACGCGGACATGGCCGGAGACTTCCGCCCCGGCACCGGACCCACGGTGGTCGACGTGCCCGGTCGCTCGGGGACGGTGACCGTCGGTGTCGCGACCTGCTGGGAGGTCGCCTTCGACCGGGCCGCTCGGCAATCCGTCCGGGACGGCGCGCAGATGCTGTTCGTGCCCACCAACAACGCGACCTTCGGCCGGACCGAGATGACGTATCAGCAGTTGGCCATGTCACAGGTCCGGGCCGTCGAACACGGGCGGTCCGTGGTCGTCGCGGCCACCAGTGGGGTGAGCGCCGTCATCGAGCCGGACGGATCCATCAGCCAACAGTCCGGCATATTCACCGCGGACGTGCTCACCGGGCGCCTGCCACTTCACGAGGACATGACCCTCGCGACCCGCCTGGGCCCCTGGCCGGAGGTGATCGCGATCATCGTGGCGGTGGCCGGGCTTTTGTTTGCGCTGCGCTCGCGTACTAGGTTCTCACTCAGGCCACGCAGGGTCGCCGCACGGGCGACCGGTGACACGAAGGAGCTCGATGGCATCGGGGATTGACGCCACGGCAGGGCAGCGGCGGCCCGACGACGCGCCGCAACGCGTGGTCGGCGCCGACGGCACGGGCGCACTCGTCGTCGTGCCGACGTTCAACGAACGCGACAACCTGCCGCTCATCATCGGACGTCTACAGGACGTGCTGCCGGGGGCGCATGTCCTCGTGGTCGACGACTCGAGCCCGGACGGCACGGGCGACGTCGCCGACGACCTCGCCCGCGCCGACGCGGCGACCCGGGTCCATGTCATGCACCGCGTCGACAAGGACGGCCTGGGCAAGGCGTACCTCGCCGGATTCGCGTGGGGACTCGACCGCGACTATGCGGTCATCGTCGAGATGGACGCGGACGGCAGCCACGCGCCTGAGCAGCTGCACCGCCTGTTCGACGCCGTCAACGACGGCGCGGATCTCGTGATCGGGTCCCGTTATGTCCCGGGCGGCAAGCTGGTGAACTGGCCCAAGCGCCGGGAGTTCCTCTCCCGCGGTGCCAACACCTACGCCCGTCTGGCCCTCGGTGCGGGCGTCCACGACATCACCGCCGGGTTCCGCGCCTATCGCCGCATCGTGCTGGAGAAGATCCAGCTCGACACCGTCGAGTCCGCGGGTTATTGCTTCCAGATCGACCTGGCGTGGCGCACGGTGCGTGCCGGCTTCGACGTCCGGGAGGTGCCGATCACCTTCACCGAACGTGAGATAGGGGTGTCCAAGATGAGCGGCGGCGTGATGTCCGAGGCGTTCACGATGGTCGCCCGCTGGGGAGTCCAGAGCCGCCTCGAGCGCTGGGGACTCGTCCGGACGCGATGATCCGCTGAGCAGACGGACAGACCCGGCAGGATGTCCTGCCGGGTCTGTCCGGTTCCGGGCGTCGGGCGCCCGCGGGTGTCAGTTGGTGATGCCCTTGCGCCGCTGCTTGAGCAGGTCGAGGCGCTCGTTGAGCAGCACTTCGAGCTCTTCCTCGCTGCGACGCTCGAGCAGCATGTCCCAGTGCGTACGCGGCGGCTTGGTCTTCTTCTCCTCGGGCTCGGCACCCTCGAGGATGGTGCCTTCCATGCCGTTCTTGCACGGCCACTTCGACGGGACCTCCGCGTCGTCGGCGAACGGCACGTCGAAGATCTCGCCGTTGTCGGTGCGGTACTGGACGATGCGTCGTGGCGCGAGGTCGTGGTCACGATCGGTCTCGTAGCTCACCGCGCCGAGGCGGCTACCCCGAAGTACTCGATCTGCCATGAAGGGTTCCTCTCAACTTCGTCGGATCTCCCGGTCTGCCGGGAGATCTCTGTTGCATTCCAGGTTCGTGCGCAACGCTGCGCACGACTTTCGGGTCGTCAACAGGAACATTCTACGCGCATTCCTGCGTGGGTTCGCCACCGGCGACGACCCGTGTTGTCCACGGCGGTCCGCGGGGCCGCCGCCGGGAGCGCAGCGAGCGGGGCGAGTGTGTGCCGCCGCCGGGAGCGCAGCGAGCGGGGCGAGTGTGTGTGCGCCGCCGGGAGCGCAGCGAGCGGGGCCGGTCGTGACAGCGGTACGGTCTCGGTGTGGAACCAGGCACTACGCACGGCGTACAAACGGGCGCATCGCGTCGGCGTCGGCCGTACGCCTGCGCCTGGTGCGGCCGCACGATGGTGGACTCCGAGATGGGGCGTCGGCGGAAGTACTGCAAGCGATCGTGCAGGCAGCGTGCCTACGAGCAGAGAACGCTGCTCGAGGGCACATCCATTCCCGACGACGCGGTGATCCTCTCCTCGGCGGAGGCCGCCGACTTCGGCGACCGGATGTTCGCGCTGCGGTGCGCCGCGGAGGACCTCGGCACCGCGGTGGCCGAAGGTGCCGAACACGACGTGCTGGCCGACCTCACCGACACGCTGCTCGAACTCGCGCGGGAAGCCGAGAAGCTGCGGTGACCGCGCGCATCTTCGCGCCCTCGCTCGTCGTCACGCTCGTGGCCCTGGTCGTCGCCTACCTCTACCTCGGCTGGACCGGCCTCGCCCTGTGCGCCATCCTCGGCGTGCTCGAGGTGTCCCTGTCGTTCGACAACGCGGTCATCAACGCGACGATCCTCGAACGGATGAGCGCGTTCTGGCAGAAGATGTTCCTCACCGTCGGCGTGCTCATCGCCGTGTTCGGCATGCGTCTCCTGTTCCCGCTGGTCATCGTGTGGATCACCGGAGGTCTCAACCCCGTCGAGGCGCTCGACCTGGCGATGAACCCGCCACCTGAGGGGCAGACGCATTTCGCCGACGGTCAGCCCAGCTACGAGACGATCCTCACCGAGGCCCACCCGCAGATCGCGGCGTTCGGCGGGATGTTCCTCCTGCTCCTGTTCCTCAACTTCGTGCTCACCGAGCGCCCGCAGACCTGGCTCACGTGGCTCGAGAAGCCGCTCGCCACGCTCGGCAAGCTCGACCAGCTCGCGGTCGTACTGGCCGCCCTCGCGCTGGTTCTCACCGCCGAGTTCCTGGCGCCGGACGAGAGCCGCGCGACCGTCCTGATCGCCGGAATCCTGGGCATGGTCACCTACATCACCGTCGACGGGCTCAGCTCGATGTTCATGGCCGAACCGGAATCGGACGGGCCGGAATCGGACGCGACGGAATCAGGCGGGCCCGGATCACACAGGTCCGGATCGAACGGCTCCGGTCCGCACCCGGTCACCGTCGCCACCGGCAAGGCCGGGTTCTTCCTGTTCCTCTATCTCGAGCTCCTGGACGCGTCGTTCTCCTTCGACGGGGTGATCGGCGCCTTCGCCATCACCTCCGACCCGATCATCATCGCGTTGGGGCTCGGATTCATCGGCGCGATGTTCGTGCGGTCCATCACGATCTACCTTGTCCGCAAGGGCACGCTGGAGGAGTACCGCTACCTCGAACACGGTGCGCACTGGGCCATCGGCGCGCTGGCCGCAATCCTGTTGATCAGCATCGAGATCGAGATCAACGAGGTGATCACGGGGCTCGTCGGCGTGGCGTTCATCGGCGCGTCGCTCGCCAGCAGCATCCGCGCGAACCGGCGCGAAGCGCGTGCCGGGACCGGCGATCGACTGGCGGTCTGAGCTTCTCCGCGGCCGTCCTCGAACGTGCGATGAACATCTGCGGGACCTTTGGAATCAGCATGGGCCGCCTGCTGTCTTCTGTCGGTCGACAGGTGTAGAAATGACGACGTCGGTGACGTGTGTCACGCAGGAGCCGAAGCCGAGTGGCTCCGCGACACAGGTCCGGGTTTCAGGTCGAAAACGCAGATTCGGTGGTCTTCATGGACAGCAAACAGCAGCAGATGATCCAGTTCGAGACGGACTGGTACTCCCTGGGCGGGGGCTCCTCCCGGCAGATCGTCGAGGAGTTCGGCCTCACCGATCGGGACTTCTTCTCCCAGGTCGACCGCCTCGTCGACACCGACCCGCCGTCGGGATTGACCGCTGCGGAGCTGCGCCGCATGCGCCAGGTCATCCGCCGTCGGCTGTGGATGGCCCGCTGATCCCAGCCCGCGCGCGGCTCGGGGGATAATCGACGGGTGCCCTTCTCCGATGACGATCTCGAAGCGTTCTATCGCGATGTCGAGGCACGCACGGCGTTCCGCGAGCAACCCCGACGCCGGCGCAACGCCGGCATCGACTATCCAGCCTGCCCGACGCCGGACAAACTGCCGTTCGCCTCGCCGGCCGACGCTCGTGAGGGCATCGATCGACTCCGCCGCCACCTCGTCGGTACCGCCCCGGAGCTGCGCTACTACGAGTGCTCCTGCCGCGCTTGGCATATCACCAGCTCAGCGCAACTGATCCATCGACGGGTGCCGCCGGCGCCGGCTCGTCGTCGGAAGGGTAAGAAGAAGCGGTGACGATTCCGCCCGCCGGCCCGCACGCACTCGTCGACCTCGCGAGCGACGACCCGTCGACGACCGCCGAGACCTACCAGCGGTTGCTCGGACGCGAGGTCGGTACGGGCGCCGACGGCCGGCGAGTGGTGAACCTCGGCAACGTCGCCCTCTCGATCCGGCCGTCGGCCGGCGAGCCCGACACCCACGACGTGTACTTCACGGTCGACGACATCACGGCGTCCCGGCGTCTACTCGGCCGGCGCGGGTATCCGCTCGCGGACACCGTCCTCGGAGCGCTGGGTGAGACCAGTCCCGTCGGGATCGCCGAACGACCCGAATCCGGAGTCGCCGCCGACGGCGATCTGACCGGCCTCGACCACCTGGTCTTCACCTGTGACAACCGCGATGTCGCCGTCGCGCTGTTCGCCGGCACCTTCGGCCTCGATTTCCGTCTCGACCAGCCGATCGGGCAGGACGCCCGTCAGCTGTTCTTCCGGCGCGACGACCTGATCGTCGAGGTCGTCGCCGCGCCCCGCCCGCCGGCCGACCCGGTGCCGTCGTCGCCGGTCATGCTCTGGGGTGTGGCATGGCGGTCGACCGATGTGGACACGACCCACGCGCGTCTGACGGCCGACGGACTCGATCTCAGCGAGGTCCGCATCGGACGCAAGAAGGGCACGCGGATCTTCACGGTTCGCCACCGCGAACTCGCCACGCGGACCGTGGTCATCGGCCCCGAGGCCGGACCCGACTCGCTTCAGTAGCCGAAATCCGACAAAAGGTGGGTTTTCGGGAACGCCTGCGCTAATCTGACTACGAATGTTGTCGAATTAGTAGTATCCGAGACCGATGTTGGGGGCACCATGACCGCGGTACACGAAGAACGGACAGCGTCCGAACCCGCAGCGAGTGACTTCGTGGCGGGCGAGCCGCTGCTCAACCACCGCGACGACGAGATCGAACTGATCCCGCCGGACTCGCTGACCGCCAAGCTCACCGGCATGTACACGTTCCTCCCGATCAACGGGGCGGCGTTCGTGATGCAGGTGATGCACCCCGTCATCGGCGATGTCGTCGACAAGTATTCAGTCTTCCGCACCGATCCCGTGGGACGTGCGATCCGCTCCGCCGACTCGGTGCTGCGCTGGACCTACGGCGGTCAGGAGGCTCTCGAGGAGGGCAAGCGTCTCCGCAAGCTGCACCAGCCGCTGCAGATGCGCAACTCGGAGGGCAAGCACATCAGTGCACTCAACCCGGAGGCGTACGCCTGGGTGATCGCCACCGCGCTACCCACGATCGAGACCGCCGCGCCGCTGGTGCTGGGCCGGCACTTCACTCTCGAGGAGCGCAAAGAACTCCTGCGGGACAACCGCCGCATCGCCAAGATCGTCCAGGTACCGATGAAGAACTACCCCGAGACCCTCGAGGAGTTCGACGAGTACTTCGACGATTTCATCGAGAACAAGCTCGTCCGGCACCCGGTCGCGCTGGAACTGATCGGTCAGATGCGCGCCGCGCCCGTGGTCCCGAAGTCGGTGCCCAAGGCGTTGCGCCCCGCCGTGAAGAAGGCCGCTGCCACCGCGTCGGTGCCGTTCCAGAACTTCAACTACCTGACCACCGTCGGCGTCATGGATCCGCGGGTGCGCGAAATCCTGGGCCTGAGCTGGTCCGACGCCGAGCAGCGTCACCTCGAGCGGATTCATCGCAATCTGCGATTCGCCTACCGCACCCTGCCGGAGCGGCTGACGTACTTCCCGCTGGCCTATCACGCCCGGCGTCATCACGACGCGATCCAGGCCATGAAGGTTCGCGAGAAGGCAAGCGCTGCCTACCAGTACCACCCCAAAGAGGGTGCGGCGCACCAGGGCTGAGCGCTCCCGGTCGGTCTGGTCACGTCGTCGGGGGCGTGACCAGACCGACGACATGGTCGGCGATCGCCAACGATGACGTGATGCCCGGCGACTCGATACCGAAGAGGTTGACCAGGCCCGCGATGCCGTGTGACCGCGGGCCCTGGATCACGAAGTCGCCGGAGGCGCCCGGCCCGGCGACCTTCGGCCGGATCCCCGCGTAGGCGGGCACCAAGGCGTTGCTCGGCAACTCAGGCCAATACGTGCGGATGGCTCGCTCGAATGCGTCGGCGCGCGCCTCGTCGACGGCGTAGTCGAGTTCCTCCCCGGCGGTCGCCTCGTCGGGGGACGGCGTCAGCCATTCGACGTCGGGGCCGAATCGGGCCTCGCCGGCGAGATCCATCGTGAAGTGCACGCCCAATCCGCCGTCGGCGGGGATCGGGTAGACGAGGTGACGGAACGGCGCCCGGACGCCGGACAACCCGAAGTAATTCCCCTTGGCGAGGAAGCGCGGCGGGATCGGGCCGCTGAAACCGGCCAGCGCCCGGGCCACCTCCCACGCGCCGATCCCGGCACAGTTGACGAGCGTCCGGGCGGACGCCGATTCACCGTCCGATGTGTGCACGGTGACGCCGTGTGCGTCGATCTGTCCGCCGATCACCCTGCTGCGCAACGCGATCGCGCCGCCGCGTGCCTCCAGGTCACGCACCAGCGCACGCACCACGCCGTCGACGTCGACGATCCCGGTCGACGGTGAGAACAGTGCCGCGACGCCTTCGACTGCCGGTTCCCGGTCGCGCAGTTCGTCCACTCCGATCCGTCGAAGGTCGGAAACGCCGTTGGCCAGACCGTGTCGGAGCAAGACGTCGAGGCGTTCGCTCTGGGTGCCGTCGGTGGCGACGATGAGTTTGCCCGGCCGCGCCCACGAGACGCCGTGCTCGTCGCAGAATCGGGTCAACTGCTCGCGACCGCGGACGCACAGTTCCGCCTTCAGGCTGCCCTCGGGGTAGTAGATGCCGGCGTGGATCACCTCCGAGCTCCGCGAGGTCGTCTGCGCGCCAACCGAATCGGTGGCCTCGAGGACGACGACGTCGCGTCCTCGCCGGGCGAATGCCCACGCCACCGCCAGCCCGACGATGCCGCCGCCGATCACGAGGCAGTCGACCTCCACACCGTCCGTCGTCGCGTGCTCGGCCCGGTGGATGCGCGTCACTGCTCGTACCTCCTCGTCGCATGTCGTCGAGTTCCGTCGGCCACGGTATCCGGGCAAACCCGGCGGCGTGGGGCAGACTGGGGTGATGCGGTATTCGGAGGTTCTCGCGATCGTGCAGGCCGGTGGACGTGGTTCGCGAATGGAGGTGCTGACCGATCGGCGGGCGAAACCCGCGTTGCCGTTCGCGGGCAACTATCAGCTCATCGACTTCCCGCTCTCCAACCTGCACCACAGTCACATCGACGACGTGTGGTTGTGCGTGCAGTACGAGGCCGAGACCATCACCCAGATCGTGGCGGGTGGCCGTCCCTGGGATCTGGACCGCACGAGCGGCGGGTTGCGCGTGGTGATGCCGGAGCAGACCGACGCCCCGGAAACCGAAGACGGCTTCGCGACCGGCAACGCCGACCTGCTGTATCGCATCCGCGGCCGCATCGCCGCCCACGCACCGGCCGAGGTCATCGTCATGAGCGCCGACCACGTCTACGACTTCGACTTCCGCGACGCCATCGAGACCCACCGCCGCCATGGCGCCGAATGCACTGTGGTCACCACGACGTGTCCGCTCGACGAGGCCGCGCAGCACGCCACCGTGAAAGCCCGCCGCGACGGGACCGTCCGCGAGTTCCGCTACAAACCCGAACGCGCCACCACGCGCACGATCGCCACCGAGATCTTCGTCTACGACCCGGCCGTGCTCATCGAGGGCCTCGAGTACCTGGAGAGCCGGACGACCGAGGGATCCCCGAAGGACGACACCGGCCTGGGCGACTTCGGCGAACACCTGGTGCCGTGGTTCGTCGACCGCGGCAAGACCGTGGCCCACGCGATGCCGGGCTATTGGATCGACGCCGGCCGTCCCGAGACCTACCTGCAGGCGCACCGCGACCTCATCTCCGGGTCGCTCGACGTCTTCCGCGGCGACCGCCCGATCCTCACCAACCAGCCGCAGCGCCCGGCCGCGCGTATCGAGGCCGGGGCGGTCGTCGAGGACAGTCTCGTCAGCAGCGGCGCCCGCGTGCACGGAACGGTCCGACGCAGCGTTCTCGGACCGGGGGTGGTCGTCGAAAAAGGTGCGGTCGTGGCCGATTCGGTGATCTTCGGTGACGTTGTCGTCGGCGCCGGCGCGTCGGTCGCATGGTCTGTCCTCGACGAACGGGTGCGCGTCGGCCCGAACGCGGTGATCGGCGGGCACCCGCGGACACGCCCGGTCCCGACCGAGAAGATCACGTTGGTCGGGATGGATACGCAGATCCTGCGCGGTGCCCGGGTGGCATTGGGAGACCGCGTCGAGCCGGGTCGCCGCATCCGGTGACCCGGGCCGACCTGTTCGCGACCGCGCGGCACTGGCGGGACCACGATCCGGACCCGTCGACCCGAGCCGTGCTGACCGATCTGATCGACGCGGCCGTGACCGGTGACGTCGCCGCCGCCGACGATCTCGCGGCCCGCTTCCACGGACCGCTGACCTTCG